>URPB01000001.1:0-73135 GCA_900549575.1 uncultured Collinsella sp.
CAGAGCGTGCAGCCGCAGAGCGTGCAGCCGCAGAGCGTGCAGCCGCAGAGCGTGCAGCCGCAGAGCGTTTCGCGCTTTCGCCGCGCGAGCGCGATGTGATCGCGTCGCTTGGCTAGCGCGAAACTAATCAGGAAGGAGGCCGCAGGTGCCCAAGAAGGACAAGCCGCTCACGGCGAAGCAGGAGGCGTTCGCCCGCGAGATGGCCAAGCCCCGCGCCAAGCAGCAGGACGCGTACCGCGCGGCCTACGACTGCAAGCGGATGAACTACAACTCGATAAGCTGCGCCGCCTCCAAGCTGATGCGCGACCCACGAATCGCGCACAGAATCCAGGAAATCCGCGACGCGGCCGCCAAGGACTGCCGCTGGGAGCTGCAGGACGCGGCCGCCCCGCTGTTCGAGGTGCTGGACGGCGCGCTGCCCATCTTCCGCCGCCAGGCGGCCGAGGGCAGCATCAACGGCGACGCGCGCCTGGCCATAACCGAGAGCGTGAAGCTGCTCAACGACATGTTCGGCGTGGACGGCGCGAAGGCCGCCATGGCGGAGGCGGGGGTGACCATCGTTGACGACCTCGGTTAGGCTCTCGGACGTCGTGGCCTCCGTGTTCGCCGGCGTGTGGCGCTCCATCAAGGCGCACGAGTTCACGCACTACTGGTTCAAGGGCGGGCGCAACTCCACCAAGTCGTCGTTCATATCCATCGCCATCGTGCTGCTGATCATGCTCAACCCGGAGGCCAACGCCGTCGTGCTGCGCAAGGTCGGCAACACGCTGCGCACGTCCGTGTACGAGCAGATAGGCTGGGCGTGCGACGTGCTGGGCGTGGCGCACCTGTTCGACTTCGGTCTGTCCCCCATGGAGGTGACGTACCGCCCCACCGGGCAGGTCATACGCTTTGTGGGATGCGACAAGCCGAAGAAGCTGAAGTCCGCGAAGTTCCGCACCGGCTACTGCGCCGTGGTGTGGTTCGAGGAGGTAGACGAGTTCGACGGCATGGACGAGGTGCGCAGCGTGCTGGCCACGTTCCTGCGCGGCGGCGACATGTTCTGGGTGTTCTACAGCTACAACCCTCCCCGCTCGGCTCGCAACTGGGTGAACAAGGAGGCGCGCGACCTGGAGGCCCACCCGGGCGAGGACGGGCGCTTCATATGCCACACCACGTACCTGGACGTCATAGACGAGCACCCCGAGTGGATAAGCGTCGCGGCGCTGGCGGAGGCCGAGCGCAGCCGCCGCAAGACGCCCGACTCCTACCGCTGGCAATGGCTCGGCGAGGTCATCGGCACGGGCTCCGAGGTGTTCCCCGACGAGCTGCTGGACATACGCCCCATCACCGCGGAGGAGCGCGCGTCCATCGCCCTGCGCTCGTTCGGCGTGGACGCGGGCAGCGTGCACCCCTGGGTGTTCATGGAGGCGGGCTACGACGAGAACGAGCGCGTGCTGTACCTGCTGGACGAGGAGAGCCGCCAGGGAACCGAGGCCATCGACGTCAAGACCGCCGAGCTGGTGGCGGCCAAGCTGCAGGCGGCCGAGGACCCCGCCGCCGACGTGTGGTGCGACAGCGCGGCGCGCGGCATGATCCTCTACTACCAGGAGCAGGGCATCGGCGCGCAGAAGTCGCTCAAGCAGGGCCTGAACGCGCCCAAGAGCCGCATCAGGTGGATGCAGAACCTTACGCGCATAGTCATCGACCCCGACCGCTGCCCGCTCGCCGCCAAGGAGTTCCCCGAGTTCGAGTACGTGTCGAACGGGCAGGGCGACATAACCGAGACACTGCCGAAGGTGAACGACGACGCGATAGACGCGGCGGGCTACGCCGCAGGACTGTGGATAAGGAGCAACCTCTGATGGAGAAGCGAGGCAACACGGGCTACGCCGAGGCGTGGCTGCGCCGCATGGGATACCAGCCGGACACCCGCATGCAGGGCATGGTGGGCGTCTGGTTCGGCTGGTTCGCGGCGAACAACGGCTGGTACCACTACAGCGAGCGGCGCGGCTTCCGCGTGTACAAGCGCGAGCGCGCCAGCCTGCACCCGGCGGCGCTCGTGGCCGACGAGTGGGCCAGCCTGCTCATGAACGAGAGCACGATCATCTCCAGCACGAGCGACGAGCGCCGCGCCTGGATGGCGCGCTACTTCGCCAACCCCAAGGCGACGGGCGGCGTCGGCGACGAGGGGCACGAGGACGGCCAGGCCGCGCCGCAGCCGACAGAGGACGGCGACGCGCCCACATCGTTCGCCATGGACAACGCCGACTTCATAGCCCGCGCGTTCGCCATGGGCACGGGCGCGTGGGTCATCGAGCCGCGAGGCGTGACCGACAGCGCCTACACGCCCGACGCCGAGCTGCGCATCGTGCGCTACGACGCCACGCAGATAGTCCCGCTCACGTGGAGCGCCGACGACTGCACGCAGTGCGCGTTCGTGGGCCGCGTGGAGGTCGCCGGGCGCGACTACGACCAGTGCCAGGCCCACGTGCTCAAGGGCGGCACCTACCACATCCTCACGCAGCTGTTCGACACCAAGACGCACAAGCAGGTGGCGGTCGAGGGCATCAGCGCCGACATGGACACGCGCTGCACCCGCCCGCTTTTCGCGCTGGTGCGCCCCGCCGTGTCGAACCGCTTCTACGACTACTGCGCGATGGGCGCGAGCGTGTACTGCAACGCCGTGGGGGCCATGAAGGTGGTCGACGAGGCCGCCACCTCCCTGCTCGACCACATTCGCGTGGGCCGCCCGCGCACGTTCGTGGACAAGACCCTCATAGAGTCCAAGACCGACAAGGGGCCGGACGGCAGCCTCACGAAGACCTACTACGCCTTCGGCGAGGCCGACGACACCATCTTCAGCATGAACCCCGGCGACGAGGGGTCGGCCAAAATCCAGACCGTGCAGAGCGACCTCAAGGCCGACGAGAACGCCAGCGCCATCAACACGGGCCTGCGCCTGCTGTCGGTGGCGTGCGGCTTCGGCAACGGCTACTTCTCCTGGGAGTCGCACACGGGCCTGAAGACCGCCAAGGAGGTGGCGGCCGACAACTCGCAGCTGATGCGATCCATCCACCGGCACGAGAACGCCCTGCGCAAGTCCATCGTGCGCCTCGTGAACGGCATGGCCGACGCGTGCCGCAGCATCAGGGGCGAGGCCGTGCCCTACGGCGACGTCACCGTGGACTTCGACGACTCCATCATCAGCGACACGCAGAGCGCGCGCGAGATGGCCATGAGCGAGGTCGGCGCGGGCATCATGGCCCCGTGGGAGTACCGCCGCCGCTTCTACGGCGAGACCAGCAACGAGGCCAAGGCCAACGTGCCCGAGCAGCAGGGCGGCGCGTTCGACATGCTTGGCGACGGGCTCGCCTGATGCTGGGGCCGGACTACATAGAGCACTTCACCGACGCAGCGCAGGGGGCCATGGACGAATACGCCCTGCGCCTGGTGTGCATCTACGCCGCGCTCATAGGCTCCATCGACTTCGAGGGCGACAGCGCCTACTCGCAGGCCGCCCGCAGGGCGGCGCGTGCCGCCAAGGACGTGCAGAAGGCCATGAACGACGAGGGCCGCAGAGCCGCGCGCGAGGCTGCCAAGGCTGCGGCCGAGGCCGTGGCCAAGAGCGCCGAGGCCGACCTGGCCACGCTGGGCACGGCCATGGGCGCGCTGTCCAAGGCGATGCAGTGGAGGCTGCACAACTCCGCGCGGGCCACGGCGGCGGGAGTGCAGGACGTCGTGAGCCGCGACAACCTGAAGATGCCCGCCAACGTGCAGCGCGCCTACCTCGAAGTCGTGGCGCAGGCCGTGGCTCGGGTGAACTCGGGCATGGCGGGCTACGAGCAGGCCACCCGCGAGGCCGTGCTGAAGCTGGCGCGGCGCGGCGTGTCCGTCGTGGACTACAAGAGCGGGGCGTGGGCGCAGGCCGACGTGGCCATGCGCCGCCACATCCGCACCCAAGCGGTGCAGGCGGGCAGCCGCAACACGCTGGAGCTGCTTGAGGAGACCGGGCACGACCTCGTGCAGACCTCCTCGCACGGCGGGGCGCGCGAGAGCCACGCCAAGTGGCAGGGCCGCGTGTTCAGCCTGTCGGGCAAGTCCAAGAAGTACCCGCCGTTCTACCGCGAGACGGGCTACGGCTCTGTCGATGGCCTGTGCGGCGCGAACTGCAAGCATGACTTCGGCATCTACGTGGAGGGCCAGCCGCTGCGCTACGAGCGCGACCCCGACGGAGGCGACGAGAAGCGCGAGAAGCGATACCAGGCCAGCCAACAGCAGCGCGCCATCGAGCGCGAGGTGCGCACCACGAGGCGCGAGGCCGCCGCGCTCGAAGCGGCTGGCATCGACAACACCAAGGAGCGCATAAAGCTGAGCAGACTCCAGCAGAAGCGCCGCGACCTCGTGACGAAGTACCCGCACCTGAACGCAGAGCACGGGCGCGAGAACCCCTACGAGACGGGCAGCAAGGTGTACGCCCTCACCCGCCAGAAGGTGAGCCGCACGGCCTACATGGCGCACCCGAACACCAAGGCGCTCATAGCCGAGGCAGGCGTGAGCCAGAAGCGCGTGGGCGAACTGGTCAAGGCCAGCGGCGATGGCTTCGAGCTGAAAACCGCAGCAGAGCGCCGCGCGGCGCTGGACAACGCCATCAAGCGCGCCAAGGCCGAGAAGGAACGCGACCGGCGCGTGGCGAACGCCGCAGCCATGGAGGTGCACGCAGACAAGCAGGCCAAGCACATCGCGGGCAGCCGCCAGCACGAGCAGTACGTTGCGAACCTGAAGCGCAAGGGCGGCGCGTACAAGGAGCCGAGCGGCATCACGGTGACGCTTGAGGAGGTGCGCGACCTCATAGCGAAGCATGCGGGCACGGGCACGGCGCAGACCACCAGAAGCGGCAAATGGAGCGGGCGCGAAACATGCGACGCCGGGCGTGTGATCGGCTACGTGATAGGCGATAATGGGGAGCACATACCGACGACGCGCTTCACCATCCACTACGCCGACGGCGACGTGCACATAGTCCCGACCAAACCAGAGGAGGCACAGCAATGAACCTGAGCGAAACGCTGAAATACTACGGCAAGCAGGTGCGGGTGACGTGCACCGACGGCGAGGAGTACCGGGGCAGGTACGACTGGTACCAAAGCGACGCCGAATCGCTAGACGAGCCCAATGCCATCGGCATAGAGGGCGCGGGCATCATCACCGAGATACCCATCGACGAGGTGGCGAGCATCGCCGCCCTGTAGCGAAGCAACGGCAACCGAACAGCGACACGGCATCAAGGCCGCCCACCACGGGCGGCCTTTTCTTTTGCCTGGCGACACCTCGGGGAAGATGCAGGCACGCGATGGGGCGGCGACAACATGCCCCGCACGCGACCACGGCGACAACGGTGGGCCATCCAAGCGCGCAGGGAAGCGCGACAACCAAACACGGAAGGAGCAAGCGATGGCTGAAGACAACAAGCCCCAGGGAAACGAGGGCGGCGAAGGCCAGCAGACCGAGCCCCAGAAGGAGGTCGTGTCCTACGCGAAGTACAAGCGCGAGACCGACGAGTACCAGGAGCAGGTGAAGGCCCTCAAGGCCGAGCTGGAGCATCGCGACAAGCAGATCGAGGAGCTCACCTCCAAGGCAGGCAACGCCGAGGAGCTGCAGGCCGCGCTCGACAAGGCCAAGGCCGACAACGAGGCGTACAAGGCCGACGCCGAGAAGCGCGAGGCCGACATGCGCCGCGACTTCGCCATCGACACCAAGCTGGCGCAGATGGGGGTGCGCAACGCCAAGGCGGCGCGCGCGGTCATCCCGAACATCGCCGACGCGAAGCTGGACGAGCAGGGCAACCTAACGGGCATCGACTTCGAGGCCCTGAAGAAGGACAACGCCTACATGTTCACCGACCAGCCCCGCGAGAGCGCGGGCGGCGACCCCAAGGGCGGCGCAGGCTCCGACGGCCTGGCCGACTTCCGCGCAGCTTTCGGACTCACCGACGGATCTTCAAAGGAGTAAATCATGCCAAACAGCATCGAACTGCCCAAGGGCTACGAGAACGTGCTCATGGAGGCGTACCGCAAGGAATCCCTGACCGCATTGCTTGAGAGCGCCGCGCCGCAGGGCAACATCGCGCAGATGGAGCAGCTGGGCGAGTTCTACTACCCCGTCTACTCCATGGGCGGCCTGGGCGACGTGCAGGCCAACGGGCGACTGCCGCAGAACAGCGGCGCGTCCCTGACTTGGAAGCCCATCAGCGCCAACTACGACCGCGGCACCATCCTGGAAATCGACCAGAAAGTGGACGCCCAGTCCTTCAACCTGGCGTTCGGCAACGCCGCCGCGCACTTCAACCGCACCAAGGTGGTGCCCGAGGGAGACGCGTTCGTGTTCTCCACGCTGTGCGCAGGCACCGGCATCACCAAGGAGCAGAAGACCTACGCCGACGGCGCGGACATGCTCAAGGGCCTGAACGCCGCCATGTGCGACATGGACGAGAAAGAGGTGCCGGAAGAGGGCCGCGTGCTGTTCATCACCCCCACCCTGCTGGGTATGGTGAAGGACCTGGACACCACCAAGTCCCGCGAGGCGCTGGACAGCTTCTCCTCCATCGTGAAGGTGCCGCAGTCCCGCTTCTACAGCGCCATCGACCTTTTGGACGGCACCACCAAGGACGAGGAGATCGGCCACTACAAGAAGGGCACCGGCGCGGTGGACATGAACTTCCTCATCGTCCACAAGGACGCCGTGGTGCTGCGCTGGAACTTCGCGCACGGCAAGGTCATCGACGCCGAAGACAACCAGCAGGGCTTCGGCCACCTGTTCAAGTACCGCAAGTACGGCGTGTGCGGCGTCCGCGAGAACCTGGCGCACTACATCACCGCAGGCATGAAGGCCGCGTAGGAAGGAGGCGCGACATGCGCACCGTTGGACTGGCCTTCGAGAAGGAGGCCCCGAAGAAGGCCAAGCCCGCCAAGGGCAAGGCAGAAAAGCCCGAGGCGGCCGAGGACGATGGAAACTAGAGCCCCGACCTACGAGGACTACCTGGCAGTCGGGCGCGGGGAGCTGTCCGCCGAGGAGTTCAAGGCGGCGCTCCCCCACGCCACGGCAGCCGTGCGCGACCTGATCTTCCCCAACGAGCCGGACGGCTCCGAGGAGTGGGCGCGCGCGGTCATGGCGGCCTGCGAGGTCGACGCCGCATACGGATGCTCGGGCGGCATCATGGAGGGCGGCGGCTTTACCGTCGGCTCGTTCTCGTGGAACCCCGGTACCGAAGGGGCCAGCACCTACCGCAGCGACATGGAGGCCGCCGTCCGCCGCGAGCTGCTTGGAACGCCGCTGCTCTACGCGGGCATCGGGGGTACCAGATGATGCGGGTGCCGCGCTCGGCGCGGCCCTCCACCATGTACGTCAAGGTGCCCAGGGAGGGCGGCTACGGCGGCGAGTTCGAGCAGCCCGTCGAGGTGCGCCGCGTGCGCTTCGAGCCCGTCTCGGCGTGGCTCGTGCGCGAGTACGCCCTGGGCGACGGCGCGCAGGGCCTCGTGATAGCAGACGGCGCGGACAGCCCCGGCATGTTCGACGTGCCCGTGGGCAGCCGCGTGAGCATCGACGGGGGCGAGTGGATGAACGTGGCGAGGTGCACGCCCCGCCGCGCGTTCGGCACCCGTCCCCACCACTGGGAACTGGAGGTGAGGTAGCCATGCCCGCAGCAGTTACGGTCGACCTGACCAAGCTCATGGAGCGTTTCAGCGCGAAGGAGCTGGAGGCCAAGCAGGTGAAGTTCGCCATGAGCGTGGCCGAGGACATGAACGCGTTCACGCCAGAGGACACCAAGCGCATGCACAACTCCATGCAGGCCGCCTCAGACTTCAGGCAGGGCCTCGTCATATGGGACGCCGACTACGCCACCTACGTGCGCGACCTGCCCGACAGCTCCATCAAGCACGGCAAGAACCCGAGGGCCAAGGCCGACTGGCCGAAGGCCGCGAAGGAAGCGCACGGCGAGGACTGGGAGCGCCTGGCCGTCGACCTCCTGACCGAGGGGGCGTGACATGGCCCCGGACGTGATGGAGGCGGCGAAGGCCGCCATAGAGGCCCTGGGCTACGGCCCGGTGCTCCTCACCCGCCTGGCAGCATCGCGCGGCCACGACGACGCGGTGGTGCTGAGGCCCATGCCCACGGCCGACGCGGTGCGCCACATGGACGGCACCCGCCGTGTCGGATACGTGCTGCAGGTCATCGTGAAGGACACCTCCGAGGCCAAGGCCATGGGCAACGCCTACGACCTGGCCGACGCGTTGGACGGGGCCGACCTGTCCTCGCCCACCGGCTCCTACGGCTTCACCAGCGCGGCGCTGTACACAGAGCCGCAGGAGATAACGCCGCCGGAGGGCGGGCCGTACCTGTGGGAGTTCCGAATCAAAGCGACCATAACCATAGAGAAGGGATAACGATGGCAAAGAACCAAGACCTGGGCTTCGCGCCCAACTACATGAGCGCGCTGGAGATCGACACTACGCCAGACGCGGCCAGCCCCACGTGGGCCATCTTCTCGCGCGGCATCACCGAGGTGAAGCCGACCACCAACGAGACCACCGAGACCAAGGACTACTACGACGGCTACGGCACTCCCACCGATAAGGTGAAGAGCGTGCAGCCGCAGTACGAGGTCACAGGCGACCGCTGCTACGGCGACCCCGCGCAGGACTTCGTTGCCAGCCTGGCGCTTGAGACCGGCGAGGGCCGCGCGGGCCACTTCCGCCACACCGACCCCAACGGCGACGTGGTGGAGGGCGACTGCACCTACCTGGGCCTAACCGTCGGCTCGCAGCAGGGCGCGGCGTCCGACCCCGGCGTGTTCTCCTGCACAATCTCGGGCGCTGGCGCTATGCGCTACATCCCCGCCAACAAGCTCAAGCAGCCCACGGGCGTCACCTGCACCGCGCAGACCGGCCCGGCCGTGGGCAAGTCCATGAAGCTCGCGCCGACCGTCACGCCCGCCGAGGCGAACGCCAAGTGCTTCTTCGCATCGGGCAACACCGACGTGGCCACCGTCGACAGCGACGGCAACGTGACGGGCGTGGCCGCAGGCGAGGCGGTCATCACCGTGCGCTGCGCGTCCAAGCCGAGCATCTGCACGCAGGTGAAGGTCACCGTGGCGGCGAAGTAGCCGCAGGCGACACCAGACATAACCTCCTGGACATGGGGGCGCGGGCTAGTGAGCGGCCCGCGCCCCTTTTCTATGCCCGACGCTCACCGCTCACGAAAGGGGCAACAAATGGAACTTCTGAAAAACATCCGCGCGTACGAGGACGTGTTCTTCGAGGACCCCGAGGAGAACCCCGACACGCCGCGCTTCCGCGTGTGGTTCGACGACAAGCACATCGAGGAGTACCTGGCCAAGGTCGGCAACGCCATCGACCGCGCGCAGGCCAACGAGCAGATGGCCCGCGAGGCCGACACCCCCGAGAAGGCGGCCGAGGCCAACGCCGCGCAGGCCCGCCTCATGAAGCGCACCATCTCGGCGTTCATCGGCACCGAGGGCTGGGAGCAGCTGCTCGCGTGGATGGGCGGCGACGAGGGCCCCATCGCGCCCGAGGAGAACATCCGCATCCTGGGCGAGGTCTTCGCCACGTTCCTCAACATGTTGGCGCGCCACGCGACCAGCGAGCAGCTGATGGCGTGCGGCCTTGCATACAGCGAGCGCGCCGATCAGGTCCAGGCGCTCAACCGCGCCCAGCGCCGCGCCAAGGCCAAGCGCAAGAAGAAGGGCGGCAAGTAATGCTGTCAGCCGCGCTCACGGCCGAGCGGGTGCGGCTGCCCGACGGCACGAGCGCCACGCGCTACCCGTGGAACGGCGAGGAGGTGCTGGTGCGCGACGACGCGCTCACGATCATCCGCGTCATCGAGGTGCTGACCGACGAGGGCAAGTCCGACGACCAGCGCCGGGACGAGTTCCTGGCGCTGTTCTTCGTGGACTGGGCGGACGCGTGGTGCGCATGCGACTACGACGCCGCCGAGTTCGTGCGGATGCGCGACGCGGCGGTATGGGACATGTGCGGACTCGACCTGAGCGGCGACCGCCCGCACGAGACCCCGCTGTGGGACTTGGAGGAGGACGCGGCGCGCATACGCACCAGCTTCCGCCAGGCCTACGGCATCGAGTGGGACGAGGTGCGCGATCGCATCAGCTTCGCCGAGTTCGTGGCACTCGTGGGCGGCTGCCCGCAGGACACGCCGCTCGGCGCGGCCATCCACTACCGCAACCCGGCGACCAAGCCGAAGCCAACCAAATACAACAGGCAGGAGGTCGAGGCCTGGAACGCCGCCCACAAGGCGTTCGAACTCGGCAAAGGCCGCAGCTCACACGGCTCTGAGGAAGGAAGCGACGCGGCGATGCGCGATGTGTTCGCCGCGCTCAAGAGAGCGACGAGGTGAGCATGGACGGCAACGTCATCATCAAAGCGGTGCTCGACACCGTTGACGTATCCAAGAACATCAAGGCCCTGGAGCGCGACCTCCAGGGCATCTCCTGGAAGAACATAGCCGAGGGCGACGAGAAGGCCGCGAAGCTGTCGTCCTCGTTCAAGAAGGCCGGCACGGCCGCCACGGTGACGCTGACCGCGCCCGTGGTGGCCGCCGGCAAGGCCGTATTCGGCGTGGCCAGCGACTACGAGCAGGCCAACGCCCGCATAGCCGCCGCGTTCGGCGTGTCCGGCGAGGAGGCCGAACGTTTCAGCGGCATAGGCAAGCGCATATACGAGGGCGGCTGGGGCCAGTCCCTGGACGAGGTCAACGATGCGCTGATCCAGTGCAAGTCCACCCTTCGCGACGTGTCCGACGAGGACCTGCAGACCGTCACCACCAACGCACTCATGCTGTCGGACACCTTCGGCGCAGACGTGAACGAGTCCATACGCGGCACCAACGCCCTCATGGAGGGCTTCGGGCTGTCCGCCACCGAGGCCAGCGACCTGCTGACGGCGGGCATGCAGCGCGGCCTGAACTACACCGACGAGCTGGGCGACAACCTGAGCGAATACTCCGTGCGATGGGGCGAGGCGGGAATGAGCGCCAGCGAGTACTTCTCGCTGCTCGAAGCGGGCACGTCCAACGGCGCGTACAACCTGGACAAGGTGGGCGACTACCTCAACGAGTTCCTGACGGCGCTGTCCGACGGCCGCATGGAGGAATCCATCGGCTCGTTCAGCGAGGGCACGCAGGAGGTCTTCGAGAACTTCAAGAACGGCAGCGCCACCGCCGAGGACATGCTGCAGGCGGTGCTGGGCGACCTCACGCAGATGCCAAACGAGTACGACAAGGCCGCGCTGGCCTCCACCCTGTGGTCCTCGCTGGGCGAGGACAATGCCATGGGCATGATCGAGTCCCTGGCTGGCGTGCAGGACAGCTTCGGCGACGTGGCGGGCGCTGCGCAGCAGGCCCAGGAGGCCGCCTCCGACAGCTTCGCCGTGAAATCGCAGGAGGCCATGCGCGAGCTGCAGGGCTCCATCGAGCCGCTTGGCGAGCCGCTGCTCAACATCGCCACCAACGTGGCTGGTGTCGTCAAGTCGTTCTCCGAGTGGTTCGCCGGCATCGGCGAGGGCGGCCAGACCGCCGTGCTGGCGATCGCCACGATAGCGGCCGCCATAGGCCCCGTGCTGTCGACGGTCGGCACCGTCGTGGACACCGTGCCGAAAATCGGAGCGGCCTTCCAGGTGGTCGGCAAGCTGGGCACCGGCGCGCTGGGGCTCATAGCCGCGCACCCCGTGGTAGCGGCCATAGCGGCCATCATCGCCGCCGTGGTGCTGCTGTGGAACAACTGCGAGGAGTTCCGCGACGCGGTGACCGCCGTGTGGGATGCCGTGTGCGCCGCGTTCGAGGTGGCCACCCAGGTGGCGGGCGACGTGGCCCAAAGCGTCGGCGAGTTCTTCTCGCAGCTCGGCGAGAAGCTGGGCGGCGTGTGGGACGGCATCTGCTCCACGGTGCAGGGGGCCATCGACGCCATAGCCGGGTTCTTCCAAGGCCTGGCCGGCACCGCCTCGTCCATCTGGGACGGCATCTGCAACGTGGTGCAGGTCGCCGTGATGCTGCTGGGCGAGATTCTGAACCTGGCCATCGAGACGCTGCTCATACCCTGGAACTTCATCTGGGAGAACTTCGGCGAGCAGCTGACGGCGGCATGGGACGCAATCTGCGGCGCGGTGGGAGGCTACATCGACGCGGTGAGCCAGGTCATCACCGACGTGGTGACGGCGCTCTCCGAATGGTGGGGCGCGACGTGGGAAGGCATCAGCGGCACCGCCAACGCCATATGGGAGGCCATCTACGGCGCGGTGAGCGCGTACATCCAGTACGTCAGCGACGTGATAGGCGCGGCCCTTGGGGTCATCCAGGGCGTGTGGGACACGGTGTGGGGCGCGGTGAGCTCCACCGCCTCCAGCATATGGGATGCCATCAGCTCGGCGATAGGCGCGGCCATCAATGCCATCAGCTCCACCATATCGGCGGTGCTGTCGGCAATTCAGGCGGTGTGGGACTCCATATGGGGGGCCGTGAGCAGCACGGCGTCGAGCGTGTGGGGCGGCATCAGCTCCACCATATCCAGCATCGCGAACGGCATCCGCGACACGATCTCCAGCGTGTTCAACGCCGCCAAGGACACCGTGAGCAGCGTGTGGAACTCCATCAAGAGCGCCATCGAGACGCCGATACAGAACGCCCGCGACACCGTGCGCAACGTCATCGACTCCATCAAGGGGTTCTTCAACTTCTCGTGGTCGCTGCCCCACCTGAAGCTGCCGCACCTGTCCATCTCCGGCAGCTTCAGCATCGCCCCGCCGAGCGTGCCGCACTTCGGCATCGACTGGTACGCCAAGGGCGGCGTGTTCAACGGCCCCAGCGTCATCGGCGTCGGCGAGGCGGGCCCCGAGGGCGTGGTGCCGTTCAACGAGCGCGGCGCGCGCCCGCTGGCCGAGGGCATCGCCAAGCTGCTCGACGGCAAGGGCGGCGCGGCCCATGGCGACACGAACGTGACAATCAACCTGTACGCGACCGTGCGGGAGGAGGCCGACATCGAGAAAATCTCCCGCCAGATAGCCAAGGAAATCAAACGGCAGGAGTGCTTCGCATGATATACAACGGCTTCGACTTCGCGCCGTGGTTCGACACCCGGCTCGTGACCCGCTCGCTGCTGCCCGAGTACGAAATCGCCACGCGCGACGTGCCCGGGCAGCCCGGCTCGCGCTTCATGCGCGCAGAGCTGAAACCCCTGACGATAGACGTGGCGGCGGCCTGGAGGGCGCGCCCCGCCGACGACATGGCGGCCCTTCGCCGCCTCATGGCCTCGCGCCTGCTGTGCCTCAAGGAGGCCGAGCTGTGGCTGGACGACGAGAGGCACCTGGGCCTGCGATACATGGCCGTGCTGACCTCGCCGGGCGCGCTCGACACGTTGTGGCACACCGGCGAGGCCACGCTGACGTTCACGGCATACGACCCCGTGGCCTACGGGGCCGAGGGGCGCGCAACCGTGTCGGGCACCTCGGGCGTGCAGGTGGGCGGGACGTTCCGCACCTACCCCACCGTGACCGTCAGGCCCGGCGGCAGCACGTCGGCGCTGCGGCTGACGAACATGGGCACGGGCGAGTTCGTGCAGATCGACAAGGCGGTGACGGCATCGAGCGCGGTGGTCATCGACATGGCCGCCCCGCAGGCCACGGTGGACGGCAGCCCCGCGCCCGTGACCTTCGAGAGTGACTTCTTCCCGCTGGAGCCGGGGGCCAACAGCCTCAAGCTGTCCAGCGGCACCGCGACGGTACAGTGGACGGAAAGGTACGTGGGCTGATGATTCTGTGGGCATGCGACCGCTGGGAGGCGTACAAGGGACCCATCAAGACGCTGTTCGAGTGCGAGGACACGCGCGAGGTCAACGGCGAGAACGCCCTGAGCATCACAACGCTGGCGCGCCTGGACAAGGGCGACCGCCTGGTGTGGCGCGACCTCAAGGGCCGCTGGCACGAGAACATCGTGGACGGCGTGGAGGAGGAGCGCGCAAGCGCGGGCATCCTCTACACGTACTACTGCCCGACCTCGGCGCAAATCGAGCTCCTGGGCGACTACCTGGAGGACAAGCGCCCCTACGACGTGAGCGCCTACGCCGCGCTGGCCTCGGCGCTGTCCTCCTCGCGCTGGCAGGTCGGAACCGTGGCCGACCTCGGGCAGGCCGGCACGAACTTCTACCACACCAACGCATGGGCGGCCATCCACGACGTGGCAGACACTTGGGGCGGCGAGCTGTCGTTCGAAATCCAGGTGAGCGGCACCAAGGTGACCGCACGCCGCGTGTGCATGGCCAAGCAGGTCGGCGAGGACAACGGCAAGCGTTTCACCTACGCCAAGGACCTCGTGAGCGTCAAGCGCAGCGTGGACGAGGGCAACGTGTGCACCGCCCTGTACGGCTACGGCAAGTCCCTGCAGACCGCCGACGAGGACGGCAACCTGACGGGCGGCTACGGCCGCAAGCTGACCTTCGGCGACGTGAACGGCGGGCAGAACTGGGTGGGGTCGGCCGACGCGCTGGCGCGCTGGGGACGGCCCGACGGCAAGGGCGGCAAGGCGCACGTGTTCGGCGACGTGGAGTTCTCCGACTGCGAGGACGCCGCCGAGCTGAAGAAGCTCACCGAGGCGCAGCTGGTGAAGTCGTGCGTGCCCACCGTGTCCTACACTGCGGACGCCGTGGCGCTTGCGCGCGCCGGCGAGGGCTTCGAGGGCGCGGACGAGGGCGACCTGGTGACCGTGGTGGACAAGGTGTACGACCCGCCGCTGCGCGTGCGCACGCGCATCACCAAGGTGGTGGAGGACCAGCTGCGCCCCGGCGAGGTCACCTACACGTTCGGCAACTACCAGACGGTCGCCGAGCTGATGGCCGCGCAGAAGTCCAGCGCAAAGAGAACGGCTTCGAGCATCCGCGCCACCGTGGCCGACGCGGTAAACGCGTCCAACAAGGCATCGACCGGCAAATGGGGCGAGAGCCTGGCGGCCTCCGAGAAGCGCCAGGAGGCGTTCGCCAGGGAGCAGGGCGGCGCGGCCAAGGACTACACCGACGAGGTGAAGGACGCGCTTGACAAGGCCCTCAAGGAGTATGCCGACAAGGGCGACACCACGCTGGAAGAGGCGCTGAAGAAGTACTCCGACGACGGCAACCTGTCCCTTGAGGAAGTGCTCAAGCTCTACACCGACACCACGGTGGAGCAGAGCGAGAGCGTGCTCAAGCAGATAGACGAGGCCAACAAGGAGTACCTGGAAGGCGTCACCGGCTCGCTGGACGAGCGCCTGACGAGCGCCGAGAGCGAGGTTGATGGGCTGCAGAACCAGCTCGATCAGCTGCCGACGGATATCCGCAAGAAGATCGTGGAAATGCTCAACAGCGAGATAAACACCACGGGCGGTTGGGTGTACGAGGAGCCCGGCCAGGGCATCCTCGTGTACGACAAGAAGCCGGAGAACGCGACCAAGTGCGTGAAGATAGGCGGCGGCGTCATCGGCGTGGCCAACTCAAAGTACTCCAGCGGCGCGTGGAAGTGGCGCACGGCCATCACCGGCGACGGCGTGACCGCCGACGAGCTGACCACGGGCCGCATCAAGGGCGGCAACTCGTACTGGGACCTCGACAGCGGGGCCTTCTATCTGCGCGACGGCTCCATCTTCATGACGGACGGCAACGGCAACAAGGTGTACATCAACGCCACCAACGGCTTCCAGATATACGACAAGAACGGCTCCATCATCGCGGGCACCGTGCTGGTGGGCAGCACCTCCATGTTCCGCTGCAACATGGTCGGCACGTCGTCCACCAACTACATCACCACCGGCACGACGACGAACGACCACCCGGGAGCGTCGTTTGTGAACGGCTCGACCGAGTACTGCACCATCGAGGCCGTCCACGCGAAGGACAGCCCCACGGCGAGCTCTACCGACGGCGTGGGCATATCCGCCTGCGGCTACGGATTCCTGGCAGTCAACCGCTACTACCGCCAGACGTGGCTGACGACCCCCTACTACGCGGGATACATGAGCCATCCCGACGAGCAGCTGTACATGAAGAGTGGCAACAGCAACGCGGGCGGCTCGGCGTACGTGAAGCTGCAAGAGAACTCCAGCAACTACGTGTACCTGGATAGCAGCCGCGCAGACATTGGGTCGTCGGGCACCGCCAGGATACTCGCCCCGAAGTTCGCCATAGGAACCAACCCGAGCAGCGGCGGCACCTACGGATACACGGGCTCCACGCAGTTCATCGGGTGCATCACCAACAACGGCAACAACTGGACGTGGGGCACCATCAACGTGGTGAACGGAATCATTACCGGCATGAGCAGCATCACGGGAAACTAGACCAAGCAAGAGAGGAAACGGAATGTTCTACCACCTTGTGCAGCAACCCGAAGCGCCGCAGGCGCTCGACGGCGCGCCGAAGCCGCCCGAGGCGCTTCCGGTGTTCGAGTGCATCAGCGACCCGGCCACGGCGCGGGCCATCGTGGAATCGGAAGACGTGTTCGAGTTCGACGGCAAGGGCGGCTTCACGCTCGTGTCCAGCCCCGTGGCCGTCATGGACGCGGAAGGCGGCGAGGCCAACGCCGTTGACTTCTCGGCGCTCACTGACGAGGAGATATGCGGGGTCCACAGAGCGCAACCCGGCGACATATCGCGGACACTTGCGGCCGAAGGAAAGGAGTGAGGCATGGCAACGCACGAGCTTACGCTCAACCTCAAGAAGACCAACATAGCGCCGCCCGTCATCACCGTGCACCAGGGCGACAGCGCCGAGGTCCTGAAGGCCGCCATCTACGACGGCGACAAGAAGGCGGCCCTGACGGGCTGCAAGGTGCACCTCATGGCTGCGAAACCCGACCACACCTACGTGGAGCAGCAGTTCACTGGCATCAGCGACAACGTGGCCACCGTGACGGTCGACCCCGCCGTCTTCGGCGTGGCCGGGCTGCTCAAGGTGTGCTACGTGCGCGTGCGGAACGCGGCAGGGCTGGACGCCACCACCGAGAACGTCCTGGTGAACGTGCTGCCCTCGGCGAGCGCGTCGGGCGAGATATCCGGCCCGTACGTCGATGCGGTGGAGGCGATCATCGCGAACCTCGAAGGGCAGCTAGCCGACGTGAGCGCGCTGAACGCGCAGATGCAGAAGGCCGAGGCCTCCCGCGCGAGCGCGGAAAACCAGCGCGCCACGAACGAGAAGGCACGCCAGACCGCCGAAACCAAACGCGCAGAGGCCGAGAAGAAGCGAGCCGCGGCGGAAAGCGACCGCGTGACCGAGGCGTCGCAGCTGAAGACGGCCTCGCAAGCCGCCACGGCTGCGGCAAACGGCGCGGCCTCGAACGCCGACGCGGCGGCAAACATCGCCCTGCAGATAGCCAACAGCGTGGCGCAGGGCAGCGCGGGCAGCTCGGACATGGCCAAGCAGAAGCAGCAGATAGCCGACCTGTACGGCAAGCTGGCCGACGCCACTGACGCGTTCATCTACGACGACGGCACCGTGTACTGCCCCGCCTCCAAGGCCAGTGCATCTGGCAGCACCATCACGTTCGGGAGCACCTGCACGGCGTCCGGCACAACCCTCAACCTCAAGTAGAAAGGCAACGAAATGGCACAAGCGAAAACCCTGTCGGTGGGCGGCACCGGCTACGAGGTCATCGACGATACCGCGCGCAGCAACGCGCAGACGGCGCTCAACAACGCCGAGTACAACCGCCAGGGCCAAATCGGCAAGTACGGCGGGCAGAACATCGCCACCATCCTGGCGGGAGAGATCGGCAGCGGCAGCGTGTACGACGCGCTGCACAAGCGAGCCGCCAACGGCAACTTCGCGGGCCTGCGCGTGGGAGACTACATCGACGTGCCGCTGGTAAGCGCGTCGGGCGTGGCGGCCCAGCAGTCCGTGCGCTTCCTCCTGGCGCACTTCGACCCGTACTACTGCTGCGGCGACAGCTCCAAAGGCCACCACATCGCCTTCGTGGCCTCCGCGCCCATCGCCGTGGCCAAGACCGTGACCGGCGTTGCCAACGACAGCTTCCTGATGTGGAACACGACCAACACGAACCAGGGCACCGCTGACCAGAAATGCCCCTACCCCAACAGCAACCTCAAGGCGTGGGAGACGGCCTTCGAGGCGTGCCTGCCCGAGAGCCTGACCAAGTACCTGCTGACCCAGCGCGTGCTGCTTGAGGAGCGGTACAGCGCCAGCGGCGCGCTCAACGACTCCAACTCGTGGAGCTGGCAGGATATCGGCAAGGTGTTCTCGCTGTCCGAGATGGAGGTGTACGGCTGCCCGGTGTGGGGCACCAAGGGCTACAGCGTCGGCTTCGACTGCCAGTTCGACCTGTTCCGCGATACCGCGCACCGCTTGAACGGAACTCGGTACAATTGGTGGTTGCGTTCCGTCATGGGTGGCTCCTCGTCCGGCGTGTGCTACGTCAACAACAACGGCATTGCCTACTGCAATTCGGCGCCGGCCGTCTGGGTTCGCCCCCGCCCCGGCTTCCTCGTCGGCTAGCCAGCCGAGTAGGCCCCAGGGCCGAAAGCAGAGCGCGGAGAGGAAGGAAGGCGCGACCGTCGGGCTCACGCCCGTAAATACGCACCCCGCGAGGGTGGCCGGACGCTGCTTGCATGGCGCGGCGCTCCGTGGCTTCGCCGCGTTTCATGGCCATACCTCAAGCGGCTGTCAGAGCCACATTGAAAGCCGTGCGGGGTGCCTCCTGTGAACTCCGAGCAAAGGCGGGCGGCGCGCCGGAAGCGCCGCGAGGAGAAGCGGGCCAAGGCCAAGGCCGAGCGCGTCAAGACGTGCACGCTTGAGACCGTGGCCGACCTCAACAGCCTGTGCAAGGCTTCCAAGCAGGCCGCGCGCGGCGTGATGTGGAAGGCGTCCACGCAGCGGTACATGAAGGACTACCTGCGCAACGCCGTCCTGTCCCGCCGCGACCTTTTGGAGGGCCGCGACATATGCCGGGGCTTCATCCGCTTCGAACTATGGGAGCGCGGCAAGCTGCGCCACATCAGCGCCGTGCACTTTCCCGAGCGCGTGGTGCAGAAGTCGCTGTCGCAGAACGCGCTCGTGCCCGCGATCGTGCCCACCCTCATAGCCGCGAACTCCGCGAACATAAAGGGGCGCGGCACCGACTACGCCCTGAAGCTGCTCAAGCGCCACCTGGCCGACCACTGGAGGCGGCACGGCCGCGAGGGCTACATACTGCTCGGCGACTTCTCCGACTACTTCGCGCGCATAGCGCACCAACCCGTCAAAGACCAGGTGGCCTCCGCACTGCTAGATCCGCGCGTGGTCGCCTTGGAGCACCGCCTGATAGACGCGCAGGGCGATGTGGGCCTGGGGCTGGGCAGCGAGCCGAACCAGATATGCGCCGTCGCGCACCCCAACCGCATCGACCACTACGTAATCGAGATGCTGCGCCCCGAGGCCTACGGTCGATATATGGACGACTTCTACCTGATACACGAGTCCAAGGACTACCTGCAGGTGTGCCTGCTGCTCATAGAGCGCAAATGCGCCGAGCTGGGCATCGAGCTGAACCCGCGCAAGACCCGCGTGGTGAAGCTCACGCGCGGGTTCACGTGGCTGAAGAAGCGCATCTTCTACACGGACACGGGCCGCATAGTCGTGAAGCCGTGCCGAGACTCCATAACGCGGGAGCGCCGCAAGCTCAAGAAGATGGCCCGCATGGTCGCCGATGGCATCATGACCCCTGAGCAGGTGGAGCAGAGCTACCAGAGCTGGCGCGGAGGCATGAAGCGGCTGGACGCGCACCGCAGCGTGCGGGCCATGGACGCGCTGTACCGCAGCTTGTTCGGAAATCCCGCGGGGGGGGGTTGCTCAATGCAATCCAAACCTGGAGGCGACACGGATGGGAACATGCCCCTACCCTAGCAACGGAAGGAGCGACCCATGACGGAACAGGAAATCGCCGGGGAGATCAACGGCTACAAACAGCAGCTTGAGCAGAGCGACTACAAGGTCATGAAGGCGGTGGAGCGCATCTTCTCCGCATCGTCCATCACCGACCTGCTCTCGGCCATCGCCGCAGCTGCCAAGGAGGTGGCCGAGATCATCTCGCAGCGCCAGACGTGGCGCGACCGCATCAACGAGCTGGAAGCCATGGAGCCCGACCAGCCGGAAGCGCCGCAGGAGTAGCGAGCGCCCCTTCGGGGGCGCTTTTCTTTTGCCCGGCGACACCTCGCGGACAATCGCGGCAGCGATTCGAGGAGGTGAGAAAACGAATGACCGACGTGCTGGAAATCTTCGCGCCGTACGGCCCCGGGTCGCTTTTCGGCGCGCTGCTCGTCCTAGTGGTCCTGTACTTCGGCAAGCAGTTCCTCGAAGAGTTCAAGGCCCAGAACGAGCGCAAGGCGAACATCGACCTCAAGCGCGAAGAGCGAAAGCAGGACGAGGTGAGCGAGCGGGCGCAGCGCGACCGCGAGCGCAGCCAGATGGAGGGCCGCATCGCCGCGCAGATGGAGCGCAGCAACGCGCTGATGGAGGCTATGAAGGCGCTCATGGAGTCCGTCGTGACCTCCAACGAGGTGCTGCACGCCGACCTGGCGAACAGCCAGGCGCGCAGCCAGGGCATGGCGGCGAAGGTCGACCACATCGCCGACCGCGTTGACCTGCTCTACAAGGAATCGACTCGATAGAAAGAAATCCGAAATGACAGAAATGCAAGCAATCGCAGCCATCGTGCTGTCTTTCGCCGTGCCGTTCGCGGTGCAGCTGATCAAGACCGAGGCCATGACCGGCAAGGCCGCGCGCATCCTGGCGCTGGGCTGCTCGCTCCTGGCGGGCGTCGTGACCGGCTTCGTGGGCGGCGTGCCCGCAGACCCGGGCGCATGGGTCACGTGCGCCTTCGCCGTGGTAGGCGGCGTGCAGGCGGCCTACACGCTGTTCAAGTCGGTGGGCATCACATCCAAGTGGCTCGACGCCCTGTTGGGCGTGACCGTAGGCGGGAAGGAGTAGGCAATGGCTAAACTGTTCATCATCTGCGGCCACGGCGCTGGCGACCCCGGCTGCTGCGCAGGCGGCTGCACCGAGGCCGAGCGCGTTCGCGCCCTGGGCCAGCGAATCAAGGAACTGGGCGGTTCCGAGGTCGAGCTGGGCGATACGTCCCGCAACTGGTACGCCGACGGCGGGCTTAACCGCCTGAGCACCGACGCGCCAGTGGTGGAGCTGCACATGGACGCCAGCGGCATCGCCACGGCCCACGGCGCGCACGTCATCATCAAGGAGGGCTTTGAGCCTGACGAGTACGACAATGCGCTGGCCGACAAGCTGGCGGCGTTCATGCCCGGGCGCTCCGAGAAGCTGGTGCGCCGTTCCGACCTCGCGAACCCGAACCGAGCCGCCGCGCGCGGCATCAACTACCGCCTGTGCGAGAACGGCTTCATCGACAACGACGGCGACCGCGAGAAGTTCAACGGCAACCTGGACGAGCTGGCGCGCATCTACCTGGAATGCTTCGGCATCACTGCTGGAAGCGCCCCCGCAGCCGTCCCGCAGCCGCAGCCTGCGCAGCAGGAAACGACCGAGAACTTCGGCGGCACCTACCGCTGCACTGTGGACTACCTGCGCGTGCGCGACGCCCCCGGCCTGGGCGGCACCGAGGTGGCGCACTATTCCAGCGGCGAGACCGTGACGCTGGATAACTGGTACAAGATCGCCGACGGCTACGTGTGGGGCCGATACACGGGCTACAGCGGCGCAACGCGCTACATCGCCGTGGGCAAGGCCACGGGCAAGCCAGAGGCCGACGACTATCTGGTGAAGGTGGGATAGGCCATGCCGTACCCGAGCCCCGCAGACGAGGAGCGCAACGGCGGGTGCGGCCCCATCCTCGCGGCGGTCGTCCTGCTGTTCATCGTCCTGGCCGCCGCCAGCTGCGCGTCGCAGGCCATGGGAGCGCAAGACGTGACCGTGAGGCAAGCCCGCACGGACGGCCCCATATACGACCTGCCCGAGGGCATCGGCCAGGAAATCGTGTGCGACGAGCACAACCGCGAGTACCTGCTGCTTACCACCGAGCAGGGCGGCGTGTTCCTCATGCCGTACATGGACGAGGACGGCGAGCAGGAGATCATGCCGCAGGCCTAGAACGCAAAGAAGCCGCCCCGTATGGAGCGGCTTCTTTCTATCTGACGAGCAATACGAACGCCCGCCTAACGACGAACACGCGTATGTGTTCGCCTACTGAACAATTGGTGGAGCTTATGAGAAAAACGGCGAACTCCACAAGCACCGCCAACCGCGCAGCTATCCAGCTTGATACTTGCATCGTTAGGGTATCGAAAAACTGGTTTGTTGTCGTTGGCACGTGTCAAAAATAGCAATTTCCGGTGTTTGCAAAACACCAGATGGGCGGCTTGCTGTAAGCCCGTCTAACGCCAGAAAGCGGGGCACCC
This sequence comes from uncultured Collinsella sp., assembly GCA_900549575.1. Lineage (GTDB taxonomy): Bacteria > Actinomycetota > Coriobacteriia > Coriobacteriales > Coriobacteriaceae > Collinsella. The sequence goes on from URPB01000001.1 coordinate 22,444, forward strand.
CTTGTCAGGGTACCCCGCTTGAACACTAATAAGAAAGCTTCTGGCCGGGGTAGATCGTATAAGGTGCCCCAATGCCGTTCTTGCTTGCGATGGTGTGCCAGTCGATACCGAGCGAAGCGCCAATCTCGCTGAGCGTGTCGCCGCTCTTGACGGTGTAGACGCGCGCAGCGCCAACGCCCGCCCTCTGGTTGACGATTGCCTGAACCTCGCTGAAGCGTTCGCCCAGAACGTCGCTGCGCGTCGGCACAACGCCGAACATTCCGCGTTCAACATCATCTGCGAGCTGAGAAGCGGAAGCGCCGTCAATGTAGTTGATGAGGTCTTGCACCTCTTGGTAACGGTCGCCGAGCTTTTCGCGGCGCTCATCGTCAACGCCATACTCGCCGCGCATGACCGCTGCTGCAAGGTCAAGCGTCGTGCCCTCCGGCGAAGGCTCGGCGACCTCTGCGGGCGGAACGTCGGGCGCTGCCGCGCCGGACGGGTTGGCAAACTTACCCCACACTTCGCGCGTCATATAGGCGATATCGAGATCAAGCGGCGCGTTGAAGCCATCGAGACGGCCATTCGACGTGTACTGGTGGATTGCGCAGCTACCCCAAGCGCCAAAGCCGCCATCGGGAAGCCACGGCGAAGACTGGTAGCCGGTTCGGTTGTTGTTGGCGTACTGCGCAACCCAGAGCGCGTGATTCGGCGCGATCTGCGACCAATCCTCTTCGGTGCAAACGCTACGGCTCATGTAGACGATGCAGCGAACGCCGGTCTGATCGTAGACGTAATCGAGGAACTGCTTTGCCTTGTCGGTTCCGATGCGCCCGTACATCTCATAATCGAGAACGGGAATGCCATTTCCGAAGTAGTTACGGCAGCTTGCGACGAAGTGCTTAGCCTGAGCGATGGGGTCTTCTCCGTTCATGAAGTGATAGAAGCCCCAGAGCTTGCCGAGCTTGATAGCCTGCTGAATCCACGGGTCGCAGGTGTTGTGAACGATGGTGGTTCCCTCGGTCGCCTTGCAGATAACGAAATCGCAAGGCACCTGCGCGAGGTCAAGCCCTCGCTGGTAGTTGGAAATATCAATGCCGTTGAGTGCCATAGAAGCCCCCTCTGATGCAGTAGAAGTAATGAAAATCGACCTGCTCTAGCTCTTCGAGCGTGAAGGCGCGCGCGGAGTTCCCAGCGCTCGCCGGGTCGCGTATCCAGTAGCCGTCATCGTCGGCGCGCCAGATAAGCACGACGTGCCCGCCGTAGTCCCTATCGCCGAGCGTTCCGCTCATGCCAGCGAAGGCGAGCCACCCATCAGACACGTTCTGAAGGACGGGTGCGAGATCGTAAGAAATCGGCGTGCTCTCGATGCCGTATTCCGGGTAATGCTCGGCAATCCACGCGCAGAACTTGCCGGGGTCGTTAACGCCATCGGTAAGGCACGTGTCACCCACGAACGATGCGAGCGTGAGCGGCGTAATGTCCTGAAGCGTCATGTATTTGACAGACATAGCCGCGCATGTAAGGCCGCAGCCGTTGTCGCCGATTGTTCCGCCCGCATAGGGTATGTAGTCCCATTGCGGGTCGGTCTGAAGCCATAGCGGCATGCTGTTACCCTCGGCAATCGGCCTATCGACCACGATTGCAAGGCGGTCTTCCTCAGCCGCCGCGTAGCCCTCTTCGCGCGCTTCAGCGAGCGCGCCCGCGTCGCTCTCGATATGGCCGACGATGAGCCAGCCGCAGAAGAGCATTGACGCGAGCGCGCCGGAAAGCACGAGGGCGACAGCCTTTAGCCTACTCATCGCGCTTCGGCTCGGTGTAGGTGAGCGCTTGCGCGGAATCGCCAACGCCCGCCGTGGTCGGGTCGGTCACGATGCCAAGAATCGCGAGCACGGCGAAAAACGCGTTGATGATCGCGGCCAACTGCTCGTTCAGAACGCCGAAGTCCCACTGGTAGCCGAACGGCGCGGCGACCACCTGCACGAGCAGCAGGACGGCGGGAATGAGAGTCAGCCAGAACGTCTTGTTCTTGATTCGTGCGGTGAAGTTAATCATTTCAGTTCTCCTTTTCATAGATGAGGTCTACGCGGTCGTAGATGTGATCGACCTTGTTTGCCATATCGTGCGAGTGCTCGCGCGATTCCCTGATTTCGTCGTGCAGCGCCGCCGTGGAAGCCCTGAGAGATTCCATAGCGGCTTGCAGCCCTTCCGAAATGTTGTTGCTTCGCTCCATCTGCGCAGCGATGCGGCCTTCCATTTCCGAGCGCTCGCGGTCGCGCTGCGCGCGCTCGTTGAGTTCGTCGCGCTTACGCTCTTCGCGCTTCAGCTCTAGCTCTGCCTGTCGCGCTGCGTTTCTCTCTTCAAGCTCCGCCTTGCGCTCGTTGTTGCGCTGGTACTCGTTAAGCAACTGCTTTGCGAGGATCCCGAAGCCGATAGCAACGAGGAACGCGAAGAACCATTCGGCACCGAAGGCCGCTGCATGGTCTAAAACGCTCTCCGCCACGTCAGCCCTCCGTCACCTCTCGCCAGACGGTTTCGGTTCCGACAGCACCCGGCTCCCAGACGTTGCTAGCAACGAGGGATTCCCAGACCTTGCCGTTGTGCTTCACGCGGGCACCGAGCGGGTAGGGATTCGTAGAATCGGGCTGCACCCATTCGGGCACTTCCTCTGTCGGCGTGTCGGGCGTGCCCGCTTCAAGCACCTTCGCCCAAAGGCTCGGCGCTGCCGTGGGTTCCCAATCGGTCTGCGACGTGTGCGCCTGAAGGCAAACGTAAAGCTCGCCCTCATAGCTCGCGCGCTCGCCCTCGGCGTAGGCATGGCCGTTGCCGTCCCACGCGGCGAAGAGCGCGGCGGCTCGGCTCGCCACGTCGGTTGAGAGAGACGGCGCTTGTGTCTTGTAAATCGCGATGATCGCGCGCACCATGCTCTCTTCGTCTTCGGTGAGTGCCATTTGTTGCCCCTTTCTCTCAGTAACGAAAAAGCCCCCGCGTCTGCGAGGGCTTTGGTACCTGATGGTGTGTGTTCGCTCTTAGCTGAAGAGCTGCTTATAGAGCGCGTCCATGCGCCTTACCGTCTCGTGAGCGTCAAGTCGCTTCATGCCTCCGCGCCACGATTGGTAAGACTGGTTAACTTGCTCGACGGTCATAACGCCGCGAGCGACCAGCGCCGCTTGCTTCTTAAGCTTGCGCCGCTGCCGTGTCACGGAAGAGCGGCAAGGGCGAACAACCACCTTTTCACCCTCGCCATATGAAAACCTCTTCTTCAGGAACACGAAGCCGCGCGACAGCTTCACTACGCGCGTCTTCTTGCGGTTGATGATGATTCCCAGATCGTCGCAGAGCGCTTCGATGCGCGAAAGCGCGTCCCAAAGCGTCTGCTTGTCAAGCGCGATGCAATAGCTATCGTCCATGTAGCGACCGCTCGCGAGGATGCCCGGAAGCGAAAGCATCAGATGGTCTATCGGCGACGGTAAGGCCACCGCTAAAATCTGGTTCGGCTCGCTGCCAAGACCAAGCCCGCGCGCGCCGTGAGCGTCTATCTGGTCGCACATGACGCGCTTAACGCGCTCATCGTCAATGGCTCTGTCGATGATGCGCTTGCAAGCGTCGTGGTCGATGTTCGCGAAATAGTCCGAGAAATCGACCTGCAAGATGTAGCCTTCCGTCCCGTGCTTTCGCCGGTGGGCTACAAGCTGACGCTTCATGCGATTGATTGCGTACTCGGTGCCGCGCCCCTTCACGTTTGCGGCGCATCCCTCTGTCAGGGTAGGCCAGATCGCGGGTGCGAGCGCGTGACGGCTTAAAGACTTCTGTATGACACGCTCCGAGAAGTGGACAGAGCAGATATGACGAAGCTTTCCGCGCTCGAAAAGGTCAAACTCGATGAAGCCGCGCCGGAAGTCAGCGCCCGTGAGCAGGTCGCGGCGCGCCCGCATGATGTTTGGCATGACGCGCCCCATGTAGCGCTGAACGCTTGCCTTCCAGCGAACGCCCGCAGCAGCGCCGTTCGCCGCGCTGTATAGGTTATCGAGGTCTGCGACGGCTTCTAGCGTGCATCCTTCGATGCGCCTAGCCCTATTCTCCGCGCGTTTGGCATCTCGCCTTGCGCGGCGTGCTGCGCGTCGCTCTTCAGAGTTCACGAGGGCACCCCGCGCGGCTTGCAGTCGGCATCCAGCAGCCGCTTGACGGTTGACCATGAAACGCGGTCGGAAGCCGAGAACCGCGCCATGCAAGCAGCGAACGGCAACCGTCGCGGGGTGCATATTTACGGGCGCATGCCCGATGGTCGCCCCTTCCTTCCTCAAATGCACGGCGCGCGGCGCTTACGGCCGCGCGGTCTGGCAAAGCTTGGGAATCACGGCAGCGGGCGTATCCAGTCGTTCGTCGGCGCGTTGTTGTTGGCATTGCCGTTGTTGTTGACATTGCACGCGTTGGACGCAGAACCACCCATGACAGACCGCAGCCACCAATTGACGCGACGATTTCCAAGGGACAACTCGCGAACATTTTACCCCTTTCCTATGAGTTTCACGCCAGCGCGAGCGCCCTTTATCAGCTTAATGTCGCTGTCGATTCGGTCTAGGATTCCTTCGAGCCGCGCGGCCTTGATGGGAAGCCCCATAGTCAGAAGGCTTTGCATGTCTTGGTAGAGCTGGTTTAGGTCTGCCAGCGCAAGCGTCATGTAGCGCTTCCGCTCATCGACGTTGCGCGCCGTGTTCGGATAGAATGCGTCGGCCTTAACCAGATTGAAGACAACGCTTCTCGCCGTCTCTGCCATAGGTACCGCGAAGATGAAGCGGTAGGATTTCGGAACGTCGCGCGACGTTACAAGGCGCGTCACGTCGTTTCTGATCGCAACCGCCGTGTTGAAATACTCGAAAGCGCTTAGGTTGCGGTTGCGCATGTATACGCCGCTCACTTCGCGGCACCTCCTAATCTGCGACGGTTAGGCGCATGCGCAAGGCATGCGCCAGCGCGGTACTGTGTACGGCTTATCAGCCTATGAGGAAGCACGGCAGCGGGCGTATCCAGTCGTGCGTCGGCGCGTTGTAGTTGGCATAGCCGTTGGAGCTGACAGTGCACGCGTTGGACGCAGAACCACCCATGACAGACCGCAGCCACCAAGTGACGCGACCGCCCGCGATGCGGCTTGCCGTATCGCTGGAGATGGGGAACTGGCTATCGAAGCCGACAGAGTAGCCCTTGGTGCCCCATACCGGACAGCCGTAAACCTCCATCTCTGAGGGCGACCAGACCTTGCCCAAGTCCGCCCAGCTCCAACCGCTCGATTCGGTGAGCTTTTCGCTCGAAGAATAGCGCTCTTCGAGAAGCACGCGCTGCGCCATGATCGCGTTCTGAAGCGCGGTCGGCAGCGCTGGCAGGAAGTCGTTGATTTCCCAGTCGTGCAGCTTCGAAACCAAGTATGGGTGCTTTTCCTCGGCGGTACCGTTGTTGTCGTTCGTATCGCGCCACTGAAGGTAGCTGGTGTTTGATGCCTTGTCTCCGGTGACGCTCACGGGCGCGAGCGGCACCATGACGATATGGTGCCCCTTCGCTGTGTCGCCGCACTGGTAATAGTGGTCGATAGCGCCGATGCGGTAGCGCACCGTCTGCGACGGCACGTTAGCGCCCGCTGTGATGGGAACGTCGATGTAATCGCCGATGCGAATACCGGCGAAGTTGGCGCTTCGAGCGCGGTTCCGAAGCCATGTGTAAACGTCGGTGCTCCCGATCTCGTTTGCGAAGACCGAAGCGAGCGAGCGCCCAGCGTAAGAGTTTGTGTTGTGCTGTCGGTCGTATTCCTCGGCAGTCGTTACGGCGTTCGCCGTGTTGCGCGCAGAAGAATCCTTCAGATTGTAGGCGGTTCCGCCGATAGAGAACTTCGACAAGTCGGCCATTGCTTTTCTCCTTCCTTAGTTGAGCGTCGCCGTCTCGCCGCTCACGTTCGCCTGAGCGACGGTTACGGTCTCGCTAGAAAGTGCAGTGCGTCTGTTGGTGGGCATGTACGCCGTTTCGCCAAGGACTATGTAGCCGTCCTGTAGCTCCACAAGCGCCGTCGCAAGCGTCGCGTTCTCTTCGCGCAGCTCTTGCACCTCGTCATCTGAGGGCGGCTCGATAGAAGCGATAGAGTTTGCGATGTTAAGCGCGTTCTGCGCAGCGGCGGTGGCATCCTCCGCCGCGCCGTTTGCCGCAGCAGCGGCGGCGTTGGCGCTTGAAGCGGAACTGTTCGCCGCGCTCGCGGCGGCGTTGGCGTTGGATGTTGCCGCGTCGGCGTTCTGCTTGGCGGTGTTGGCGGCTGATGCCGCGTTGTTCGCAGCCGTGGTTGCAGCGTCGGCGTTCTGCTTGGCGGTGTTCGCCGCCGAAGCTGCGCTTGTCGCCGAAGCTGCGGCATCGTTTGCAGCCTTCGCGGCGTTGGTCGCGCTCGTAGCAGCCGAGTTCGCCTTGCTCGCGGCGCTGTTCGCCGCGCTGGCCGCACTGTTGGCTGAGCTTACGGCCTGATTGCCACGGTCGATGAGGTCTTGCACGGCATCGTCCCAGTTCTGCGAGGGCTGCTGCCCGTCAAGAGCGCTGCGCAGGATTTCGATTGCGAAGCGCTCCGTCGAATAGGTCTTGTCGCTCTTCGTGATCGTGAAATAGGCTTCGTCGGTGTAGCCGGGGACGCTGCAAAGCTTGGATTCGTCAACCGTGATCGTGGCGGCGTTGCCGCTCACCGAGCACTGGCCGCGATAGTAGTTGCGCTTGTTCGGCAGAAGCACGACAAGCCATGCGGTAGCGCCTGAAAGCGAGAACTCAGCGCCGTTGTCGTAGATAAGCGCCTTGATTGTGGTTCCGCCATTGTCGCCCTGACCAACCTTGACGCAGGTTCCCGCACCTTCTTTCGAAATATCGAGTTCAAGCGTTCTGGTGTTCATAAGGAATCACCGCCTGAATCTCTGGCCGATATGACCGATTCCTGCATGGTAGAAACAAGCACGCTGATAGCGTCAACAAGATTGTTCGTATTCTGCACAAGCGCAGATACCATCTCCTTTAGCCCTTCCTCGTGCTCAACCGCAGCCGGCGGCGCGGCGCTTTGGGCTGTGTCTTCCATGATTCCCCCTAACTCCAAGTCAAACTTTCGTGGAACTCGCCGTTAAGCCACCCGAACCCCTTCGACCCGCAGCGGCATTGAACGCCGCTTGAATCAACCCTTATGTAATGGGTCGAATCGAACGCAAGCGTTGCATGTCTCCCGGAGGTCATAGTCAGACGCGGGTATCCCTGATTCGTTGAATCTGTCGATTGCGGAGGGCTGAGGATGATGTAAGGGTTGCCGGTAGTTGCCCCCGAGTAATACTGCACGGCTTCGAGGAAGTACCGGCCTGTGTTTCTCATCCCAACGCCGTTGTCTACGAATCTCACAAGGTCGAACAGCTGGTTTCCTGAGCATTCGAAGCTGAACCCCGATTTTCCGTCGCTCGTCGCTCCGACGGTTACGTTCGTATCAGAGTTGCGGTAGCTCTCAATCTTGTTGGTCGATACGGTGCCGGATCGGATGTACTCACCGTTGATGTATATGCGACCGCCACTGAGATAGATTCCCTGTGTCTGGCCGTTGTTAGTCAGCTTGTTGAATATGTCACGCTGCGTCTGCGCACTGACGGCTGAACTTGCCGCATTGGCGGCGATATCCTGAACTGTCTTGCCGCCAACCTCCGCACTTGCTGAAAGCGAGAACTCGCCGGTGGTCAAGTCCCAGAAGTTCTCGCCTTCCTCGTCCGTGAGAAGCCCGGCGCGCACTCGGTCTGCGCGCATCGTCCCAGCATTGATGCAGTCAGCCGCGACCATTCCGCCCGTTAGGAAAGTCCGCCAGTCCCACGAGCCGTCGGATGCAAGACCGGAGGCAAGGCGCAAGCCCATTCCGTTTATGTTGATTGCCCACATGCCGGACGTGCTATTTAGCGGAAGGCCGGTATGCGCGTCGATGGGGACGTTAGACCATATGGTTCCAATCTCGAAAGTCTCAACCTTGTAGGTGCCCACTGCGTTGAACTGAGCGTTGAGCGCGGATTGAAGCTGCTGAAGCCATGAAACCGACGTTCCAGCCGCCGTGTCGTAGAGCGCGTTTTGCTGGCTGTTGCTCTTCAGGGCGCTGCTGACGCTCTGCCACATGTCGGCCATCGTGTCAGTAAGCGTGCCGAACGTCACGGTCGCGTCGCCGGTGAGCAAGTCGCGCTCAATCTGAGACACGCGGCCATGAAGACGCACGCCCTCGGCAGAAAAGCCCTTGTCGATGATCGCCACGTCATCGCCAACGCCCACGCCCTCCCACGAGCGCCCGAAGGCGTATAGGTCGATAACCGAAGCGGTGTAGGTTACTTTCGGCTCCTTCACTTGCTCCAAGTAATCTTGCGTTTCCTGCAAGAGCTGCGCCGCGTCCTCGCACTGCTCGTTGACGTATGACGCGACGGCGGGAAGAATGCCGCCCTCGCCGTCAGGGTGCCCCCAAACGGCGGTTGCTTCTGCATCCTCCACGTAGTCTTTGCCGCCGTTTATATCGCCGAAGGTGAGACGGCGACCGTAGCCGCCGCCCTCAGTCTCAACGCCCTTGCCGTAACCGTAGACGCGCGTTTTCGGGTTGTCGCTCGCAACCGAGCGCTTGACGGAAACGAGGTCTTTAGTCCACGTGAACCGCTTTGCGCTGCTCTGGTTGCCGCGCTTGGCGCGCACTCCCACGCGGCGGCTAACGATTCCCGCGCCGTCGTGGACGATGAGCGTTTCAAGCTCGCCGCCCCATGTCTCGATGATTCCGGCCAAACCCTCGCGCACGCTCTCATGGTAGAAGGTGCGCGAAGCGCTGCCGCCCTGATCGCACGTGCCGACCTCCCAGCGCGTGTCTGCGAGAATGGATGTGAGGGCTACCGACACGCTGCCAGAAGGCCGCTTATCGTCCAACCAGTCATCCCACGTCTCGTTTACCGAGTTGATGCAGACGGCTTGCGTCTCTGGCGCGCCGTCATCGTCGTGTACGCGGTCGATAGTGTCAACGATGTGTTCGTGGCAAACTCCCTGAAGGTCAATCCAGACTACGCGGTCGCCCTTCACGAGGTCTTCGGCGCACGTGATGTTCAGTTCGTCGGTTCCGTCCAGCGCGTCGGTGTGCGTCGCTGCGCTCACCGTGAGCCGCCCCAGATTGTCGCCCCAGCGGTTGAAGCGGGTGAAGCCGATACGTCTAACTAAAGCCATCGTTCCACCCACTCAAGAATCGCGGTGCCGTTAGTGATGTTCAGGTGGCATCGTCCGTTGATCTCGAAGTAATCCGAATCAATCGTTACCGGCGCGGTCTGGTTGTTTACCGTCGCGTGCTCGGTCGCCATGTCAAGCCGTATGGTGCTCGAAGACGTGAGCGCGGTATTGATAGCCACGAACTCGCCGGTATCGACGTTCGTAATCCGCCACGTGCTGCCAGCGGAGGGCTTCGCCGTGACCTTCAGGTAAGCGGGTCGGTTGCCGCCAGCGTTTACGTAGATGTTGCCAGCCGAAACCTCCATGCGGCGCTTCTGTCCGTAATAGTCGGGGTCGCCGATATGGAAAGTCACGGTTGTAGTCGGGCAATCGTCGGTGATCTCGTCAAGGTCGGTGCTGCCGCTCACGATTGCGAGCAGGTAGCGCGTCGGGTCATCAGGAAGGTAGAGCGGAGCTGGTTCGTCCGTCCAGAGAGCCGCCGCGAGCTTATGCCGCATCTCCGCGACCTCGCGGCGGTCTTCCGTCCTAAGCCAAATCTCAACGGGAAGGTCGTAGCCGCCACGGTAGGCGCTCTTGAAGACCTCGCCATGCCGCCCCGGCACGCTCTCGAACGTCGCGTTGACGGTCGCCATGATGGGGCGGCGCACCTTGCAGTAAACCAGCTTCGATAGGTCGGTGCCGTTGAAGATGATTCGGTCGTGCTGGTTCCTAGTCCGTCTAAGTTGCAACTGGCACCCCCCTTTGCTTCAGCTTGCTTGCGATGCCAGCGCCGATCTGCTGGCCTGTCTCGTATGCGTCCACGCCGTCAGCGACCGTGGCGTAAACCGTCACGGCGACGTTAACGGGCTGGCTCGGCGTGTCGGCGAACCGCGAGAAGGCGCGGTTTACCGAAGTCTCGATGAAGCCTTGCAACTGCTTCTCAGGCGCGATGAACTCGCCGCCCGCTTCGCCAACGCCGACGATTGAAGGCTCATCGAAGTAGCCGCCGCGCGCGTACCAACTGATGCTCACGCTCGGTAGTGAAATCGGGCCGAACTCGTTCCAGCTCACGTTGAAGTGCGGAAGCTTTGGCTTCGGAATGCTTATCTTGATTCCGCCGAAGGCGTTCATGATCTTCTGCGGAATGCTCGAAATCGCGTTCCATGCGCTTTCGATAGGGTTCTCTATGAAGCCCCGAATGCTGTTGAACACGCCCTGCACCTTCGAGCCAAGGCCGGGGAATCCCAGCTTGTCGCCGATTCGGTCTGCGATGCTAACCGCCGTGCTCTCGGCAGCGTCAAGCTTCGAGCCGATGTTGTCTTTAATCGCGTTGAAGGCGTTTGCCGCTTGGCTCTTCGCCGTCTCCCAGTCGCCGTTCATCGCGGCTTGCAGAGCGCCAGCCGCAGAGCTGCCAACCGTCTTCGCGGTGTTCATGTCGTTCTGCACCGTGGAAGCGATTTGCCCGAAGGCCGAATCGGTGTTGCCGGTTAGGTTGTTCCACCAGTTAGACACGGTATCGACCGCGCCTTGTGCGAGGTTCCCGACGTTGGTTTTAAGATCGTTCCAAGCGTTCGAAGCGCCGGTTTTGATGTTCTCCCAAGTGTCGGAAGCACCTTGCTTCAACTGCTCCCACTTCTCGCCAACGCCGGTGCAGAAATCAGAAACGCCAGTGCTGACCTGCTCCCAGATTCCGCCCCAGAACTCAGGCACGCCAGCAAAGAAATCCTGCACGGCTTGCCACTTCTCCGAAATCCAGCCGGTGAAGTCAGACCACATCTGCTTACCCGTCTCGGTCTGCGTGAAGAACCACGTAAGACCAGCGACGGCGGCGGACACGGCGGCAACGCCAAGGGCGATAGGATGCGCGGCGATAAGCCCGGTAAAGCCCGTCCATCCGCTAGAGAGCGTGCCGGTGAGCATGCTTCCAAGACCGCCCGCCTTGGTAACGATGTTAGAGAAGCCGGTTCCGATTTTGCTTAGAAAGCCCGTATCGCCCATGAGCTTCTTAGCGCCGCCCCAAAGCTCGCCAGCGGTCTTGAAGGCGCTTCCCACGCCCTCTGCGGCTTCCATCGTCTTACCAACGGCTGTTGTCACGCCGCCGAAGGCGACGGCTCCTAGAGCGAGGTTGTTAACAAGCGTCTGCTGCTCTGGCGAAAGGTTCTTGTACCAGCCCGTGACGGTTTCGAGCGCGGGCGCGAGCGTGTTAAGAAGGCTCGTGCCAATCTCGGTAACGGCAGTCTTGACGGGCAAGGCCGCTTCGCCGAGTTCCTGCATGCTCTGGTTCATCTCGTTCTGCGCGTCGCGCGAAGCGAGAAGGTCTTTGTTCGTCTCTTGGTACTGCTGTCCAGCTTCGCCGAGAAGCCCGTTGAGCGTTTCGGTGATGAGCGTAGACCGCTCTTGCTGGTCGCTGCACGACGCGAGGGCGGCGTTGAACGCGTCTTCTTTCGTCTGACCCTCTGCTATCGCTTGGTTGAACGCTGCTTGCGCGTCAGAGTTGCCGGAAAGCGCCGCGCTCCACTGATCGGCGGAAATCTTCGACCAATTGAGGGCATCGGATAGGCCAGAAACGGCCTGTCCGGTGGAAGCGGCCTCTTGGGCACCCTCGGCAAGGTTGGTGATAGGTAGAGCGTCACCGAACACCGCAAAAGCGCCAGCGGCAATGTCTGTCCACTGTTGAAGCTCTTGCTCGTTCGTGGTCAGGCGCGCCAAGTTCTGCGCCGCTTCTGTCGCGGTGTCTTCCTCGCCAAGGATGCGGTAGAAACTCGAATAGACGCTTTGCGCCGTCTCGGCGGTGCTACCCGCCTGAGTGAACGCAACTTCGAGCTGACCGCTGCGCTGTATCGCTTCCTCTTGGCTCGATGCAAGGCCGGTGAGCGCGCCAGCCGCACCGATGATGCCGCCAGACAAAGCGGTTCCTGCGCTCGAAACCTTAGACCCGGCGTTTGAAATAGCGTCGGCGTTGTCCTCGATGGTCTGGCCGAGCTTGCCAAGCGCGGTCTTAGACCCTTCGGCCTGTCGCGCCGTGTCCGCAAGCTCGCTGCCGTAGCTGTCAAGCTGGCGCTCGCACTGCATGATCGCGCGCTTCAGGCTGTCGTACTGCCGTTCTTCCTGAGCCGTGAGCTGCGCGCCGCTCTGTTTCTTGCTCTCCAACTGCGCGAGCGCCTGCTTGTAAGCGTCAAGCTTCTGCTTCGTCTCGCCGTAGGCAGAGTTGAGCGCCTTTACCTTCTGCTCTAGCAGCTCGGTGTTTCCGGGGTCGAACTTCAGCGCCTTGTTGATATCGCGCAAGTCGCTTTGGGTGTCGCGCGATGCTTGCTGAACCTTCTTCAGGGCGCTTTGCAGCTCGGTAGTGTCGCCGCCGAACTTGATAACAAGCCCCTTGTAAGTGACCGCCACGTAATCACCCCTCTTCGGTTGTCAAAGTCCCATGAGTGCTTGAAGCAACGCGCCCTCGCGGGTGCGCTGCCGTCAAGAACTCACTTCACGTCATGACCAGAACGCGGCTTCTGCCTTGCGCGCCTTCTCGTCCTCGTCGTAGTACGCCGCAGCGTCGGCGTAGAACGCGTTAATCTCCAGAAGGTCTTTAACCTGCCGGTAGCTCATCATCTGAAGGTCTGAGAGCGTCAGTCCGCATTGCTGGCAGTTGTAGATGTATCGCGCGTCGCACGCGTCTTGCAGGTTACTTGGAAGCGGCGGGGCTGGCCTTTTCGGCTCCCTCGGCTTCCACTGCATCTTTCGCGGCGCTTGGAAAAAAGTTGTCCTCGACAATGCGCATCACGTCGGAAGCCCAACCGTCCCTGCGCTCCAAGTTGTACGCGTCCGGTGGGAAGGAAGAAACCCACTCATCGAATCCGATATCAAACTTCGGCGTTGCGGTCTTGATGCACGCGTAGAAGATTTCGAGCAGCGGGACGATAGCGGGCACGTCGCTAGTCATGAGAGAACCGGCGATCTTGGAAACTGCGTCCGCAATGTCCTTCGGGCGCTTCCTGCCGCCCTCGACAACCTCATTGAAGCATCGAGAATAGGCAATCGGCGTGAACGCGTTGAATGTCGCTTCGTAGCTCTTTTCGCCAACATTGATAAGCATTCGCTACCTCCTATGCGGTCTACTCGGTCTTGTGCGCAAGCTCGATATCGACCGCATCAAAGAAGGTGTCGTAATCGGCAAGGCCGGTGAAGCTGTCATAGCCGCTCGTGCGAATGTCGGTGCTCGGGATGGTGACGGGTCGCCACGTGAACGGGTAATCGAGCTGCGTAATCTCCGGCGTATCCTGAATGGTGTTAAGCTCCTGCGTCGGCTTCGAGAGCTGGCACATGAGAAGGCAGCGGCGGCGACCGAGCACGTGCCCCGGCTGCTCGCACATGAAGGCGAACTTTTTAGGCGTTCGGTCTGCGCTCAGGATGGTTCGCCCGTCCTGCGCGATCTCGTAGCCCACGAGGTCTGCGATGAGCTGGCGAAGCTCAGCCGTCCCCTCGGTGTCGTAGAAGCTCATGGTGCCGCTTCCGCCGTTGTCCTGCTGCTTGTCAAGCCAAACCTCGTTGTCGGCGTAGCTAGAAGCCGTCTCAACGGTCGGCTCCATGCTGATAGCGACGGTGCCCGCGACGTGCACGGGGTCTTCGTAGGTAAGCGCGTCTTCGTCGGTGCAGATCGCGAAATGCGAGTTCTTCACGCCGAAGAATCCGTTTCGTGCCATTTGTTTTCTCCTAACTCTCGGCGACGTTCACGGTGAACGCCGCTTCGGTAAGCTCTTCTGAATCAATGTTCGTGATGCTCAGCGTGAACGGGCACTCTGCGGCTTCGAGTGCATCGCGTATGCGTTTCTCGTTCGCGTAGTCGCGGTGCCGCGTGTAGAGCGCGATATCGTAGGGCATCCACGAAAGGTAGGTGCCGTTGTCCGCGTAGGCCGCTTCGTTGTAGCCCGCGACAAGGCAGATGAAGGGCGGTGCCGGTTCCTCACCGTCAGCGAAGCGCTGGTTAGCCCACGGGATGCCGAGCGAATCGAGAACGCCGCAGAGCGCCTTTAGCTCAATCATCGTCCGTCGCCCCCCATCTCCGCGAACTCTCGCGCCACTTGGTCTGCAACCTTCCTGATAACGCCGTCGCCGGGAACGGTGCCGTAATCCTCGCCAGTCTGGTTCGTGATCTGGTGGCCGTTCTCCAACAGGTGCGTTAGCTGGTATCGCCGGTTGTGCACGGTGCATTCGGTGCCCGTCTCATCGGTCTTAACGTCGGCCTTCCAACCCTTCTTGTAAGCACCGGTGCGCACCTTGCTTTCTTGCTTCAACAGCTTTACGGCGCGCCTTCCGGCTTCGCCCGCGTTCTCAGCGAGCGCGGAAACGTTGTCTTCCACGCACTCTTTCATGCAGCTGCTTATGAACCGCTCGATGCTCTGCTCAGCCACGGTCGCCCACCACCTCAGCGAGCGTCAGGCGCACGAAGTCGGGGCTTGACCTGTCAACGCGCGCGACCGTGAGCCGCGCGCCGTCGAACTCGACTAGCCGCTCACCTTCGTATGCGCTCTTGCGAATCTGCAATACGGCTTCGGGGTGTACGCCAGCGGCAGCGGCGGCGTAATAGGCCGCGTCGCCCATAGAGAAGACGTTGCAGAACACCTTGCGCTTTGTTTCCTCCGTCTGCTGCACTCCGTATTCGTCCTTCTTGACGGTCTTAGCGATGAGCTGGCACGTGCCAGCCCACATGCTCATTTCACGCCCCCGAACTCCGAGCTGCCGCGCATCATGGTTAGCAGATCGTCGAAGCTCTGAGTAAGGCGGTCGGCATCGGGGTTGTCCATGCCGAAGTTCGCCTTGCAGTAGACCTTCACCGCGAGCCGAACCGTGCTGTTCGAATCGTCGGCGGCTACGGTATCGGCAACGCCGCCCGCGCGCATCGCGGCGCGGGCGGCTTCGATGAGGTCTTCGATCTCAGCGTCAAAGTCGGTGCAGTCGGCGGGAATCCTCAGCGCTTCGCGGCACGCGTCAAGCAGCTTCGGCTTCTCTGCCATCTGTCACCACCTCGTTACTTTGCGGCGGTGCCGATGGTGAGCTGTCCGAAAGCCTTAGGCACGACAAGGCCGCCGTCAAAGAGCAGGTAGCCGTCAAAGCAGCGCTTCTGCGTACCAGGCTCGACATAGGGCGTAACGTCCACGCCGTCGAAGATGTTTCCACGGAACAGGTCGGGATAACCAGCCTTGATGATGCCATCTGCCATAGAATCGTCGCGCTTAACGAGCTTGCCGAAGATATGACCCTCAACGGCGGGGTCTTCGGTCTTCTCGTCCACGAAGTAAGAGCGCCCGTTGGCATCCTCGACCATAGCAATGTGGTTCCAAATAGTGTTGCCGTTGGCGTAGATAATGCAGCCCTTCGGCGCAGGGTTGCCGTAGGTGTAGAGCAGGCCGAGAAGCTTGGTAATATCCGCCTTGGCAAGCGTTCCAGCGGTGGCGCAGTTAATCTTGTTGCCGGAATCCATGCCGAGCGTGCCATCAACAGTCTTGGCGTGGACACGCGCGTTGGCGGCGACGGCAAGGCGCGCGCCAGTCTCGTTGACGATGTACTGCTCAAAGCCGTTGATAGACTGAACCGCCATCTTACGGCTCATCTTCACGGTCTTCTTGATCTCCTCGCCCGTAAGGGTGATGGGGTCGAACTCGTTCTGCTCCTCATCGGCGGGCGCGGCTCCCTCGTCGGTCTTCGCAGCGTCGCCAGCCTTGATGCTCTTATGGCGGATAAGCTCGAACTGATGCGGGAAGTTGTCCTTGTGGATATCTCCGTAGAGAACAGCTGTGTTGTCAATCAGCGTGAAAATCTGCGTCTGAAGCTCGACGGGGATAACCGCATCGGTGTTGCTGGTCAGATGCGTGAACGCGGTGCGGCGCTCGACAAGCGCGTTGTAAGCGTCGCGCTCAACCTGCGTGAAATCGGTACCCTCGATGAGCTGCACGCCGCTCCGGCGGGCAATGTCCTTCACCCAAGCGCGGCGGGCGGCGGCGTTGTAGTCGGTCGTGTCGCGCACCTGCGGCAGAGCCCCGCGAGCGCTCGCGGAAGTGCCCAGCGGCACGGCATCGACGCGGCGGGCGCTGCCGTTCTCGATAGCGGCGCGCGCGGCGGCGACGGTCGCGTCGTGGCTGTCGCGGCGCTGCGCTGCGGCGGCGTTTCGCTTCTCGATCTCGGCGGTAAGCGCGCTCATGCGCTCCGCGTCCTGCTCGCTCGGCTCAGCATCGGTGCCGTCATCGGCCTTGTACTTGTCAACAAGCCCCTGAAGCTCGTTAAGCAGGTCATCCATAGTCAGTTCGTCCATTGTCCTAAACCTTTCTGCTCTTGGCGATTGCCAGTGTTGCCCTAGCGATTGCAAGGGCGCTCTTACGGCGCGCAAGCTCCTTGCGCGACTGCTCAATCACTCCGTTGAGCAGGTTTCTTGCTGAAATCTCCGTATTGGGGTCAGCCGGAAGGCTCACCGCCGACACGTCGAAAACCTTTTTGACGCGCGTAATGGTCGTGGTGTGCGTGTCCCGGTCGTATTCGTCAGCGCCCACGCTGAAAGCCCACGACATGCGCGTGATAAGGCCGTTAGTAATCTCTTCGTAAAGGTCGCGCGCGGCCTGAGAGCCGCTAAGGTCTGCCGCGATGAATAGCCCGTGCTTGTCAGGCTCGACAATGAGCGTGTTGTTGCTCATGCGCGCAAGCACCTTGCCCGCATGGTCGTACTGCATGATAACGTCGCTCATGTCCGCGCCGTCGAAAGCGCCGGGGTCGATGATCTCGCGATACTCGTTGCCGTCCCAGTCGGTGAAAAGCACGTATGGGTCGTTGAATGTCGATGCGTAGCCCTCGACGTAGTAATCGGTGTCCAAGCGCTTGTTCGCGCTTCCGTCAGCCGTCCGCACGTTGAGCGGCACGGCAAGGGAACGGTATTGCCGCTCACTCGGTTTCGCTGGCATCGTCTACCTCCTTGCTGGTTCCAACGCCGCTGCTCGCGTCGATAGCGGCTATGTTCGCGTTCGTCTGCGCGGCTTGCGCCGCCTGTTCCGCCGTGTGCTCGCTGATGAGCGCAAGGTCGATATACTCGCCGCGTATCACGTGGCGCTCTCCGCCCTCGTAGTGCGGGGATTGGAAAACATCGGCTACCTGATTGCCGTTCCAGATACCACGGTCGAACAGCGCGACGGAAACGTTAAGCTTCGTCGTGTTGCTGGCGAACTCTAGGCGGTTCGCGCTGAACATGATTGAGTTTCCGTGCGCGATCTCGTTTGCCGTGTACGTCATGGACGTGATAACGAAGCCGAGCTGAACAGCGAACGGCTCGATGCGTCCTTCGTAGTAGCTGTTGAAGGTGTCTTCGTCCGCGCGGTTCGTGACGATATCCTCATTGGAGCCGAAGAAGCGGTAAGCGCTCTTCTCGATTCGCTCCATCTGCGCCGCATCGACCGTGTAACTGTTCGGCGTTATCTGCTGCACGTCTGAAAACAGCTTGTCATATACGGCGATGCCGCCCGCGTTGTCTGCGGAAAGCTGAGCGTTGAACGCCTTGCGCGCCTTCTCTTGGTCGCCCTCGTTGCGGTTCTGGCTGAGCTTGCCGATGAACCGCACCGCCGCGCCCTGATTGATAGCCGACTGCTCGGCTTCGTTCTGCGCGTGCATCAGCTCCAACGTCGGCTGAAGAACGTTCGTGCCGTCGCCGAACAAATCGCTTTGGTACTGGTGGCGCGTCATCACGCCCACGCGCGACCACTCTACAAGCACGCTGTCGCCGGTCGGAAACGTGAGCTTCAGCCAAAGCTCGCCGTCAACGTCGTATGCTTCGCACTGGCTCGGCAGCACGGGATAGTACCCGGTTATCGTAATGCCGTCGCCAGCGTCGATAGGCACGATAAGCGCCGTGTCGTTGACCTGAAGAATCGTCCAAATGCGCTTGATGAACTGCGGCGTTGTCATCCAAGGGTTAGGCTGCTGTCGCAGCGCTCGCGCAGCCGTCGGCTGAGCCGTGCCCGATACTTCGGGTTTCAGCTTGCTTGCGTGGTCTGCGCCGCTCTCGATGATGCTTCGCGTAAGCTCTGCTTCGTAAAGTCCGCCCTGCCACGTCGTGAACGACGGCGCATAGGCCGTGAACGTGGAGAAATAGCCGTTGACAGCTTGCATCTGCGGACGGTGGAACACCGCATCGAAGAGCGAGCGCAGAAACGGTTGTGATCTGCTCAACTCTAACCTCCTATCATCGCGCGGTAATCGTCCGCAATGTTCTTCATCGCAATGAACGCGTCGCACTCAGCCGCCCACGCGTCTATGCGGTTGCGCGGGTCTTGGTTCTTCTTGTCCGGCTGAATGTTCCCGTTAACGTCGGTTCGAATGGCGACGTTCGAACGGCACCATTCGGCAATCGGATTGGCGTTGTCCACGATGCGCCCCTCCTTGTAGAGCGCTCGAAGCTCCTTCATCGGCATTGACAGCGTTTGCGCGCCCTGAATGACCTTTTGCAGGTTGTCAGCGCCGAAATAGTCTTCGTATGCTTCCACGGTAGGCACATCGCGCATGTGCCACGGGTCGTATCCGCACGCTACGGCATAGATTCCGTACTTGTCTTGAACTTCCGCCACCCAATCCAGAACGTCGCGCTTGTCCATGATGGGCGTTTCGCACGTTCGCATAAGCCCGCGCGCAATCCACGCATCGTAAGGCACACCGTCGCGACCGCCGCGCCGCCCCTCGCGCTCTGCTTGCTCCAAAGCGCGAAGCGGAATCCACGCCATATGAAGCGCGTAGATGTTCGGGTCGTTCGGTCGCTGCATCAGAAGGCAAGCAGCGGTAAGGTCGGTCGTGTCCGCCGCGTCAACGCCAAGAACGGCATACGTAAAGGTTCCGTCGCCGGGGTCGAATGTCGCTTCGTTGTGTATCTCAGCCCACGTCAACCAAGCCTGAGACTGGTTTTCAATGAGGTTGAAATCCTTAACAAGCAGCGTGGGAAGGTATGTCGCATCATCCTTAGCCTTGGAAACGTTCTGTCGAAGAGCCGAAAGCGATTTGATCGTGCCAAGGCCGGGGTTCGCCTTAATCCAAGCGCTTTCGTCTTCCCATTCCTCGCGCCCGTCAAGCTCGAAAATGAACGCGATGAAACGCTCTGCCTTCTCGCCGGTCGCCTTGCCGTCAAGCCATTTGGTCGCGTACTCGTATTGCGCATCGAAGATGCTGTTTCGCACGAAACCGTTAGTCGTGATCTCCAACACGAGCGGCTGGCGGCGCGCAGACGTTCCCTGCATCGTCAGGTCGTAAAGGTCGCGGTTCTTCATCGCGGCCAGCTCGTCCACGATTGCGCCGGAAATGTCCAAGCCGTCAAGATGGTTCGTGTTTGCGCTCAGAGCGCGAATGCTGCCCATGTTCAGATCGCAGTACAAGTCTGCAACCCTCTTGCGGATGTGCTTAGCGAGCGCAGGGCTGGTCTGCACCATGCGCCACGCGTTGTTGAAGCCTTTAGCCGCCTGATCGCGCGCGGTTGCTACGTTATAGACCTCCGGCGCGCCTTCATCGTCGTTAACGAGCAAGTCAAGCTCTATCGCAGACGCAAGCGCGGTCTTTCCGTTCTTGCGTCCCATAATCCAGAGCACTTCGCGGTACTGCCGCACGCCCTCAGCGTCAACGAATCCGAAAACGACGGACAGAATGGCGCGTTGGAAAAGCTCAAGCTTGAAATCGTGCCCCAAGCGCCCGGACGGTAGGCGGCAGAAGCTTTCGATGAAGCGAACATGCTTCTGCGCGTATTCCTCGCGGTAGTGGTACGGATAGAGCGGGTCTGTGTTGTCCATGCCCTGAAGCACGATAGCGGCAACCTGCTTCATCTTGCCGCATGCGGTTATATCGCCGCGCAGGATGCCGCCGAAGTAGTCACGTATGGCGCGCTCGCACGAACCATACTTGCCGGTCGCTCTAACCGAACCGCGTTTCATTGATGAAGTCAATGAGCGCGTCGGCTGCGGCGGTTCCGTTCGGCATCATGTCGGTTAGCTGCTTAACGCCGCGTGAGAACGTGGTGAACAGCTTGTTGTATGCACTGAATCCGGGATGCTCTCGCAGCCCGGTTTGCCCGCCGCCGTTGTCGTACTCGGTGAAGATGTCTTCGTAGAGCAGATCGGCGCGGGCATCGTCAAGCTTGACTTTCAGAAACGCGAGGTTGGCCAAAAGCGGCATGACGGCTTTTCGCTTTTCGTCGGGGATAGCGCCCTTGGTGATCTCGCGCAGCTTCCGAAGCTCGCTCTCTACGCGCTTCTCCTTGGCAACTCGCCGCTTCGGCGGGCTATTCCCCGCGACTGCGGGCGAAACTTTCGAAGTATTGCCTACTTTTGCCGTCATCGCAAGACCACCCCCTTTCGAAAATCCGTCACGCGCAAGAAATTACCTCCCGGCGTTGGTGCCCTAGGCACCACCTGCGTTTTGCAGACCGGGGGGATTGTCTCGCGGGTTTACCTGCGGTTTTGCGTCCGCTTTCTCGCGGTCGCTCTGTGTTGTGTTGCGTTTTTGAATCAATCGCCAAGCGATATCAAATTGCCGTCGCTGTCGAATGCCAGCCCTTGCCTAGTTGAACCCTGCCTTATCCAACCATGCACCTTCTTATGGCATCGGTCGCATAGGCTAACAAGGTTGCTTGGGTCGGTAGCAATGCTTGGGTCGCTGATGTTCGCTGGCGTAAGCTCGATGATGTGATGCACCATGACTGCGGGCGTGATCTCTCCCTGCTGCAAGCAGTGCTGGCATAGGTGAGCGTCACGCGTCAATGCCGCGTCTCTGGCGCGTTCCCAATCGGCGGAAGCGTAGAAGGCGCGCGAGAAGTCCTTAGCCATGCGCACCCCCAAACAAAAATGCCACGAGCGCTGCCGCCCGTGGCCTTACCTAATCCACCGTACCGAACTTTAGCAGAATGCGGAAAGTGAACGCAAGTGCCAATCTTAGGCGTTCTTCAATTTCGCCCATCCTACGCGGTCGATGTAGGCGAAACCAGCCTTGCATAGTTCGCGGCACCATTGCTGCGAGCACTGCATAATGTCCGCTATCTCCGCCCATTCCTGCGCCTGAAGGTAGCCCATGCAGATTGCGTCGGCGTATCTGGTGCCTTTGAGCTTGGCAAGCCCACCGCGTCCGTCTTGCCCGTAAAGCAGTTCGCACGCTTCTTCAATCATTCCTTGCGCGTCGTTGATTCGCCGCTGCAACCTGTCTTCGAAGTCGATACGCTGCAATATCGAGAGTGACCCATCGGAAACCTCACCGCCCCCGCGCCCCTCCGTGTAGCTCTGCGCTTTGGCGCCTTCTTTGGCCTTCATGCGTTCGAGCATATCCCGCGCCTTATCGGTCTTCACCACCTCGGCGCGGATACCCTCGAAATACTCCTTGGCTTTCAAGATCGCGTCACCTACTCAACGCCCGTGCTTCCGAAGCCGCCCGCGCCGCGCTCGGTGTCGCTCAGCTCATCGACCGGCACAAGCTCGCACGGCACATAGGGCATAACGACAAGCTGGCATACGCGCGTACCCGCTTCGAGCGTCACCGTCTCATAACTCTGATTGATGAGCGCCGCGCAAACCTCGCCGCGATAGCCGCTGTCGATAACGCCAACGCTATTCGAAAGCGTGATGCCCTGCTTTGCCGCAAGGCCGCTGCGCGGGAACACCAGCCCCACGCAACCGCTCGGAATCTCGACGGCAAGGCCGCAACCGACAACGCACTTCTGCATCGGTTCGAGCGTGACAGTCTCGGTAATGCGAAGGTCAAGCCCAGCATCGCCCTCATGCGCATAGCGCGGCATCTCGATTCCCTCATTGACCTTCTTAGCGCGAAGCTTCCTGCCAATCATTAGCGCACCCCCAGAACATGACGCGTGACGCGCACGCTTCCAGCCTTAACCCACTTGCCGCCGTAAGTCTGACCCTTCGGGCGGATAACAACCTTGTTTCGGTGGCTCATCGCGACAACCTGATATTCGCTGCCCTCATGCTCCACCGTGTCGTTTAGGAAAACGAGCTTACCCGCCGAATCGACCGGGAACGAAGCGGCGCTGGCGTATGCCGCTACCTCCGGCACGAGCACGACATAAACGGGCTGCTTGATCTCTGCGCCCTTCTTCTTGATTCCGAACATCCTTCTTCCTCCTAAAACGGTACGTCATCGTCGTAAAGGTATGGCGCTGCCGGTTGTGCTGGCGCAACGGGCGATGGGTCGCCGGTAGCCATCGCAAGGCCGGGCGCGGCTGCGTTCGCTGATGCCGTCGATTGCGCGTCGCGCTTGTACTGCATCAGCTCCACATCATCAACGCGAACTTCCCAGCGCTTGATGCTCTGGCCGTCCTTCTGGTAGCTGCGCGTATGGATGCGCCCGAGAAGCGAAATCTTGGTGCCCTTGCGAAGCCACGGCGCGAGCTCTTCGGCGCGCTTGCCGAACATGACGCAATCAGGCCAGTTCGTATATTCGCCCCATGTTCCGTCGCCGTTCGGCGTGCGCTCATTGACCGCCAGAGAGAATGAAACGACAGGGTTTCCGCTCTTCGTATAGCGCAACTCGGCATCTGCACCGAGATTGCCCGAAAGTGTGATCTTGTTTAGGCTCATACTTCATCGCCGCCCATCTTGCGCATTTGCTGCACGATATGAAGGCTGAGCGTCATAACGCCCTTGATGCAGTCTTCTTTGCTCCCCATCTGCTCACCTTGCAGGGTGTCGCAACCGCAGCAAGAGCCATACCAAACGCGGACGTACCAGTATTCGCTAGGCTGATAGCCAACTTCGGGAATGACGTAAACAAGCGTCCCTTGATAGTCGCCATCATTGATTTCATGGATGTTCTCGAAGTCCGGTTTAGGGTCGCCATAGTCGCCCGTCGCTTCAAGCGCAATTGCCTTGACGGTCGCCTTGACGATATCTGAGTAATCGCAATATAGGCATATCGGCTCAAGCCAGCTTTGGATGAGATCGCGATTCTTAGTCCACGCGTCAACAAACTTCTGAATCATCGAGTACCACCGCCGAACAGCTCGACAAGCGCCGCGCGCTGGTTAGCTCCCAAACCGCGAAGGCGGCGCGATTCGGAAATGTGCAGCTTTCGCATGGTCTGCTGAGTTCGGGCGAATCCGTAGCCCGGTGCAGCCTTGATGAGTGTAAAGACCTTCATTCGCGCCACGGCATCATCGGTGCCAGCCATGTTGAGCACGTCGGGCACGCTGTAAGAACCGTCGGCAACGCCCTTCAAGATCGCGGCGCGGCGCTGGCGTGCTGCCTTCGCCTTTTCGAGGTTTGCGCGGCGCTGCTCAGTTGTCAGATTCGGAATCATCTTCGTAGCCTTCCTTCTCATAGGTGATGTACTCGTTGCCGTGCGTCAGCTTGACGGGCGGCGTGTAGTCCTTCAGGGCACCGTCAACGCTGCCGTTCATCAGCTTGCGTTTGAGCCGCGCCCAGTCATCGTCGTTAAGCTCAATGGTTTTCATCGCACCTCATTTCTTCGTGATGCGGTAAGTGCCAGTGAGCTTCAAGCCCTTCAACGTCCGCAAGATGTGCTCTGCGTGCTCCTTGCCGAAGATGGTTAGCGTTTGCGTCGGAATCGTGATCTCGTAGACCGTTTGCGCTTCCCGCTTCTCGCGTTCCCACATCTGCTTTAGGGCTGCTTCGGTCTTCGCCAACGTCGCTTGCATTTCCTTACTCAGCTTCGGCGTGTCGGGCTTGAAATCGAACGTTTGCGGCTCCACTGGCACCCTCCTTTCTCACGATTGCCTGATAATTACTTCTTATCTGGCGCGGGCAGTCTTAACCCGTGCCGAAAGCGGCGGTTTATCTCGCGTTTCGTCCTCGGTCGCCGCGATGCCCGAAAACGGCGTTTTGGTTCACCTTTGGCACACCTCCTAACCCGCCGCGCGGCGCTTCGCTTCGCTGAAGAGCTGAGCCGCCGCCGCGTCTCGCCCGGGCATCAGGTGGCCGTAGATTCGAAGCGTCGTTGCTTCGTCCGCGTGCCCCATGCGCTCCGATAGCGTCTTCAGGTCGCAGCCGTTGGCGATAAGCCACGAAGCGTGCGTGTGCCGCAGGCTGTGAAACGTGATCTCTCGCGGCAGTCCGCATGCGTCGCGTATGCGGCTGAAAGCCCGTGAAATCGTCGTTGGGCGCATATATGAGCCGTCTAGCGTCACCAGTGGGCAATCTGCGCCCAAACGCCCTAGAACGTCGCTCTGAAGCCTCGTGAAGGCATCAATGACCGCGATATCGTCTTGCGTAAGCGCGATGTTGCGGCACTTGCGGCCTTTGGTGACGTTTCTGCGATAAGGCTTCTTGCCCTTGCCCTCAATGACGTTGCCGCCGACGTGGACGTAAGACAGGGAGCGCTTAACGTCGATGCGCTGCACCGCGCAGACCTCGCCAACGCGCATGCCAGTAACGAGCGACAGCCACGAAGCGAAGGCGTAGACGGCGGCGCGGTAGTCGGCCTTCGTCACGATCTCCTTGCTAAGCGCGCCTTCCAGCTTTCCGTTGAAGCCCTCGAAGTCCCATTCGGTGAGCGCCGAAGCTTCGTGTCGTTCCGGCGATGGTTTGGCGACGTATACCAGCGGGTTAGCATCGCAGATGCCAGCGTCTACGAAGTGGTTATAAGCGCCGCGCAAGAAGTTGTGGACGTTGATAACGCTATTGCGGCAAAGCCCTTGCCCTCCTTCGTCCTTTGCCATGAGCAAGCGTTGCTCAAATCGGTTGAAGTCCATAACGCCAAGATCGCGTGCGTTTGCGGTCTTCAGGTAACGTGCGACGTAGCGGCAGAACAGCCGATAGCTCTTAATGCTGTTCGGGCTTGCGCCGTTGCGCTCGCGCAGTTGCACGTAGTCTTCGAGCAAATCGGTCAAGCGGGCGCTTCTAACCGTTCCGTCAGCCGTCACGTAAGCCGCCCACGTCTCAGCGAGGGCTTGCGCTTCATCTTCGGTTGCCGCATTCGGAAACCGCTTGTAAGGGCGAATCGCCTTGCCGTCGATGCTGCGCCCAAGGTACAACCGGCACTCGAAAACGCCATCTGCACCGCGCTTGACCTTAACGCCCATCATGACCACTCGCAGTTTTCACGAATCCGCGAAGGGCAGTCATCGTCGGGGCAGTCCGCGCAATCCAACGGCTCTTTCCTGATGTTGAACTCAACGATTCGGTACTTCAGAGAAAAGCGGATAAGCAACAGCAGGGCATGAGCAAGCGAGTTGGTAAATTGTCCGCACCAGAACGGGCAAAGCCCGCTCATCGCGCCGCGAACCTCGTACTTGCCGCCCATGCTACTTGCCAACCTTCATGAACGCGCGCATAACGCAGATGAGCGCGAACACGACGAACACCGCAAGGGCGATAAGCCCGAACCCAGCGCCGAAGAACACGCCAACCGCGATGCTCACAACGAGCGCCAGAACGGCAAAAAGGACGATTGCGGCGCATCCGTAAGCGCCCTGCTCGATCTCTCTATCTTCTTTCAGCATGTGAAACCTCCTAAAACGTGAGCGCAATAAGCGCGAGAAACACTAGAAACAGCGCTATTGCCAGAAGCGCTTGATAAGCCCAGTAACAGACGCACCAGAACGCGGCTACGGTCGCTGCGGTGGCAATGGCGCAAAGTACGATCTGGTAGCGCTTCACTTCTTGCCTTCCGTCTCGGCAATCAGGTAGTCGATGCACTGCTTGCACTTCTGCAAGTCTTGAACGCCGTTCTTGCGCCGCCAGCGCCAAAGGTATTTGAATGCGCAGCCCCACCAGTAGGCCGATTGGGCGGGCAAGGCGTACTGGTCGCCGCTCATCATCGAGCGCATAGCGTCCATGCACTCAATCTGGCCGTCGCCCGCGTAGTGGTCGGGATGCTCCACGGCATCACCGCGCGAAAGCTCGCCAAGGCTCTTCGCGTGCTTCGTCTCAATCATCGGTAGGTAACTCCAATCATCCACTCGCAAACCCACTTGTGAAACGCTCTGAGAAATGGCTTAACGTTCGTGTCATCAGCCCAGCCCGCAATGCCTATGAACCCGTCTTCGTTGAACGAGATAGCTTCACGGCCTGAGAAGTAGAAGCCGCTAACGCGCAGAAACGCGCTTCTGATTCCTCTACCGCCATCGGCAAGGTTGATTTGCGGCTGGTACTTCTTGCGATAGCACGGGTGCATTTCCATGTGCTCGCCGTTGCGCTCATGCTGCGCATACTCGATTGCAAGGAATCCTTCGAGCGCTCGAATGTCGTTCGTCGTGATCTGCTCATAGGAAAGCTTGCTTGCGAACAGCTCGCGCGCGCCGTCTCGTGTCGTTGGCGCAATCATGCCGTCACCCCCATTTCGTGCGATTGTTGAAAACTCTGTTGAAAACCTGTGGAAAGTCGTTTTTCTGGCGCTCGAATGAGCCGCACAAAACAAGACCGCAAAGAGAAGAAGCAAGAGAAAGAACCTTGCTTGTAAGGTTGACTAACAAGCAAGTACGGTGGGTTTTGGTTTTGGTTCAAGGAACCAAAACCCACCTCATCTTGTTTTGTTTTGTTTTGTTTTATGGTTAGGCGACCATTTGCGAGTGGGTTTAGCACCCATAAAACCACTGGTTTTGCTTTGGGTTTGGCAAACATGCTTTTACACCTCCTGACCTGCTGAATTGTTGTTCTGTGAGTTCTTGCGCGGTCTTCCGCCCTTGCGCCCGTTGGCGCGTTGGCGACCGAAATAGAGCGCGTTTTTGAGCATGCGAAAGTTCGTCAAGAAGCCGTCTTCGTCTCGTTCGAGCAACCCTATATCCAACATCTCTTCGACAAAGGATTTGCAATCTTCAATCGCCATGTACTCATCGAACGCGCCAGACTGTCCGAAGCCCAGAACGCCCGCGAGAATAAGCGCGTCTTCCTCCGTCTCGAAAGCGATACGGTGCCCCTTGGTAGCCGCCAGATATTCGCAGAGCCGCCACCAGCGCCCGTAGCCGTCATAGCCCCAGCGATGAATGAGCCGTTGGCACTTCACGTCTTGTGAAGCGTTGGAATCGTGCGAGAAGAAGGCCATAGGCTCTTGCGCAGCGGTCGTTTCCTCCCGTGTAGGCATGTAGTCACCTCCTAACCGTCTTCCTCGTCGCAGATAACGTCTGGCGCGCCCTGCTGGTGCCATCCGTCCCATACGCAGTGCCCGACTTCGCGGCAGTTCGTCCAAACGTCGCGCCCAACGAACGTGCAGCACGTCTTGCCGCGATGTCGCATGCTTTCGAACTCGCATGCTTCGGGGTCTGGCATGGGCGGTTCGCCGAAATCGAGCGGCAAGGTTGCCTGTGCGCTATTCCTCTTCATCGCTTGAAATGTCGTAGGCAATCGAGCTGCCAACGTAGGTGAGCAGCTTTTGCATGTGCTTAACGGTGCTCGGCTCGGGCTTCGCGTCATCTTCAAACAGGGTGTCAACCCATGCGAGGGTGCCGCGAACGATTGCGAG
The DNA here is from genome assembly GCA_900549575.1 of uncultured Collinsella sp. Taxonomy (GTDB): domain Bacteria; phylum Actinomycetota; class Coriobacteriia; order Coriobacteriales; family Coriobacteriaceae; genus Collinsella. Next base: position 50,050 of record URPB01000001.1, read on the forward strand.
CGTCGCGCCCATATCAACGTCGAAGCCCTCGCCGGTCTTGGGATTGATAAGCGACATGCTGCCGTTGAGGTCGAAAGTGCCAGCGCCGACCTTGGCGATAGTCTCGGTAATCTCTTTACGCTTCATCTTTCTTCTCCTTGTCAAACATGGATGTTCTAAGCTCGATGCGAAGCTTCGGGTTGCGTTCGAGCAGCCAGCGAGCGAGCAAAGAGCTATCGCTGTTGTTGATTCCGTAGGTGTGTTCGTTGCCCTGATCGTCAACGAAGGGCACGCCAACGAGCTTCGTAGTGCCCTCATAGCGCTGCTTTTCGATGAGGTACTTAGTGGAGACGCGAAGCCCGCGAGCGTCGATTGCGAGCGCTGTAAGCTCGATTTCGCGCAGCGCCTTTGGGTTCTTCTCGCACCACTCCTTGAACAGGTAACGCCTGTCCGCGACCTTTAGCGGCATCGAGTAGACGCGCTGGCGCTCTTGGCGCATGACGGCTTCGAGCGGTTGCGTGTAGTTATCGGTGTCCATGCGGGCACCTCGCTTCACGGCTCATGACGCGGCGCAAGGCCGCTTCTGCTTCCGCCTTGCTCGCCGATGGTGCGACGGGTAGCATCTGGCGGCGGTAGACCCTGCCGATGCCCCGGTTTTCCGGCGTGCTCGCGTCTTCCTCAATGCGCGCCATCCAGAAGCCCGCGTTGTCGCGGTAGACTTCGGCCTTCATGACCAGATCACGCGCCACAAGACGCGACCAACCACGATGTAAAGCGGGATGAGAAGCCACCAGCCCACGAGATCGCACAACCAACCCAGAAGGGCGGCAGCGGCCATAGGGAGGATGCCGGTTAGCGTCAGAGCAGCGAAAGCATACAAAGCCCAGCGCTGCCAGCGCGGCATGCGCGCTATACTGTCTTCTGTCAATTGGTAAGCCCCTTTTGACACGCCCGTTCGGTGCTGCAACACCGGGCGGGCATCCTTCTTTGCATCCACGCGGCAACGAGAGTTGTAATCGCGTGGAATAACTGCCGTTGCGCGGCATCTAGGCCGCATGATTCGCGCATTCGTAAAACCACCCCCAAAACCACCGGTTTTAATCTCGGTTTTCATCCTTGGAAACCTCCGTTTACTTTTGGAACTCAACAAACCCCAGAAGCTCATTGGGCATGCAGTCGTACAACCTGCAAAGCTCAACCAGCTTCAGAGCCGATGGGGCGGTTTTCCCGTTCTCCCAACTAAGAAGCGTCGTGATGGAAATATCCAACTGCGTAGCGGCTTGCTGAGCAGTTAGAGCAGCCCGCTCACGTGCTTCTCTATACATTGCAACCATGTTCACCTCCTAATAAGCCCTAGCGATTTCAAAGTAAGCGGAACCGCTTACTCACGAGAAAGATAGTAAGCGGTTCCGCCTAGTCTGTCAACGAATTTTTGTGTACAATAATCGGTGCAGATTACTAGAAAGAGGTCTACTATGAGTTCAGACGATGAAGATATCCGCAAGCTCATTGGTTCACGAATAGCAATCGCACGAAAGGCGGCAGGGCTGAATCAAGAAGAGTTAGCCGCTGCCGTTGGTGTTCATAAGCAAACTATTTCGCGCTACGAACGCGGCGTGCTCGTACCAGATGCCAACGAAATATGCGCGATGGTATCCACGCTCAATTGTTCGGCTGACTTCCTTCTTGGTTTTTCAGACACGTTGACCATACGCGGTTAAATAAGCCGTGGAATCCTAGAATGAAAGGCGAAGTGCGGTGAATAGACTTGAAAAGCTTCGGGCAATCAGCCCAAGCGACATTCTTATTTTCGATACCGAAACAACGGGTCTTAATGTCGGCGGCTCGCGCCGTGATGAAATACTGTCACTCGCTGTCATGAATCTTGACGGAGACGTTCTGTTTTGCGATCTATTGAGGCCATCAGAACGCAAAAAGTGGCCGAAAGCAGAAAGCATAAACGGCATATCTCCGTCTATGGTGAAGGACAAGAAGACGATTATAGAAAGGCGCTCGGAAATCGAACCGATTTTCAAGAGCGCTAAGCTATACGTCGCATACAATGCCGATTTCGACCTAGGCTTTCTTAGAGCTTCCGGTTTGGATATACCAGATCGTCAGACGTTTGACGTGATGAAAGAGTTTGCGAAGATACATGGGGCATGGGACGGCACGCATGATGAATGGTCATGGTGCAAGTTAGAAGATTGCGCGGCGTTTTACGGATATCGTAACTTCGAAGCTCACGACGCGCTGAACGACGTTAAGGCAACCGCGCATTGCTTCAATTCGATTCTCGATGATTTTCTTTTCGGTGAGCCGCGCCGCCGACCGAAGCTGGTTAAGGATGAGTTCGGCGATTCGTATTTCGAGTATGGCGACAAAGAGTTTAGAAGCATCGTTTGCAGCGGTTATGCTGCCGCATTGTCCGAAACTGGCAAACACACTAACTACGCGCCATCATCTAACGAGCTTCAGCAGCAAGCCAAGGATGAAAAAGACAGTGCAGATAACCAACCGGCCAGAAACCATGCCGTGTCAGATCAGCGGAGCACCAATAAAGCACTGGTGTTAATCGGTTCCGTTTGCGCATTGATTGGTCTTGCAATCACTGTTTTAGGTGCTGCAATCGTCGGTGTTCCAATTGCTATATTGGGCGCTTTGCTTGCCGTAGGTGCAAGGGGAAGGAAATAGAAAACCCTGCGCGGCTTCTTGGCGGTCGGCGCGCAGGGCAAGTGCAAAGAACGAAGCGCATTAGCGCACTCGCTCTAAGGGGTGATTTTAGCATGGTGAAGAACAGAGCAGCCATATACGCGCGCTTCAGCTCGCACAATCAGCGCTCTGAGAGTATCGAGATACAAGTTGAGAACTCGCGCGCATACTGCGAGCGCGAGGGCTTGCAGGTCGTGCGGGAATACTGCGACTATGCGCAGACAGGGCGCAACGTCAACCGCGCTGAGTTCCAGCGCATGATGAACGATGCGAAGCTAGGTCTATTTGATTTTGTGGTGATTTACAAGGTGACGCGCATAATGCGCAACCGAGATGAAATGGCCTTGGCTCGAATCATGCTGCGCAAGGCCGGTGTTGAAATACTGTACGCGGGCGAAGAGATCGCGAGCGGTTCGAGCGGTGTGCTGCAACTAGGCATGCTCGAAGTTCTCGCGGAATGGGAAAGCGCTATCGACAGTGAGCGCATAAGAGACGGAATCCAGAAGAACGCCGCTCGGTGCCTTGCTAACGGGCATTCGCTATACGGTTGGGATATTGTAGACGGTCGTTATAGCGTCAATGAGCGCGAAGCGGCGCTTATGCGCAAGATGAAGAACATGCTGTTTTCCGGCCATTCGGTAGCCGATATCGTGCGGGCGCTCGAAGGTGAGAAGACACGCAATGGAAAGCCCTTCAACCAAGACAAGGTGACTAAGCTTCTGCGAAGGGTGCAGAACGGCGGAACATATAGCTATGCCGGTCATGTGGTAGAAGGTGGGATGCCGGGTCTTTGGCCGCAAGTAGAACAAGACATGATAGAAAGCGTCCTTAACGACAGGCACCGCCCGCGCCGCAAGGTAGATTCGTCTAAAGAGTTTCCGCTTTCCGGCAAACTCTACTGCACGAAATGCGGTATGCCAATGGCGGGAATGAGTGGAACATCTAAGACAGGCAAAGCCTATCACTACTACCGTTGCCGCAAGTGCAGAAGAACAGTGCGCCGTGATCTGATAGAAGATGCCGTAGTAGATATGACGCTGCAAGCCGTTGCGCGCGACGATGTGCGACAGCGGATAGCGCAAGGAATGGCGCTCTACCAATCAGAGCAAGAAGAGACGAAGCCAGAAAGCTACTATCTGAAGAAAGAGCTTAGGCGCATTGATGCGGCGTTCGAACGCATCTGGCAAGCGATAGAAGATGGGATTGCACCACCGGGCGGAAAAGAGCGCACGGACGAACTGAAGTGCCGCAAAGCGGAAATCGAAGCGCAGCTGCGCATAGCAGAGCGCGACGAATCTATGTCGTTTGGCGTTGACGAACTCATGCTGTGGCTCGATGAGATCGCAACGGAACTAACGCCGCTCGATATCCTCAACAAGTTTGTTCGGTTCGCTGAGATTGACGGCAAGAGCAACCGCATACGCGTTTACTTTGCCTTCGATAAGCACGGTGACGGCTTTTCGCCTAACAGCGCGGACAAAGGCGAACACCTCTATGAAGAGAGGTGTTCGCCTAATTCTACGCTGGTGGAGGCGCGGAGAATCGAACTCCGGTCCACGAAAGCCCCCTGATTGGCATCTCCAAGCTCAGTCGCTGGTTTAGTCTCGGACGCTTTGCGCGCAGCGACACGCTCGCGGCATCCCAACCGGTTCGGTCTTAGCCCGCGCCATACCGATTACGTGCGCAGGAGCATTCCCCTAACATGACGTCGCGCCGGTGTCGGGGAAATCACCGGGTTGACGCGCCGCTATAAACTAAGCAGCGAGAGCCATAGGCTCAAAAGAAGAGTTGTTGTCAATTCAATTTGACGGTACCCCTGTTTAACGAGGCGAGGAGACCTCGGCTTGCTTCCTCTCTCAGAGCTATCGTGTCGAAACCAGTCGCCCCCGGATGTCGGGAAAGTCTGGATGGTATCGGGCCTGCAAACACCCGATAACCGTCGACTTTTCAAGGAACATACGGGGCGAGCCCCGCTCGTGGAGTGTTATCTTACCACGTTCTGAAAGCGGACAGCTGTTCTATGCACGAGCTGTGAAGACCCCAATGTGCGCCGCACTTCGCACTTTTGCTACCGATCGCGTCACGTATATTTTCGCCAAGCAGAATTGACCCGTCGAAAGGACCGTTATGGATACCAAGCAGCAACTCGTCAATGCCCTCGCAGGCCTGGGCTCAACCATTACCGAAGCTATGGATGTCATCGAGGGCTTTGTCCCCTGCGGACATCCTGCCCTCACGGTATCGAACGCACTCGTCGCGCTGGACGCTGACGATGATGCAGCTCTCGCCCAGCAGCTTGAAACCGTCGAGGGCTTTATCGACCACGTGAGTGAGAACCGCGGCGTGGCCGCCTACCACGGCATCGAGGTCGAGCTCGCGGGTCCCAAAGCCGATCTGCTCGCAGCAATCCGCGAGGTAGGCGCCCTTATGCAGACCGCAGGCGTCAAGAACACCCAGGTCAACGAGTGGGTCTACCGCAGTCTGGCAGCACTCGACAGCTCCGACGAAAAGGCAGTCGAGCAGCTCGCAGAAAGTCCCGCCATTAAGGCCGAGCTTTTGTAAATAGCAGACGCGGGTCCCTTGGCGCATCGTCGTCCAAGAGGCCCGCAAACAGTTTGCGTCAACCGATAGCCGCGCCGCCGCGTTCGGCCAAAGCAAGAATCGGCATCATTTGGCGCGGGGTCTTTGCTGCAAGATCGGCATGTTCGAGCAGCTTGCGATCGTTGGTCACCAAGTAATCGACCTGCGCGCGTTTGCATGCGGCGAGTACCAAGTTGTCCTCGTAATCGCGATGGAGCGCTAAGTATTTGTCGGCCAGCCAAAGGTCCGACGCATCTGCACCCACGGCCGTGGCGTTTTCGGTCATGTTCCGAACAAACGCCAGCGCCGCATCGCCAATTGCACGGGCAGATGCCTCGTCGAGCGCTCCCCCACTGGCAAGAACGCTACGCTTCAGCTCGTGTTGGACAACGTACAGCACGTCCTTGGCGATATGCACCGGAAAGAACATCAATGCCCCTGCCTCCGCCGCCTGCCCAATAAACGCACGCGCGGCAAGCGACTCGGCATGGTCGACGCAAAACGAATCAACCCATACGTTGGCGTCCACCATTATTTTGAGGGGAGCCCCGCTCACAGGATCATCTCCTTTTGGCGATAGCGCTCGTCCATGGCTTCGGAATAGATTGTGTCCCAATCGCGATCGTCGGATACGGGCGACGTAGCGATGCCCAAATCTGCATAAAGCCGGTCTGCCGCTGCCCATGATGCGGCGAACGGAGTATCGGGCGCGACGGATTGCCGCCGGTCGTCGACGGCCGCAAGCACTTCCTCGCACGAACCACCGCCCTGCGCGACCTTGGCCACCACCTTTTTGATGAGCTCGGGCAGTGACCTGCCCGAAAGCTGCAGCGCTTCCTCGGCGCGCTCTTTAACCGAGCGATCTACGCGAACGTTCACCTGCGCCATGCCGCTAACAGCACCCATCTCAACCTCACCTTCGACTCCTGCTATCTTAGCTAGCACAACTATATATTGCTGCTAGCACACGGTCAAACGCAAAAGGCCTGCATTCTGGCGGCTGCAACACCGTCCGAATGCAGGCCATTAACTCAAGCAAAAGCGCTAACGCAGGTAAGCCTTCGCGTTGCTCAGGCTGTAGGCAATCGTCGAGCCGTTGTGCAGTAACGACGACGTCTGCGGGGTAATCGCGCCGGTAATACCCAATGCCAACAGCGCCGAGTTGGTGAGCATCACCTTAGAGTAGGAGCTCGTCAGACGATCAATGAGGCCCTGACTCATGCGGCGCAGGCGCACGATTGCGGCCAGATCCGTATCGGTCAGGATGATATCGGCGACCTCCTTGGCGATGTCGCTTCCGCCACCCATCGCCAAGCCCACGTCGGCCAAACCGAGCGCCGGCGAATCGTTGACACCGTCGCCCACCATGGCAACGTGGCGCCCCTCGCCCTTAATGCGCTCCACATACGCGTACTTGTCCTCGGGCAGCAGCTCGGCCTTAAACTCGTCGACCCCTGCCTCGCGAGCAATGCGCTCGGCCGTGCGCTCCGAGTCGCCCGTGAGCATAACGACATGCTTAACGCCCAACGCGTGCAGGTCGGCGATGGCCTCACGGACCCCGGCCTTGAGCGGATCCTCGATGCCGAGCACGCCGACGACCTTGCCGTCGACCGCCAGATACAGCGGCGACAGGCCCTGCATCTGGGACTCGATTTGCTCCTTAATGTCGGCCTCGAGCTGCGCGCTCTCGTCCTCAAACACAAAGTGTGCCGAGCCGATAATCGCGCGACGCCCCTCGATGGACGAAGCGATGCCGTGCGCCACGATGTACTCGACGGCAGCATGGCGCTCGCGGTGCTCGAGCCCGCGCTCGCGGGCGGCGTTGACCACGGCACGCGCCACCGGATGCGGAAAATGCTCCTCCAAGCAAGCGGAAAGGCGCAGGACCTCGTCCTCGCTCCAGCCGTCGGTCGTGAGCACGCAAGCTAGGCGCGGCTGGGCCTCGGTAAGCGTGCCGGTCTTGTCAAACACAATGGTGTCGGCCTTGGCAAACGACTCAAAGTACTTCGCGCCCTTGACCATGACGCCCATCTTGGCAGCATCGCTCATAGCGGTCATGACGGCAACGGAACCCGTGAGCTTGAGTGCGCACGAGTAGTCGACCATCAGTGCCGCGGAGGTCTTGATGAGACTGCGCGTGGTGAGCGCAACCAGGCCCGCGAGCAGGAAGTTCCACGGGACGATCTTGTTGGCAAGGTCCTCCATATGCGACTGGCCCTCGGACTTGAGCGAGTCGGCCGTCTGCACGAGCGAGACGATTGAGCGCAGTTTGGTTTGCGCCGTATTGGCGCGCACGCGCACCAAGATGCCGCCGTCTTCCACGACGGTACCGGCGAACACGTCGTCGCCCACGCTGCGCTCGACGGCCAGCGGCTCGCCGGTCAGGGTCGCCTGGTTGACCATAGCGCTCCCCTGCTCGACAACACCGTCAATGCAGATGGACATGCCGGTGCGCACGGCGACCAAGTCGCCGGGCTCGAGCTCGGTGGCGGCAACGCTTACCTCGGTGTCGCCGACGACCTTTTGCGCCTTGTCGGGCACATCGAGCAGCGAGTTGATGAGCTCGTTTTCGCTCATGGCGCGGGTGTAGTCCTCGAGCAGCTCGCCCACGTTGAGCAGGAACATCGTCTGGCCCGCGGTGTCGACATCACGCTTGACGAACGAAATGCCGATGGCCGAAGCGTCGAGCACGGGAACGGTCAGGCGCGGCTGCGCGAGCTCATGAAGGGCAGCGCGCAAAAATGCCATGTAACCGGCCACGACAAACACCGCACGCAGAGGCGTCGGCAAGAACCAGCGACGTGCGTAATGGGCACCGATAAGTGTGGCAAGATCCATGACGAGCTTGTGCTTGCGTGGCTCAAGCTGCATCACGTAGCCTGTCTTTGCGTCGGCAATGGCCTGAGCATCGAGTGCGCCCAAGGCGTCGAGCACGCTCGCGCGGCGCGGCTCATCGTATTCGAGCGCCATCTGGCCGATGCGGCCGTAGACGCGCACCTTGTGCACGCCGTCGATGTCGCCGCCAAGCTTAAGAAGTGCATCGAGATCGCTCTCTGGCACAGGACCCGCCAATTGAAGACGGGTCCTGCCGGGGATCTCGCTAATAATCGAGAATCTCATAGTTTGTGCCTGGAAGCGTTACTCGGCTGCCTCGTCAGCAGCGGCCTCGCTCTGGGTGATGTAAGCCGCCTCGGCAACCATGTCGTCGACATTAGCCTTGGCCTGCTCGACCATGTCCTGGTAGCCGTTCTTGATGCGCATACCGCACGCAATACCCTGCACGCAGACATTCTTGACCGGAGCGCTGGTAAGCAGCTTGATGCCGGCCGTGCCAAGCAGAAAACCGCCACCGACAAGCAGGGTATTGAACGTCGACTTCTTCATGTTGCTTCTCCCTTTTGCCGCATTGGACGCGGCATGGTGCCTCAGCACCCGAGTAAACAAGTTTGCTCGAGCACGCTTTTGAAATATCTCAATTTTATCTAACTATCTAGGTCAGCCATGGCTAACCTTTTGAAAATTAACGATGCGGAGTAACCGATTGTCAATGTGAGAAAGGGACTGTCCCTTTGCCCCTTCTTACAACTGCCAGGTAGCTGCTTCCTTTTGCAGCGCCACCATGCGGGCGAATTCTCCACCTGCCGCCTTGAGCTGCGCCGGAGTGCCCTGCTCGGCTACCACACCATCCTTGAGCACAACGATCTTATCGGCATTTTCTACCGTGCGCATACGGTGGGCGATCACGATAACCGTCTTGCCTGCGAGCAGGCGGGAAAGCGCCTGCTGCACCACGGTCTCGTTCTCCACATCCAAGCTCGCTGTTGCCTCGTCCAGCAACACGATCGGCGCGTCTTTGAGCAGCGCACGGGCGATAGAGATGCGCTGGCGCTCACCGCCGGACAGCTTGGAGCCGTTCTCGCCGATCATGGTGTCATAGCCCTGCGGCATGCGGCTCACAAACTCGTCGCAGTTGGCGGCACGCGCGGCAGCAAGCACTTCCTCATCGGTGGCATCGCGACGACCAAGACGGATGTTTCCCATCACCGTGTCGTCAAAGAGCAGCACGTCTTGGAACACAATGGCGTAGTCGCGCAGCAGCACCTCGGGATCCACGCTCGCAACATCCACGCCACCCACGGTGACCGTGCCTTCGGTGGCGTCCCAAAAGCGCGCAGCCAGGCGGCTCACCGTAGACTTGCCGGAACCCGAAGGACCGACCAGTGCCGTAACTTCGCCTTCCTTGGCGGTAAAGCTCACGTCGGTAAGAACTTTCTCGCCGGCGCGGCCGTCCTCGCCCGCACCATAGCCAAATGCCACGTGATCGAACACCACATCGTGGCCCACGGGCTCAAATTTCTCGCTGCCCCGCGCCACGGGCTCTTCCATGATGGAACGCATGCGCTTGGCCGACGACTCGGCGGCAAACAGCTCGGACATCAGCATCAGCGCCTGATCAAAGGGCGCATAGATGCGGCTCACCATAAGCAGGAAGGCAAACATCACCAAAAAGTCGACCTGGCCGGAGGCGACCATCGCAGCGCCCGTGACCAACGTGGTGGCAATCCCCAGGCGCAGGATGGCAAAGGCGGAGTTGACCAAAAGCCCATTGGCGAGCTCGCCTTTGGTGGTCTCGCGCTCCTCGGCATCGATCACGGCGTTGAGCCCCTCAAGATAATGAGCCTCCTGGTTGGTGGCGCGGATCTCGCGCACGCAGTCAAGCGTCTCCTGGATCGCCTCGGTAACCTTGACCTTCTCGGCACGCACATGGTCGAACACCGGGGTCATGGGGCCGCGTGTCAGATACAGCACGGCAAAGGCCACGGGCACGCTCCAAAACGCCGCGATCGCCAGCTGCCAGCAAAAGAACAGCGACGCCACGAACACAATGGCGCTTGCGATGATGGCACCCCAAAGCTCTCCCAGCACGTGGCTGTAGGCGTGCTCCATGGCCTGGACGTCGCCCATGATGGTTTCGGTTAAATCGGCCAGATCACGACGGCCAAAAAACGACAGCGGCAGCTTGCGCAAGCGCTCGGCAATCTCCATACGCTGCTTGCCGCACTCCTCGTAAAAGATGCAGTAGGTGTAGTAATACTGCTGCCAGTTAGAGGCAAAGAGCAACACGAAAAAGACCAGGAGGCCGCCCACAATCGGCAGGGCATCCGGCAGGTCGGCACCGGTGGCGAGATGTTCGACAAAACCGGCCATGACCAGGAACAATAAGCCCATGCCGGCCATGGTCACAAGATTGGTGAGCGCGGTCCAGAAAATGCCGCGTTTTACGCCGGCGACGCCTTTATCGGATAGGAAGTACTTCTTTTGGAATGAGGCGAACATTTAGGCCTCGCCTCCCTTCGTGACGGCGGCATCCGCGGCAGCAGTGATCTTCCAGCTCGCGGCCTGTTCGTATTCGGCCCACATCTTGGCGTATAGACCGTTTTGGGACAGCAACTCGGCATGGGTACCCGACTCCTGCACGCTACCCTGGTTGAGCACCACGATCTTGTCGGCCCCCACTACAGTCGAGAGTCGGTGCGCAATCATAATGACCGTGCGACCCGCCGCCAGCTTGCTAAAGGCGCGCTGGATGAGCGCCTCGTTCTCGGGGTCGGCAAACGCCGTGGCCTCATCGAGCACCACGATAGGCGCGTCTTTAAGGATCGCGCGGGCGAGTGCCACGCGCTGGACCTCGCCGCCCGAAAGATATGCTCCGCCGGCACCGAGCATGGTATTGATGCCCTGTGGAAGCTTGGCCACAATGTCGTCGCACTGAGCTGCGGAGAGGGCCGCACGCACTTCGTCGTCAGTGGCCGAAGGCTTGGAGGCGCGCACGTTATCGGCAAGTGTTTGCCGGAACAGCTGGTTGGTCTGGAACACGAAGGCGACCTGGTCCATAAGCTCGTGCGGATCCATATCGCGAACGTCCACACCGCCTACGAGCACTCGACCCGAGGAGACATCCCAAAAACGCGGAATCAGGCTTGCGCAGGTTGACTTACCGCCACCCGAGGGACCCACCAGGGCGAGGGTGCTACCAGCGGGAACGCTGAAACTCACATGGCTAACGGCAGGTGCTTCGGCACCTTCGTACGTAAAGCTCACGTCCTCAAAGCGCACGTCGCCGCCGGCAGGGTGCTTGGGTTGCGCGGGCACGGAGAGCCGCTTGGAATCCATGACGCTTCGAATGCGAGCCAGCGAATCGGCACTCATCTGAGAGGCCTCGCCCACAAACATGAGCTTGGTCATGGCCGTCGGTACCACGGCCGAAAATATCGCGTAAAACGTGAAGTTGGCCATAAAATGCGCGAAGTCCGTCTCGCCCGGCGCCAACAGCAACGCCACGGGCAACAGGAATGTCACAAGACCATTGAGCGCGGTAAGGTTGAGTACCTGCGGACCTCGGCAAAACGTGCCCGCATAGCTTTGTGCCATGTCGGCGTATTCGGCTATCGCGTCGTGGAACGCCTTAAAGGAATAGACCGTCTGCTGAAACACCTTGACCACGGGAATGCCGCGTACGTATTCGGTACCGGTCTTGTTCATCTTGACCAGCGCGCCCATGTAGGCCTTCATGAACTCGGCGCCCTTGCCGCTCATCATGGTGGCCATGGCGCCAAGCGAAACGGCGACCGAGATAAGGCATGCCGCGCCCAAGCGCCAATCGAGGGCGAAAAGCAGCACGAGCAGACCTGCGACCATGGCGGTGGCGCCGGCGATATCGGGTAGCATGTGCGCGAGCAGGGTCTCGGTGGAGGCGGCGCATCCGTCTACGATACGGCGCAGCTCACCGGTGGCGTGCGTGTCAAAGTAGCCGAGCGGCAGCTTAAGCAGATGCTCGCTCGTAGCCTTGCGGATATTGGACGCGCAACGAAACGCGGATAGGTGTGTGCACATGAGCCCCACGAAATAAATCACGATGCTTGCCAGCGCAAACCCCACGGCCCACCAGCCATACGTCGCGATGCCGCAGGCTTCGCTCCAGTTAGGTGCCACGGCGATCAGATCGCGCGCGACAAGCCAAATGCACACGTACGGGCCAAAGCTCAGCAGCTGCGAGAGCGCCGAGAGAGCCATGCCCAAATACGTTAGGAATTTGCGGTCGCCGGCATATGCAAGCAGCTCGCCGATACCGCCGCCTTCCCTTTTTGACCCCTTTGCCATGAGATTCCTTTCTAACGGCTTGAGAGTTAACCGTAATGAACTTATCATTGATGTGTTAGCCATGGCTCACAATTAAGCCAGGCGTGGACGTTTCTGCAAAGGAAAGGGACGCTCTTGCAAATACGGCGGGCAGCGACCGACATAACCGAGCTCTACGCACCGCAGTTTGAGCAGTTTGGCCTGGAGCTTACCGGCAAGGGCGCCGTCTTTACCGGCGAGGTGGCAAACGACCGGGCGCACGGCCGCGCATGGATCATGCCCCTCTCCCCCACCTGCATCGTCATGGAGCATTTCATTACCCCGACGCACGATATGTACCTAGCCGAATACACACCCGAACCGTACGCATGCGTGAGCGAAGTCAGCGCGCCCACGCTCATGTGCATGCCCGAGGCTGGCATAACGCCTGCGAACCTTAAACCCTTGCATGGACCGTGGCCAAACAATGCCGTGTGCAGCTTTATCCAAGATAACTGTGGCGAGGAGTTAAGCCCACTGTTTGCAGGGCGGCTCTATCACTCGCGCTCGGTGCTCTTTTTGCCTGGATATTTTGACGAACTGGAGCACCGCTATCCCACCGAGTTCGCAGGGGTCTTTGAGGCGTTTGCCGAGCCATGGCACGAGGAAGCGACGTCTGCCATCTGCCACACGTTGCGCAGGATTAACGAGGACCGCGCCCGCACCGCAGGCGGACACGTCTATATGCAGGGCATCGTGGAGACCATGGTCGCGGAGCTCGCCTGTTCGCGCGCGGCCCACAAGCAGGCGCGGCAGGCGGCAGACACACGCGTCAGCATAACCATTGCCGAAGAAGCAACGGCAATGATTGAGCGCGCGCTCGACAAAGGCAGGCGTGTGGGTATCAACGAGGTGGCCGAGAGGCTCTACACAAGCCGCTCCAAGCTATGCGCCACCTTTAAGGCCCAAACTGACGAGTCCCTGGGCGCCTACATTCGCAGACGCCGTATGGAGCGAGCACAGGACCTTTTGGCTGATAGCTCGCTCACGATAGCGCAGGTGGCAGAGCGTCTAGGCTACCCTCAGCAGGCTGCCTTCGCCCAAGCCTTCAAGCAACACACCGGCACCACCCCCACCACCTGGCGCTCCCAACATATATAAAGAATGAGGACGCCATCAGCGCCCTCATTCACCAAATTTCATTCAGCCCCGCCTGACCCGAACGGCCGAGTCGTCACGGAACCGAGGGGCCGGGCGCAGGGCCTTGCCTCTCAATGAGTTCCCTTCAAAACAATGGGCGTGCCGACGGCACGCCCATTCACTCTATTCCATCCAGCCCGCCTGACCCGAACGGCCGAGTCGTCTGGCCGGGGAAGCCCCGAGTCGCCGGGGTGTTTGCTCCAAATGAGTTCCGCATGCAAAGAAGGCCACTAAATGTGGCCTTCGTCTTGCATAGGACTGTTTGAAATTTGGAGCAAACACCCCGGCGACTCGGGGCTTCCCCGGCCTCGCAGCTACGAGAGCGACGTTCTCAGCAACTCGTTGAAGAGCTTCGGGTTGCCCTTGCCGCGGCTTGCCTTCATGCACTGGCCCACCAAAAAGCCGATGACCTTCTGGTTGCCGTCACGATACTGCTGCGCCTGATCGGCACAGTTTGCCAGCACTTCGTCCACGATCGGCTGCAGCGCACCGGCATCGCTCACCTGACGCATACCGCGCTCGTCGACGATCTTGTTGGGATCGTCACCGGTCTGGGCCATGGCCTCAAAGACCTCGTGCGCCTGGTTGGAGCTGATGGCATCGGTCGCCAGCAGCTTGGCAAGCGCCGCCACCTGAGCCGGCGCGATGCCGGACTCGGCCAGCGACACGCCCGCGCCCTTAAGGTAGGCGATCATCTCGTTGACCAGCAAGTTTGCGACCGTCTGAGCCTCCTTGCCAGCCATTCCGGCAGCGGCGGCCTCAAAGAACTCGGCAAACTCGGGATCGCCGGCAATCTGCTCGGCATCGGCCGCCTTAATGCCAAAGTCGGCCTCAAAACGGGCGCGCTTGGCATCGGGCAGCTCGGGAATCTCGTCTCGGCAGCGGTCGATGAACTCGTCGTCCAAATCGAACGGCGCCAGGTCGGGGTCGGGGAACAGGCGATAGTCGTCGGCCGTCTCCTTGACGCGCATAACCACGGTTCGCTTGCGGCTGGGCTCCCAGTGGCGGGTCTCCTGATAGATGATGCCGCCCTCCTCGAGCACCTCGGCCTGACGGCAGATCTCGTAGGCAAGGCCATCGTGCAGGCTCTTAAACGAGTTGAGGTTCTTGAGCTCGGTCTTGGTTCCCAGCTTGGTCTCGCCGCGGCGACGCAGCGACACGTTGCCGTCGCAGCGCATGGAGCCCTTCTCCATGGAGCAGTCCGAAATGCCCAGCGTCACAAAGATGCGACGGAGCTTCTCCATAAACAGGCGAGCCTCCTCGGGCGTACGCAAGTCGGGCTCAGTGACAAGCTCGATGAGCGGCGTGCCGCAGCGGTTGTAGTCGACGAGCGACTCGGCCGCGGCGGTAATGCGGCCCTCGGCACCGCCCACGTGAACCATCTTGGCGGCGTCCTCCTCCATGTGGATGCGCAGGATGCGGATGGGCACCGTGTAGGAACCGTCCTCGCGACGCTCGGGCATCTGCAAGTTGGACGCATCATAGCTGGCCAGGTGGCCGGCGCGCTGGTTGCCCTCGCGCATGGTCGACGTCATGGACGTGGACAGGCCCTCGGCGTTGGCCGAGGCGCTCGCCAGACTCTGGGCCTCGGCCTCGCCAAACGCGCAGTCGGGGCGCTCGCCGGCACCGCGACCGGTCACGTCCAGGTCCAGGTGACCGTACATGGCAAAGGCGATCGGACCCTGCGTGGTCTGGAAGTTCTTGGCCATATCGGGATAGAAGTAGTGCTTGCGGTAGAACATCGAGTGGCGCTGGATCTCGCAGTTGGTGGCGAGACCAGCCTTGACGATGCTCTCGATGGCACGCTTGTTGGGCACCGGCAGGGCGCCGGGCAGGCCCAGGCACACCGGGCACACGTTGGCGTTGGGCTCGTCATCGTGGCTGAGCTTGCAGTTGCAGAACATCTTGGTATCGAGTGCGGTGAGCTCGGTATGGATCTCCAGGCCGATCACGGCCTCCCAATCCTGCAGGACCTCGGAAAGCTCCTTCATTACAGCTCGCCTCCCTTCCCGGCAAAATCGGGCGCGACGGAAAGCGCGGGCGCACCCGTGGCGGCATCGGCAAAGCCGCGCTCCAGGGCGCGGGCAAACGTGAGCAGCTGACGGTCCCTAAAGGCAGGTCCCACCAGCTGGGCAGAAACGGGCAGCTTGCTGTCATCGCCCAGGCCCAGCGGCACCGAGATACCGCCGTTGCCGCAAATGTTGAGCGAGATGGTGTACAGGTCGGAGAGGTACATCTGCGTAGGGTCGTTGAGCTCGCCAAACTTAAAGGCCGTGCGCGGCGAGGCGGGCATGAGGATGGTGTCCACCTTGGCATACGCGGCGTCATAGTCCTGCGTGATGAGCGTGCGGGCCTTTTGCGCGGCGTAGTAGTACTTGTCGTACACGCCCGAGCTCAGCAGGTAGGCGCCGAGCATCTGACGGCGCTTGGCCTCGGCGCCAAAGCCGTGGGCGCGCGAAAGCGAGCTCTGGTCGGACAGGTTGGCGCAGCCCTCCTCCTGGTAGCCGTAGCGAATGCCGTCGAAGCGAGCCAGGTTGGAGAACGCCTCGGCCGGGCCGATGACGTAGTAGGCGGCGATGGCGGCGTCCAGGTGCGGCAGGTCGACCTCGACCAGCTCGGCGCCCTGGTTCTGCAGTTCCTGGGCGGCGCGCTGAACAGCGGCCTTGACCTCGGGCGTCAGACCATCGGCCTCCATAAACGCGGGGATGATACCCACGCGCTTGCCCTCGATGCTGTCGTTGAGATGCTCGGTAAAGTCGACGGCGCAATCCTGGCTGGTGCAGTCGTACGGATCGTGGCCCGCGCCGGTAAGCGCGTTCATGGCCAGCGCGACATCCTCGACCGTGCGGCCAAAGGGGCCCACCTGGTCGAGCGACGAGCCAAAGGCAACCACGCCGTAACGGCTCACGGCGCCATACGTGGGCTTAAAGCCCACCACGCCGCACAGCGACGCCGGCTGGCGAATGGAGCCGCCGGTGTCCGAGCCCAGCGAGAGCGCGACCTCGCCCGCGGCGACGGCGGCAGCGGAGCCGCCCGAGGAGCCGCCGGGCACGCGCTCGGTATCCCAAGGGTTGTTGGTGCGGTGGAACGCCGAGCTCTCGGTGGAGCTGCCAAAGGCGAACTCGTCCATGTTGGCCTTGCCCATGGGCAGGCAGCCGGCGTCGAGCATGCGCTGGACGCAGGTGGCGGTGTAGACGCTCTGGTAGTTCTCGAGCATGCGGGAAGCGCAGGTGGTGCGCGTGCCCACGAGGTTCATGTTGTCCTTGATGGCTAGCGGCACGCCCGCAAGCGGGGGCAGCGGCTTGCCTGCGGCACGGTCGGCATCCACGCGCGCAGCGGCCTCGAGCGCAAGCTCGGGCGCCACCTGCAGGAATGCCTGGACCCCGCCCTCGCGCGCCTCGATGGCGGCAAGGGAGGCCTGGGCCACCTCGGTAGCGGTAAAGTCGCCGGCAGAAACGCCCGCGGCGATCTGGGCGGCGGTAAGGGAATCGAAGCTTAGCGCCATTACTCGCTCTCCCCCTCTCCCAAAATGGACGGCACGCGGAAGTAGCGGTCGCGCGCGCTGCCGGCGTTTTCGAGCGCAACGTCGAGCGGCAGGTCGCGCTCGGGCTCGCGCAGGTCGTCGCCCATCACGTTGGACAGGCTTCCGATGGGATGGAACGTGGGCTCCACGTCGGGCAAGTCATATTGCAAGACGGGCTCGAGCATCTGGACGGCGTCGTTCATGTAGGACGTCATCTGGGTGAGCTCGTCATCGGTCAGTGCGATCTTTGCGTACTCGGCGATGCCGCGCACGTCTTTCTCGCTGAGTGCCATAGGCGCTCCCTTCCGCATAACAGATAAACCGCTCTAGTATACAAGGCAACGCCGCTTGGAGCAGGCGCTTTACCCAAATGCAGCGAAAACGTAACGAGAGCGGCGATTGACAGGCGGCGGGCTGGCGGTTCTGCAGCGAAACCGCACCGTCCATAGCAAAAACCGTACTGCTCACAACGAAAACCGCCCCGCCCGCAACGAAGACCATCACAACATTCGACGTTTTTCGCCAAAATCGCGATTTTCATCGAATGTTGTGATGGTTTGGAAGTCCCAACCACCACAAAGGTGCCTGTCCCCATTGTGGTGGTCCTGAACGATGCCTTATGCCGAGGCTTTGGCCTTGCGGCGCTTACGGATCGTGTGGATCACGATGTCCAGCAGCAACAGTACAATGGCCACGACCACGATGAGCACGGCGAACTCGCGCTTGCCCCAGTGGCGGCCGGCCAGCGACTTTTGCTTGTCAACGTCCTTCTTGTTGTACTTGGTGCGCACGCAATGCACCAGCAGGCGATGGTCGTTCACGCCGTAGGGCGTGCAGGTGACGAGCGTCAGCTTGTCGGCGCCGGGCTCAATGCTCAGCGACTCCATCTCCTCGGGCAGCACCACCTCGGAGTCCACCATCTTATAGGCGAGCGTCTTGTTCATGGTGTGCAGCAGCACCAGGTCGCCGGGCTCCAGCGAGTGAATGTCGTCGAACATGCTCAGGTTGCGCATACCCGAGTGCGCGGTAAGCACGCAATGCGTCGAGGTGCCGCCCACCGGCAGGCTCGTGCCCTCCAGGTGGCCGACGCCCGCCATGAGGACTTCCTCGCTCGTGCCGTGGTAAATGGGCATGCTCACATCGATGGAGGGGATTTCGACCCAGCTCATCATGGGGTCGCGGTCAAAGATGAGCTGCTGGTCGTAGGGCTCGATTTGGTCGGCGGGGAGCTCGGTAGCCT
This sequence comes from uncultured Collinsella sp., assembly GCA_900549575.1. Taxonomy (GTDB): domain Bacteria; phylum Actinomycetota; class Coriobacteriia; order Coriobacteriales; family Coriobacteriaceae; genus Collinsella. The sequence goes on from URPB01000001.1 coordinate 68,403, forward strand.
CGCCCGCCAGCTGCTCGTTAAAGGAGCGCGCCTGGAGCAGGATGCGCTCGCGCTCCTCGGCAGACAGCGCGTCCACGGCGCTGGACACCGTGCTGATCTGGTTGAGCACGCCCGAGGCCTCGAGCCGGTCCAAGATCCACGGCCAGGTCATAAGGCCCACGCCAATAAGGATGATGACGATGGTGATGAGCCGGTCGGCCCAGCGAGGCAGTCGCTTGCGGCGGCGTTTGGGCTTTGGTTGAGGTTTGGGCTGAGGGTTTGAGCCGCCGTTGTCCGCGGCGTTATTGCTCTTCATATGTTTGGCGCCCTGCACCATCGCCGGTCACTCCTCTACAACTCAAGTTGTCTAAACAAATAATAGCCGAATTACGAGCTTCCGCGCCGGACAACGCAGCCTGGCAGCATTGCGCAGCGCGAGTTGGGCGCGAGTTGGGCCAGCATTTGCGTTTTCAAAATGTCCCGAATCGGCTGGGCGATTCGGGATACAATGTCAATAGAAAACGACGCACCCCGCGTAAGTGTATGAGAGCGCGGGCAGCCTAGTTTTCAGCTTTAGTTAAATGCCCGGGATCCGACCCCCGGGCATTCTTATTTGCGCTTTCGACGCAAATGCCTTCTACCGTCCGCACCGCGCGTGCGCCTACGGGCCTTAAACCGAACCTCATACGAGTCAAGAAACGCGATGACGAACGAGCCTACCGCCGCGAGGGCGGCGAGCGCGTTAAGGAATTTCAGCATTTGGGGACCTCCGATCGAGTCGTCGGCCGCCCGCGCACGGAATGCGTCGCAAGGGTATTTTACTGCGAGCACTCGCACTTACAGCTGGTAAACGCAATATTTGCAAACATTTGTTCGCTAATCATACGCTCGATCATACGAGCGACGGCGCCCCGGCTGCGCTGTTCAAAAAGAACGGGGCAAACTCCAGCGCGGAGTCTGCCCCGAAAAGAGAATGGCAAAGCAAGAACGTGGATGGACGAGAAAAGTGTCCGCAAGTCTCATGGCCATCACATCCCACCTGCCAAGGGGATGGGTGAACGAGCGTTACTCCTGCTCGGACTCCTCGGCCTGCTTACGGCTGCGGATGAGGTGCGCCACGCCGATGCACAGCACCGCGCCACCAGCGATCCAAGTGAAGGTCACGCCGTTGAGACCGGTGAGCGGGAGGTTGGAGCCCTTCTTATCGGTGACGGTGAGGTGAACCACGCCGTTAGTGGCGTCGGCAGCAGCAACGAGATTTTGATCGTCTGCGTCAGTCACTATAAGCTTAGGGTTGTGCACGGTGTTGTCGCTCTCGGGAAGCTCACCATCACGCGTAATGGTAAAGTTAATGCCCTTGCTGCCGTGAGAATTGTCGTAACCGGGCGCAGGAGTTTTCTCCTTCAGAATATACGTGCCTTCATCAAGGCCAAAGACCTCTATCATTCCGGTCGAATTCGTCTTGAGAATTGCACCGTCCTCAGTTTCGTTGCTCGCAGTTGTGCCGTCCTTCTTGATGAACTTTCCAGTACCGACCTCTTGCAGAGTAAATTCGACGTTTGCGAGAGGCGGTTTCGCCTCGTCGGAGCCAACCTTTTTGACATCGATACCGTAGGTGTAGTCGTAGGCCGGGTGGTCAACCGTAGTGCCAGTGCCGTTGTTGTCGTGCGGGTTGTTAGAGTAGGTCAGAGTGACGGTGTTCTTTTGACCTTTGCCGAGCATGCCGGCGCTAACCTTCTTGGGGTCAAGCTTTGCCTTATAGTTCACATAGACCTTTGATTTGCCGTCAACGTTAATGATTGCGCCCTTGGTGTCATCTTCGTTTTTCGCATAGGCGTTTTTCAGATTTGAGAACGAAACCACAAGCTTGCCATCTGCATAATTTTTGCTGTAGCTATCAGGATGAACAACCTGATTGCCAATCTTGACCTCGACAACGGGATCATTGCCGTCAAGTTCGGGCACCATCGTAGAAGGCAGCTCATCTGTAAAGGTATACCTGTACTCATTATAAGTATTGATGTTGCTGGCCACGGTACCTGCAAGCTGATACTCAACCAGCTGATCGGATGCAGAGTCCGCAACCCTATTGGGCGTCGTAAAAACATCTTGAGAAGAACCCGCTGGAACAGGTTTGGTCGAATCCACAAAACTGCCGTTGTTGTCGTCCTTGACCGCCTTGGTAACGTTGGGGACGTCTTTTTTGGGTGTAACGTTTACGCCCTCACCGCCGACGATAGTAAAGATTGGCGAGGTGTAGGCATCGGTATTACCGTTAGTCGTATCGGCATCTTTAGTCGAACCAACACGTGCAGTCACAAAGAGCCAGTAGCCAGACTCCAAGCCCGTAAAGTTACCAGTAGTGGATGACTGCCAACCAAGCGTCGGATCGGTAGCGCCCGCATCCTCCAAAGCCTCGGCAATCTTGTCCAGTGTACTACCAGTATCAACGTTGGCGTTGTTGCCAGCATTATTCTTAATGAAAGCAATCCACTCCTGAACGCTCTCGTTCCCCGTAGGAGCTCCTGCAACACCTGAGAACTTGTCAGTGACAGCCTTTTTGACTTTTGGCGAAGCCCAATCGATGTCGGAAAGCGTCTTATCCCCAGTGGAATCCCAGACTCCCTCGCTCTTCTGGTCCTGCGTAACCTTAGCCTTGAAAACCTGGATACCCTTAAAGGTGGTATCCTTGTAGGTCTCCTCATTAATCGTCACGTTGCCACTCGTCGTAGCCACCGGCGTGCCCTCAGCAAACGCCATCGTGACCGGCGCCATCACGCCGCCGAAGCTTAGCGCTGCTGTGAGGCCGGCGGTTACCGCCAGGCGTGCGATGTTCTTGTTCATGCTCATCTTCTTTTCCTCCGTTTTCCGGTTGGTTCTCATTCGATCGATCATCATCTGTCTGTGTCTTAGCATCTACTTCGCTACGTCTCGCCCCGCTCTCTGTGGGGCTGCCAGCTACTCTTTATGGCTGCCACCTCCCCGCTTGACCAGGAGCGCGACCACGATGAGCGCGGCTCCGGCGACCGCTGCGGCGGCCGCGGCGTACATTGCCATATCGCCAGTCGAGGGCATAAAGCCTCCGGTGGTAATGCTGGTGGGCGTGTTGATGAGCGACGCCTCCAGGCTGCCCGTCGACCCGTCCGCGCTGTCGGCGCGCAGGGGCGACTCGGCCGTGATGGTGAGTTTGGGCTTGGCGGCGGCCACCTGGTCGACGTCCAGGCCCTCGGCCTTGACCGTCACGGAGCGCGTGCCCTCAAAGGCGGTGTAGCCCTTGGGTGCCTTGAGCTCGTGGACCTCCAGCTTGCCCGAGTCCGCGCCCGAAACGGTCACGCGGCCGTCCTCGCCCGTGGTGACGGTGGCCTTGCCCTCTGCATCCCACGTGCCGTCGGCCGCCAGCGTGCGACCGCGGTCGTCGGCGATGCTCAGAACCGCCCCGGCAAGCGGCTTGTCGCCGTCGCTGCCGCGCTTGGTGAGCGCGAGATCCCAGGTGTAGGCGCACGCATCGTCGCTCGGCGTGCGGGTGAAGCCGGCGTCGCCGGACTGGTCGGCAAAGGGAGAGCGCGGGTAGCGCAGGTAGACCTCGTTGGGGTTGCCCTTCGCGATGCCGTGGTTGCATGCGCTGGTGAGCGGCGCATTGTACACGGCGACCACGCGGGCGCCCGCGGTAAAGGCGTCGGCCCCGCCGAGCGCGGCGATGAGGTCGCCGGTGCGCACGGTGAAGGTCTTGCCGTCGGCCGCTACCTTGGTGGCGCACTGGGCCGTGATATCGGTCCAGCCCTTCGCGGGCTCGGTGCCGGCGCGGCCGTCCCTGCCGGCCGAGACTGCGTCAAAGCCTCCGTCCGCACCCGCCGCCACGTACACGCGCATGCTCGCGGCGACCTTGGAGGGGTCGAGCCCCGCGCTCATGGTGTCGACGAACCGCACCGTATAGGTGTCGTAGGCCGCGAGGCCCGCCGGGACCGTGGCCGAGAGGCGCCAGTACAGGTCGTCGGCGACCGTGGCGTCGGCGGCCTTCTGCCAGGCGGCGGTGCTGTCCTCCAGCACATGCTTGGCGACCTTGGGGGTCGCCGCCTTGAGCTTGACGGTAACGGCGCCGCCGCCCACCAGGGCCATGATCGGCGCGGTGCCGGCCTCGCCCTGGGCGATGGCGTCGTCGTCGGCGACGATGAGCCAGTAGCCACAGGGCGGCTCTGACGCCGTGCCCGCGTTAAGGGGCACGGCGTCAGAGCTCTGGAGGGAACGAGCGAGCTGTGCGCTCAGCGCGCTCGTAAGGTGGGAATCGGCGTTGAGCCATTCGGCAGCTTCCTGCGCGGTGGTCTGGGAGTTGGGCATGCCGGCGCTGTGCAGCACAGGCAGCGCGGCGTCGCGCACGGCGTCGCTTGCCCAGGCGAGGTCGGTGGCGATCTTGGCGTCGCTGTCGCCGTCGACGACGTTGGCGCTAAAGATCTGGTAGGCGTCGTAGCTGCGCGCCACGGTGCCGCTCACCGTGATGGAACCGGTCGAGGCCGGCACGGCCTGCGCGGATGCGGGGAACACAGCCGCGCAGGTGCCGATCAGGAGGGCAAGCAGCGCAAACAAGATCGGGAAGGAGCAAACTTTCTTATTCACGACGCTCGCCTCCCTTCGCATTCGCCTTGCGACGAATGTGCATCCAGGCCGCAGCAGCGCAAAGCACCGCCGCGCCGGCAAGGTACGTCAGAGTGACGCCCGACATACCAGAAAGGGGCAAAGAGGTGGAGTAGGTGTTGGTG
>URPB01000002.1:0-59602 GCA_900549575.1 uncultured Collinsella sp.
TGTATAAGAGACAGGCGCAGAATGGTCTTGGTGCCCTGCGCCGTCTTGTCATAGCGCATATGCATCAAGTTGCCCGCAAGAGAAGGCGTCACGCCTTGGGCTGTGCACGTCTGGCCCCATGTCAGGTTTCCGTTGGCGTCAACGGCCGCACTCTGCAGCTTGCCCTTGATGTGCGTAAGCGTATTGTCAATCGAGTCGGGGGAGCCAAACTGCGCCAGGGAGGCGATCAGCGAACCCGGGCCGCTCATGCTGAGCACGCCATCGTTCTCTTCGCCGGCGTCCACATATACGCCCGAGTCGTCCACGATTACCTTGGTGATGGTGTTGTTGATCTCATGGCCATCTGGACTTACAGACTCACGCAGGTAGTACGTACCCTTGATAAGGGGCGCATGCTTCGCCGAATCGAGCGGGAAGCATGCAGCACCCTTAATGTCATACGGATAGGTCATGCCGTTTGCCTGCACGGTGTCATACGGCTCGGCGCCCGATTTAATGGCATACGTTCTAGGACTATCGCCGGTAACGTCCTTGGCCTGGTACAGCTCAAACGTTGCGCCGTTCACGGGCTTGCCCAGGTCGTCGACCTTCTGCACAAACAGACGGTTCTGAACGTTGGTGAGGTGGATCACCGTAGAGAACTGCCTGTTTATCGTTTGATATTTGACCATAGAGGTGTTGCCGATGGTTGCCCCCGCCAGAGACGATGCCGTGGTGTGATACACCGCCACGGTATATTCCGCCTTCGGCTTGTCTTCATCTTGCAGCATGGCGGCGTACGTCTCGATATCGCCAGGCAGCGACCTAACCGTTACCTCGTAGTCGCCCTTGGTGTTGACGCCAAAGACGCTCGTGTCCGCCGATTTGGCAGCCTCGACGGCGCCAGGGATGCCATGTGCGGAGCACAGCATGTAGCCATCGAGCGGATTGCCCGTGACTGCCGTCCATGCATTTTCGTCCGTGTCCGCCTTGCTTTTATCGGTGCGCTTGAGCACGACAGCAAATGTCGTACCCGAGCTAATGGGTTTGTCCTTATTGTCTTTTGTTTCTTTGCTAAGGGAAATGGTCTCCTTGGCAGCCAGATAACCACCGTTGAGCCACATGCGGCTGCCCGTCCATTGCGTTACGCCATCGGCCATGGTGACCGTCGTTTGCGGCGCGACCACCACGCCGCCCGAACCGCTCGCCGCAGCCTCTTTGTACTGCAGATGCAGCTCACCTGACATTGCGGTAGTCGATGAGGTCAGACTCGAGCGATATCCCGCGGGCAGGTCTGTCTCTTTGAGTACAAAGTAGTTATGTCCATCAGCATGCTGGTTATCAAATGAAAGGACGGAGCCGTCGTCCGACTTCAGAAGCACTAGCCGACCCTTATCGTCCGTCGTACCTTGAGCGATGGGATCGCCCTGCGTCTTCCAGCTGGCATCCGACTGATACAGCGCAAACTTGGCGTCCTGGACTGCCTCGCCGTTCTGATCGACCTTCTCGACCTCGGACGACGGCAGCGTGGTGAGATTGAACTTAAGCGACATATTCGATGCGCCCGCGCCGCGCTCCAGATAGAAGAAGCTCAGCGTGTGCTTGGAGCTGTTGAGGAAGGTGTTGCCGGAGAATCTTCTGTTTGAAGTATCTGCGCCGGCAGCTTGGAACATCGCCTTAATGGTGGTGTCTTGAATTGTCTTTTCGGGATCATTTGCATTGTCAACATGACCGACATGTACGGCACCGGTGGCGAAGTTGATCTTGAGCGTCGCCTTCTCGTGGATGCCACCAAGATCGCCCACGAGCACGCCGTCGATATAGACCCAGACGTCGTCGTCACCCGAGAACTCAAAGATCATGTCGTTGCCATCGGTGGTCTTGCCGTTCGTCGGCTGGACGAACTCCGTAGTCATGGACATGCCAAAGTGATGGTTGAGGCTCGTGCTTCCATCAATGATCTGCTTAGGGGAGAGGCTGTTGCCCTTCTCATCAAAAACCTTGTCAGCCGAGTCGAAGGGAAAGAACTGGCCCAGATTTGCATCTGATACGCCGCCCTTATATACACCAGCCTTATTGTAGACGTCAAAGGAGTTAGTCGTGTAGTTATACACAGCATAGTTGCCGCGAGAACCATACGAGTCGTAAACGTAATAGCCCTTCTGGAGCCGGAAGAGGCCTTTCACGTCGTTGTAGACAGCCTTACCCTTTTGCCTGCCGTTTGCTTGGCTGTCGTTATTAAAGAGATAGGCCAGCGATTCATCGGTGCAATCGCCTTTCGTGCCGTATGAGGTATAAGTGCCGGCGTTGATCGCCGGATAGCCATTTACCAGCGTGTTCTTTACAAAAGAAAGGCGTCCAAAGTCATCAATGACGCTTCTGCCCGTCCACTTGTTAATGCCCGTGCCGCCACCACCATTGAACTTGAGCTGATGGTCTTTATTGATGCCGGTGTTGTCATTGCCATTATTGTTGTTTATGTTCTTCGAGCTGTCGTTATCGCCATCCACGACCCAGTAGTCGAACAGATTGACCGTGGTGCCGGTGGGATTCACCGTCTGCACGGTGTGGTTGCTCAAGGGAACTGTCTGGTCGGCCGACGCGCTCGTCGCACCGAACATGAGCGCACATGCCGCCAGCGGGACGGCCAAAACCCTCAGGACACGCTTTGCGGTATTGGTTTTCTTGCCAAAAGGCTTTAGCATTTCTCGAGCTCTCGCACACGCGCGATTCATGAAGGCCCTCCCCAAATCCATGAGGACGGCAAGCAGCGGCTCATTATATATGTGTCGTCGTCCCCATCGATGCAAATATACGCCCCCCCCCGCGCAGAAACGCAAGGCAGGACATCGCAATATACTTAAAATTGTAGCAATTTGGGTGACCCGAAATTTCGCCTCGGGTTGCCACTCAGGCTCAAAATCGAACCACTCGCGCCATCGACATGCCCCAGTAGGACAAAACGACCGGCAATCTTTATCCCCCACAAACCACAAAGTAGCTAATTTGGGACGGGGCTATTTTGACTACCCGGGCAAACCGGGCTCCCGAGGGAATTAGTTCTAGAGGCGGGCGAGGTCGTAGGATTGGGCGGCTGCCTCGCCGGCACAGATGAGGTTGGTTGTGGCTTCTTGCGGATCGAGTGCCTGTTCCAGGTCCATGGGCTTGCGGCAAATCGGAAGCACCAAGTCGATGCCCTGCTCGTACACCGCATCCAGGTTGTCGGCACGACCGCCCACGACGGCAACAACCGGCTTGCCACACCGCTTGGCACGGCGTGCCACGCCCACCGGCGCCTTACCGGCGGCGGACTGCTCGTCCATATTGCCCTCGCCCGTTATGACCAGGTCGACATCACGCATGCGTTCGTCAAACCCAATCAGATCGAGCACCGTCTCCACGCCCGAGCGTAGCTCCACACCGAGCGCCAGTAACGCCGCGCCCAAGCCACCGGCAGCGCCCGCGCCGGGCACGCCGAGCACCGAGCCAAACGTCCGTGTGCCCTCGGGTGTGCGCAACAACCCCTGGGCTCGAGCTCCGGCAATCGCAGCGTCGAGCAAGCGGCCGTAGCCGACCATCCAGCTGTCGTACTTGCCCAGCGCCTCGGCATCATCCGTCGGCAGGCCCTTCTGCCCGCCAAACACCGCCAGTGCGCCTCGACGCCCCACGAGCGGATTCTCGACATCCGAAAGCACAACGATACGAGAGCCACCCAAAGCCTGCAGCGCTGGCGCCAAATCAACGCTCGCCACCTGCTCAAGGCCGGCAAGACCGGGGGCGACATCGCAGCCCCGATCATCGACCACGCGCGCGCCCAGCGCCTGCAGCATGCCGGCGCCACCGTCGTTGGTGGCACTGCCGCCCAGACCAATATAGAGTGTCCTTGCGCCCGTGCGAACTGCGCGAAGCATAAGCTCGCCCACGCCATAGGTTGTAGCAGCCTGCGCCGACGACTCCGTGCAAGGCGAATACCCAATGCCGGCCGCCTCGGCCATCTCGATGACCGCGGACTCGCGCTCGACATCAACCAGCATCCGGGCAGACACGAGGTCGCCCAAGGGGCCTGCAACCTCGCAGGTCACAAGCTCGCCACCACGCGCGGCGATGGCGTCGAGCGTTCCCTCGCCACCATCTGCCAGCGGCAAAGCGTTCAGCTCGGCATCGGGCCAAACGCGGCGCACGCCTTCGGCAACCGCCGCCTCCGCCTGCGCGCTCGAAACGCTGCCCTTAAAGGAGTCGATCGCCAACAGCACACGGCGGGGTCGGCGGCACGCAGGACCAAAGTCAACCCCCGTGCCAGCATCCTCACCGGCACCTGCAAGCGCTGCGGCGTGAGCGGCGTGTGCTTCAAGATCGGCCCCACAACCGCAATCAGCGCCGCCCGCTCCGCGCAGACCGCCAAAATAGCTACTCAGCAGCTCGCGGCATTCAGCCGCCAGGACCCCAGCCGTCACGTTAAACCGATGATTCAGGCGCGAGTCGGCATTCAAATCGTATAGGGATCCCAACGCGCCCGCCTTGGCGTCGCTCGCGCCATACACGCAGCGCCCCACGCGCGCGTTAACCATAAGGCCTGCGCACATGCAGCAGGGTTCCAACGTCACATAGACCGTACAGTCGGAAAGGCGCCAGCGGCCAAGCGCCTGGGCAGCGGCGCACACGGCCGCAAACTCGGCATGAGCCGAAGGGTCCTGGTCGAGTTCGCGACGATTATGCGCCCGCGCGACGATCTCACCGTCGCGCACCACTACGGCTCCGATGGGCACCTCGCCCACCGCCGCGGCGGCGCGCGCCTCGGCCAGTGCCTCGCGCATGAACTTCTCGTCGATTTCGGTGATCGTCATCGTTCGCCTTCCCTGTTGCAAATTCAAAACGATGCTATCATTACGACTCACGGAGAGATGGCAGAGCGGTTGAATGCGGCGGTCTTGAAAACCGTTGAGCGCGAGAGCGTTCCGGGGGTTCGAATCCCCCTCTCTCCGCCACTTTAGTGATTCACCGGTGTCATGGTCCGCTCAAACAGCGCATCGACCACGTCGGCTATCTCAGGTCGACGCTCAAGATCGTGGCCCGATTCCCACCATATCGTGAAAAGACGAATAATACCGCCGGCGACAAACTCAGACGTCGTCTCGAGTGACACGGGGGCCAGGGCGTCCTCGGCAAGCACGTTCATCACACGCTCGCGGATGGAGCGGGCAATGCGGTCGCAAATAACGTTGGTCAACATGCCCGACATGCTGCTTGCCAAAATGTTATCCATGAGCCGCTCGTGCGTCAGAATCAAATCCATGGCATCGTCCAAAATCGCGTGCCGAAGCGCGCGCACGTCCTCGACAGACACTGCGCCGGCCTCATCGGGCTGTTTTTGCGGCAAGCCCGACATGAGCTCATCGATATAAAAGGCAAAGTAATCGTTCTTGTCGCGAAAGTGCTTGTAGAACGTCGTGCGGCGAATCATGGCGCGGTCGCACAGCATGGCAACCGTCAGGTCCTCAAAACGATGCTCCTCGAGAAGCTCGGTAAAGGCATCGAACAGGGCGCGGTAGGTTTTCTTGATGCGAAGGTCCACTGGTATCGCCATCCTCAGGGCAAAGACAACACTCGTCAATCTGTCGCATATCTTACACCTGTACCTCGCGCGCTTTGCCCCGGTGCCAACCCCGCCGAAAACACAACGCTTACCGGAAAGTTCGGCACGGTAAAACGTTGCGGGTATACTAGTAGCGTTATACCAACGGCAGCTGGCGCATGCCGCCGCGGCCATTCGAAACGGAGACATCATGATTACCGTCATCATCGGCATCGTTGTTGTCATTGTGATTGTCTGCGCCATCGCCGGCATCTACAACAACATGGTCACCAAGCGTAACCGCATCGATAACGCCTGGCAGAACATCGATACGCAGCTGCAGCGCCGTAACGACCTGATCCCCAACCTGGTCGAGACCGTCAAGGGCTACGCCAAGCACGAGCAGGAGACGCTCTCCGCCGTGATCAGCGCGCGTAACACCGCCGTCAAGGCCACCACGCCCGAGGCCAAGATGGAAGCCGACAACGTGCTGACCGGCGCACTGCGCCAGCTCTTTGCCGTGGCCGAGGCCTATCCCGATCTTAAGGCAAACACCAACTTTACGCAGCTGCAGGCATCGCTCGAGGATACCGAGAACAAGATTAGCTATGCACGCCAGAGCTACAACGACTGCGTGCTCAGCTACAACAACGCCATTCAGACGTTCCCGGCTGTCATCTTTGCCGGCATCTTCCAGTTTAAGGAGCGCCAGGGCTTCGAGGCCGCCGAAGCAGCCCGCCAGGCCCCGACCGTCAAGTTCTAGTAGTTTGACAGCGTATCCTTAATCGGCCAAATGTATAAACCGCCCCGTCGAATGCATACTTCGACGGGGCGGTTTCCTTTTTCGCGAAGGTCCCCCTCTAAGCGCCGTGCATTTTTAGGAGTATTCAACATAACCAAGAGCTTCGGGCGCCACGATAAATGCCAAAGACCGCGAATGTCCCTGCAAATCAAACGCTGTCAGCCCATAACCCCGCCCATCATCCGTAGAAAACATCGAGAAATCCCGATTTTTTGCCCGAGGTCGGTATGCAGGGGCCTTCGATTGCAGAATACTCGCAAAAATGCACGTCGCCGCCACCCCCACATGGCGCGAACCAAAACAAAAGCGCGGCCTTCCTTTCCGGCGCACTCCGCAGGACGAAAGAACCTCCGCCGCACGAAGTGCGCAGCGGAGGTTCTTTCATGTCCGAGGTCGCGCCGGAAAGGAAGGCCGCGCTCGGGCCGGACAGCTAAGACAGCTTACGCGACGGTGTAAACCCAGTTGTGCTTGTCCTCGACAGCACCAGACTGGATGCCGGTCAGAGTCTCGCGGAGCTTCTTCATCACGGGACCGATCTCGGTGTAGCCAGCCGGGAAGGTCACGGTCTCGTCGGCGCCATAGACCTTGTTGTCAATCTCGCCCACCGGGGAGATGACGGCAGCGGTGCCGCACAGGCCGCACTCCACAAAGGTGCCGGCCTTGACCTCGGCCCACTCGACGGGGCGCTGATCGACGGTCATACCCAGGTCCTGAGCGACCTGAACGAGCGAACGACGGGTGATGGAGGGCAGGATGGAGTCGGTGTGCGACTGCGGAACGACGAGCGTGCCATCCTCTTTCACGAACAGGACGTTGGCGCCACCGGTCTCCTCGACATAGGTGCGGGACTCGGAGTCGAGATACAGGTTCTCGGCATAGCCCTCGCGATGGGCCTCCATCGTGGGCTTGAGGGACATGGCGTAGTTCAGGCCAGCCTTGATGTTGCCGGTGCCGTGCGGTGCGGCACGGTCATACTCGGAAACGCGCAGCTTGACGGGCTTAAGGCCACCCTTAAAGTACGGACCGACCGGGGTCACGAGAATACGGAACGTGTACTCAGGAGCGGGAGCCACGCCGATCACGTCACCGGAGCCGATCATAAACGGACGCACGTACAGGGTCGCGCCAGAACCGAAGGGCGGAACCCAGGCGGCGTTGGCAGAAACGACCTGCTTGACGGCCTCGACGAACTTGTCCTTGGGGAACGGGGGCATCTCGAGGCGCTGCGCAGAGTTGTACATACGCTCGGCGTTCATGTCGGGACGGAAGCAGACGATGCTACCGTCCTCGGCGGTGTAGGCCTTCAGGCCCTCAAAGACCTCCTGGCAGTAATGGAAGATGCCGCCGCACTCGGAGACATGCAGGGTGTGGTCGGTAGTCAGGCCGCCCTCGTCCCACTCGCCATCCTTCCAATGAGCCTCGTAGCTGTAATCGGTCTTCATGTAGCCAAAGCCGAGGCTACCCCAATCGATATCCTTCTTCTCGACAGTCATATGTCGCTCCTTACATACACAGTTGCATACTCGCGAACCCGCACGCAAGGACCGGGGCCGACCGCGTCGCAACATCGCACGCCCGGAGCGTAGAGCCGGACGGGACACGCGGACAGCATCAAAGCCGATGGCACGTCGATTCGCATGCACGAGATTGTACTCCGCACACGCATCGGATAAAACGTTTTTCTTTAACTAACTAAAGTATTTTCATTTGACCGAAGCAAAAAGGCCCGCCACCGTAAGCGGTGACGGGCCTCAACTGCACGGTTTGCGCGCTGGCTCGAGCTAAGCGTTCTTTTTGCCGAGCTTAGCCTTAACCAGACCGACCACGGTCGGAATGATCGACACGGCGACAATGCCGACGATCAGCAGCTCAAAGTGCTCCTGCACAAACGGAATGCCACCAAAGAAGTAACCCAGCAGCGTAAAGACCGTCGACCAGGTAATGCCACCCAGCACGTTAAAGATGACAAAGTTGCGCCAGTGCATGCCGCCCATACCGGCGATAAAAGGCACAAAGGTGCGGATGAACGGGAAGAAGCGACCGAGGAAGATGGCCAGGTGACCCCACTTGTCCAAGAAATCCTCGGACTTTTTAATGCGCTCGGGCGTCATGGCCTTTACCTTGCCCGAGGCGATGATTTTGCGGCCAAAGAAGTGGCCGATCATAAAGTTGCACTGATCGCCCAGGATGGCTGCGGCCCATGCGGTGGCCAGAAGCGCCACGATGTTAAAGCCGCCGTTATGGGCAAAGAAGCCCGAGGCAAACAGCAGTGAGTCGCCGGGAAGGAACGGGAAGAACACCACGCCCGTCTCGATAAAGATGATCAGGAACACGCAGCCGTAGGCCATGAGCGGGCCGGCGGCGATCCAGCTGGCGATCGCGGTGCGCGGGTCCTTAAGCAGCTCGGCAATGAAATTGATGAAACCCATGAAGTAAAACCTCTCAGTTGTGGGCGCGGACACGTCCAAGTTGACCAGTATACGGTTGCGGCGCGAGCGCGGGCCAAACCCCTCAAAAGTCTTACTTCATTACCAGCAAGTTTGCATAACTGACACTTGTCGCCCAAAGCCGCCAAGATTGTCCTTCCTAATCCCTAGCGAATCGCTATACTTTAGTGAATCGCATTGCCATGGCGCTAAGGGAGGGCGGCCAGTGAGCTTTATCAATACCATTCGCGAGGACATCAAGACCGTCCAGGCGCAGGACCCCGCCGCGCAAAACGGTCTGGTCATCTTCCTTTCCTATCCTGGCCTGCACGCCAAGTGGAACCACGTGCCCGAGCACTGGCTTTGGGAACACGGTCATCGCTCGCTCGCCCGTGTGCTCTCGCAAATCACCCGCCACATCACCGGCGTCGAGATTCATCCCGCTGCACAGATCGGCAAACATTTCTTTATCGACCACGCCATGGGCGTCGTTATCGGCGAGACCACCATTGTGGGCGACAACTGCGTGCTCTACCAGGGCGTCACGCTCGGCGGCACCGGCAACGAGACCGGCAAACGCCACCCCACCCTGGGCAACAATGTCACGGTGGGCACAGGCGCCAAAGTACTTGGCAACATCCACATTGGCAACAACGTCAAGATCGGCGGCAATTCGGTCGTCGTCAAGGACGTGCCCGACAACTGCACCGTCGTTGGCGTGCCGGGACGCATCATCAAGCGCAACGGCTGCCGCGTGTTCGAAGAAAGCTTCGACGCCAAGCAGCATCGCGAGTACATGCCCGACGATGCCGCCGAGCAGAGCGCCCTCAACCGTCAGGGCATCACCGAGAACGCCCGCCGCGTCAAGGAACTCGAGCGAGAGGTGGCCGAGCTCAAAGCCCTCGTCGCCGAGCTCGTGGACGAGCGCTAGGGCCGCGGGCAACTGCCGCAGCATGAACGCCAACACAAAAGGCGCGCCGGGGAATCCGCCCCCGGTGCGCCTTCTTTTCGATGTGACATGCGGGACTGTCCCTTTGTCACATTATGCGAACTGGCTCAAGTAGAGGTCGGCGTAGGCGCCCTCGGCAGCCAGCAGCTCCTTGTGCGTACCCTGCTCGATGATATTGCCGTGATCCATGACCAGGATGAGGTCGGCATCGACGATCGTCGACAGACGGTGCGCGATCACAAAGCTCGTGCGCCCGCGCATGAGCGCGTCCATGGCGCGGCCGATGGCGAGCTCGGTGCGCGTGTCCACGCTCGACGTCGCCTCATCCAGGATGAGGATCGCCGGGTTGTTGAGCAGCACGCGCGCGATGGTCAGCAGCTGACGTTGGCCCTGGCTGATGCTCTCGGCATCGTTAGCCACACGCGTGTCGTAGCCCTGCGGCATAGTGCGCACAAAGAAGTCGACCTGAGCGGCACGCGCGGCCGCGACAATCTCCTCGCGCGTCGCCTCGGGACAGCCATAGGCGATGTTCTCGGCAATGGTGCCATCGAACAACCAGGCGTCCTGCAACACCATTCCAAACTGCTGGCGCAGCTCGCCGCGGTCCATGCGGCTCGTGTCCACGCCGTCGAGGGTAATGCGGCCACCGTCGATCTCGTAGAAGCGCATGAGCAGATTGATGAGCGTGGTCTTGCCCGCGCCCGTGGTTCCCACCACCGCGATCTTTTGGCCCGGCTCGGCGGCAAACGACACGTCGCGCATGAGCGGCTTGTCGGGCGCATAGCCAAAACGCACGTGTTCAAAGGCAACACGGCCCTCCACCTTGCCCGGCAGCTTGGCGGCGACCGCCGGCAACGGATCGGCTTCCATCTCGGACTCGTCGAGCAGGTCGAACACGCGCTCTGCGCTCGCCAGCGCGCTCTGCAGCGAGTTAAAGGTAAACGACAGCTGCGTCATGGGCTCGGACGCCTCGTAGATAAACTGGAAGAACGCCTGGAACACGCCGACGGTCATATGCCCGGCAACCAACATGCTGCAGCCCACAAGCGCAATCACGATCTGCGCCAAGCGGCCGATAAAGCGCACCGCGGGACCGACGGCGTTAATCATAAAGTCCGCCTTGGTGCTCACGCGCGCCAGCTCCTTCGAAGCCTCGTGTACCTCGGCAGAGCTCTGGCGCTCGCGGTTAAACGCACGGATCACCAGACGGCCCGAGTAGCCTTCCTCGACCGCGCTCGTAATCTTGGACACCCACTCCTGGCGCTCGCCCGTCACATCGTGTGTGCGGCGCGACACGACCTTCGTCACCAGCAGCGAAAGTGCCGTAAAGAACAAAAAGACGAGCGTGAGCGGCACGCTAAACACGAACATCACGCTCACGGCGCCCACCACGGTACCGATCGACACCAGAAGCTGCAGCAAGCCGCGCTGCATGCTCTCGGACATCTTGTCCAAGTCGTTGGTCGCACGGCTGACGACCTCGCCGGGACGATGCGCGTCAAAGTAGGCAAGCGGCAGACGGTTGAGCTTTTGAGCGATGCGGTTGCGTAGACGCAGGTTGAGGCGCTCGGCAACGCTCGACATCAAAAAGCTCTGGAGCGCGTAGAACGAGGCGGCGGCGGTCCAGATCATAAAGTAGATGAAGATGGTCCTGCCGCAGTTCTCCCAGGTAATGCTGAAGGTAGCGTTGTTGGCAAACGCCAGCTTCATGTGCCCCCACAGCTCATCGATCACGCGGGCGCTGTAAGCCGGCGCCGCGGTGTTAAAGATGACATAGAACACGATGCTCGCGAACACGATATAGAAGCGCCAATGGTCGCCGGCGGCCTCGCTCCACAGGCGGCGCACCGTCGCCCAGGTGTCGCGGGGCGTCTCGTCCTCGTCCTCGTCGTCAACGTCGCGCATGCGCTCCGCCTCGGCGCGAGCGCGCTCGTCCTCGGCACGCTCGTTCTCCTCGTAGAGTGCCTGGCGGCGAGCCTCGCGCTCCGCCGCCTTGGCGGCTTCGTCCAGGCCGGGCGCGGCGACCGTCTCCTCAACTGTCTCTGCAACCGCGGCGTCATCGGCGATGCCCTGCTTCTTGAGCTCCTCGGTCATGCTACTCACCTCCCTTCATCTGCGATTCCGCGATAGCGCGGTACACCTCGCAGGTCTCCATGAGCTTGTCGTGCGTGCCAAGGCCCACGATCTCGCCATCCTTGAGCACCACAATCTGGTCGGCATGCAGAATGGTCGAGATACGCTGCGCGATGATGAGCACCGCGGCATCGCGCGTCTCGCCCTGCAGCGCATGGCGCAGGGCGGCATCGGTCTTAAAGTCCAGGGCCGAAAAACTGTCATCGAAGATATATAGATCGGCATGCTTCATGAGTGCGCGGGCGATCGCCAGGCGCTGACGCTGACCGCCCGAGAAGTTCGTACCGCCCTGGGATACCGGCGTATCGAGTCCCTGCGGCTGGTCGAGTACAAAGGTGCTCTGGGCAACCTCTAACGCATGGAGCATGTCAGCCTCGGTCGCACCCTCGTTACCAAAGCGCAGATTGCTCGCCACCGTACCCGAGAACAGCCACGCCTTCTGCGGCACGTAAGCGATATGCCCGCGAATCTCACCTTGCGAAAGGTCGCGCAGATCGACGCCGTTCAGGCGAATGGCGCCCTTCGTGGCATCATGGAAACGCAACAAGAGCTTGGCTACCGTCGATTTGCCCGATCCCGTCGAACCCACGATCGCGGTCGTCTGGCCACGGCGACAGGCAAAGCTCAGGTCGCACAGGGTGTCCTCGTCGGCATCGTCAAAACGGAACGACATATGGTCGAACACGGCCACCGCGTCGGCCCCATCTGCGGACTCAGGCGCCCCGTCGCCCAGCGTAGCTTTGCCGTCCACAATGCTCGGCTCGATTTCGAGCACCTGCTGCGCACGGTTGAGGCACGCCGCGGCGCGCGGAAGCGTCAGAATCACCATCTGCGCCATCATCACAAAGAAAAGGATCAGGATCGCGTACTCCAGCACGGCCGAGATGCTGCCGATTTGCATGGCATGGGCGCCCACGCGGTTGCCGCCCACCCACAGCACCGCCACCTCGGCGATGTTCATCAAAAAGAAGCTGGAGCTGTCGAGACCCACAAACAGGTGGTTTACCTTGATGGCATTGGCCGCGTAATCGCTAAACACCTCGTCCAGGCGCTGCTCCTCGTGGCGCTCCTTGTTAAATGCGCGGATAACGCGCACGCCCACGATATTTTCGCGCAGCACCACGTTCATACGGTCGATAAAGCTCTGCAGGCGCATAAAGATCGGCGCGGCGTTGGCCACGGTAAAGACCGCCGCCACCAGCACGATCGCAACGACCACGCCCAGCAGCGTGCCCATGGCAGGATCGATAAACCAGGCAAAAATGATGCCCGCCACGGCCAAGAACGGTACCGGCAGCACCAACTGAATCGTCTGAAGGACAGCCTGCTGAATCACGTTGATGTCGTTGAGTGAGCGCGTGATCATCGAACCCGTGCCAAAGCGCTCAAAGTCGCTAGCCGCGAGTTCGAGCGACTTGTCGTACACGGCATTGCGGATATCGCAGGCCACGTTGGCGGCCAGGCGCGCCGAAAGATAGCAACCCAGTACCGTGCCGCCGCTGGCCATGCCGGTCGCGATAAGCATATACAGGCCGTTGCGTAAAATATAGTCGATATCGCCCGTGGTAATACCGGTGTTGACCATGTTCGCCAGCATCGTGGGAACCAACAGCGTACCGACGTTATCTATCAGCACCGCAAACAGCGTCACCGCAATCAGCCCGCGATACGGCCTCATAAACCTCATTAAGAGTCGCATGTCTCCCCTTCGCTCTTATCGTCAGCCTCGTTCTCAGCGGCCACTTGCCGTTTAAATGCCTCGCACTCTTCGTTAAGAACATGGGAGAACTTACCGACCAAGCGCATGATCTCGCGCTGTTCCCACGGCTCGAGCGCCTCGAATGCCTGTTGCTCGGCTTTTTGCGCTGGCAACGCGTAGCGCTTGGCAAACCGCACGCCTTCTTCGGTCAGTCGCACAACCTTGTTCTTACGACTACCTTCGGCAAACTCCAACGTCGCAAGCCCTCGCGCCCTAAGCGTCTTGATCGCCGAATTGATGGTCTGTTTGCTGTAGAACCATTCACTCGTCAGCCGACTCACGGCAACGCTTCCGCCCGCCGCACTCGTGTCAACGAGCATCCAGTAGGCGCAGTCCGACAGACCGCAGGCGCGCGCGAACTCCGAATAGATACGGTCAAGCCCGTTGAGCATCCGGTCGAAATCGACCGGGCTAACTGCACTATTCATCTCTCCCACCATTCGATAGTCCGAGTTTTGACCAATTAATATCTCTACATTAGTCCGAGTTTTGACTATCGTCAACAAGCTCGTTGTTTATGGTCGGCTCTACATAAGCATATCGACAAAAAAGACCGCCGGCGCGGGGGCGGCGCCGGCGGTTGCGAGAGAATATCGAGTGTTGGCTGTTAAGCAGCGACGGCCTCGTAGACCGTAGCGCCCGAGAAGCTGTCGTGCAGGCTCTTGCCGCAGATCCACGGCAGTTCGACGACCTCGCAGACCGTGTTGACCAGCTCGGAGCAGTCAGTAAAGTGGCCCTTATCGTTGAGGGCCTCGCAATCCTGAACACGCCAATAGCCATCGGCGTGCGTGATGTAGTACTCGTGATCGTTAATCGACACGAAAGCGCGCGTCTTGGAACGCAGCAGCTTCAGAAATCCTTCGAAGTCGGTCTCGACGACATCTCCAGCCTGGAACATGATGTTACCTCCTGGCCCGGCGCCACTATGGCGCGTTGATAAACGTTGATACTCCTTTAGTAAAACCTTTATCAGAGCTTATGCGCGCATCATTTAGGCAAGTGGTAAAAAACCGCAGGGTAGACGGGATAAAACGTTTAACCATCCCACCGGTTAGTCACATTCTGGCTGAAGTTTTATGCAAACCAGCTTTTCCACTTGGTAGCTTGCATTGTTTGGGGCCGACTGCGCGATTATGGTTTTGGTTCGGCGGGTAAGAACGAGGCATCGAAACCAACGTCAGGAGGACCCATGGAGACCATCGAGGCACTCATCCACCGCCGCAGTTGCCGTAACTATAGCGATCGCCCCGTCGAAGCCGAAAAGCTCGCACGCATTATCGAGGCAGGCCAGTACGCGCCGAGCGGCATGGGACGCCAACCGGTCACGTTCGTCGCCGTTACCGACCCCGCAACCGTCGAGCGCCTCTCGCAACTCAACGCACAAGTTATGGGCAGCGAGGGAGATCCCTTCTACGGCGCCAAGACCGTTGTGGTGGTGCTCGTCGACCGCAGCGTGTCCACGCACCTGGAAGACGGCTCGCTCGCCATGGGCAACCTGCTCAACGCAGCCTATGCGCTGGGCGTCGATTCGTGTTGGATCCACCGCGCGCACGAGGTCTTCGACTCACCTGAGGGACTGGAACTGCTGGCCAAGTGGGGTCTGCCCGCCGACGGAAGCCTGCGCGGTGTGGGCAACTGCATTCTGGGCTACGCCGAGGACGTACTCCCCGAGGCAAAGCCGCGCCGCGACAACGTGGTGTACGTCGGGTAGCGCGCACCTTCACACCCAAGCCCCTAGCGCAGGCTAATCGTTCGGTCACAAATGCTCAAAGCAGCGGGGCGATGAGTGACGATGATCACTGTGCGGCCGAGTGTCCGCAGGCGGTCGAGCATCTCACGCTCCGTCGCCCCGTCGAGCGCCGAAGTGCATTCGTCGAGCAACAGCACCGGGGCGCCGGAGTATACGGCGCGGGCCACGGCAAGTCGCTGCATCTGGCCCTCGGAAAGACCGCTGCCGTGCTCGCCCAGCGGCGTATCCACGCCTTGGGGCAGAGCACCCACAAACTCAAGCGCGCAGGCGGCGTAAAGAGACTCGTCAAGCGCAGAATCCCCTTCCCCGCCACAATCCGCCAGTGTGACGGCATCGCGAACAGTGCCGCTCATAAGCATGTTGCCCTGCGGCACGTAGGCGAAGGTCCCAGGCGCAAGGTCGGCGGCGACAATTGCCTCCACGGCAGTGCCCTCGCCTCCGGATCCCGCGAACTCCACCTCGACCGCGCCCTCACTGGGGTCTTCCATCCCAAGCGCGAGCATGAGTGTCGTGGACTTACCTACGCCCGAAGGTCCTGTCACGGCGATAAACTCGCCCGCACGGACCTCGGCATCAAAGCCATCGAGCACACGCGGACCGTCCGCATAACCAAAGCAAACGCCACGAAACCGCAGGGTAGCAAACGATGCGCCGCAGGCAGGCCTACGCTCGCCGCGGGCGGCTGGCTCCACGGCACGCAACCGCTCGCAGCTGGCAGACATCGCCGCCGACTGCGGAAAGAGGCCCGAGAGGCTTGTAAACGGAGCACGCACCTGCCCCACAAGCTGCACAAGCGCCATCAGGGTGCCGTAGCTCACCCGGCCAGTTAGGATTCCCCAGCAGCCATAGCCAAAACCAGCAAGATAGCTCAGCTGCATGGCCAGGTTAAAGACGGCGCCGGACGCCGCCTTGCCACCGGCACGCCTCTCGCGCGCGGCAAGCTGCTCGTCCATAAGACCGGCGAGCCCCTCCATGACACGCTCGGCAGCGCCAAAGGAGCGGATCACTACCAAACTCTCGAGCGTCTCCTGCAGCCGCGCACGCATGGAACCCTCGGCCGCTTGCGCGGTGGCGTGCACGCCCTTAAGCCAGTGGCGCATAACAAGAGAGCCCGCCACGCCCACCGCACCCGCAACGACAAAGAGCGCGGCGAGCGCGGGTGCTACCGCAAACATCAAGACCAGCGCGGCTGCAGCGCGCACCAGCATAGAGGCGGCCTCGGGCACGATTGACACCATAGACTCGGCAACGCACGCGACATCCGAGGTGAGCACGCTCGTCACCTCGCCCGAAGCCCGCCCTTCCGGCAAGCGCCCGGCACGCATCACGGCGCCGGCCGCGCGGGCACGAAGCGCGTTCTCCATGCGCGCTTGCGCAGATTCCGAGAGCCATCTCGATGCCGCCGAAAGCACCACCTGTGCCAAAAGCGCGGCCGCAAACAGAGCGAATGCCGGCCAAAATGTAGCCGAGTCGTGCGCGACGGCGGCATCGACCGCCCACTGCATGAGCAGCGCATATCCCACAGCGATCAACGCCGAGACGCAGCGCGTGACACAGAGCGCCCACACCAACCGAACCTCGTGCCCGCAGACAGAGATCACCCAACGAAGGTCCCTCACCTGAGTCCCGCCTTTCGAGCAGCGCGGCCTAGCGCAGCCTTTGCGCGCTTAAGCCTGCAGCGTACAGGCCAGGCCACCAGCCAAACCCGCGCATAGGCGAGCCAGCCGCGGCTATGCGGATCGCAATGTCTGTCACCGCGCCAAAATTCCTCGAGCCTGCCCAGAACAGCCGCCTCGGGAACATCCTCGATCTCGAGGCAGTTATCGCCCAGGATCCGATAGCCCCCGTCGACGACCTCAATCACTCGATGGAGGACGTAGGCGTCGCCGCGCCGATACAGCGCTACATCGAGCGGGCGCAGTCGCCCCTCGCACGGCCGCACCACGATTGTGTCCCGGCGATCGCGCAGCATGGGCCACATGCTCACGCCCGCCGTCGTGCTCACCCAAACGCCGTCACGCGCCAGCACGGTATCGATCCCGCAAGACGCATCGCCGGCAGTCTGGGCGCTGGCGCAGGCGGCTGAGTTGGACGAGCCTTCCCTCAAACGATCGCCCATGTTATTCCTCGCCCTCGTGCATCACGGTCGAGAGCTCCGTGCGCAGTCGCGCCGTCCGCGTAAATGGCTTTACCAACAAGCGGTACACATACACCCCGGGTAAGAGCCACGGCGCACGCTTGAGCACGGGGTATCCCTGCTGGAGTTTCTTGAGCGGCGGAAAAGCACGCTTGAGCAGGTAACGGGCACGGGAGCCCTTCTTGCCTCCCTCGGCGGCCTCCTCCTCGAGCCGGTTTCGCACGTTGTTGACAACCGTGCCGTACGTGCCACTGCCGAGCATATAGGCGAGCATCTGCCCCACATCCGGCGTCAATGCCGCATCGTCGTCGGCAAGCGCGCGCCCGCAGGCGTCCTTTTCCACCACGGTCTGGGCAACGCGGCGCAAGTCAGCCTCAAAGTCGGCCATTCCCAGCTTCTGCAGCTCGCAGTCCAGATACGCACGGTCCATCGAGCCGCCCCAAGCGCGCATGAGCGCCCACTCGTCGGCAAGCCCTCGCACGCCGTGGCCCGATGCCGAGAAATGCTTGAACATATGCGCGATATGGAAGAGATACGCATCCTCACGCGCAAACTCGTAGGCAAGCCCCGATGCGCCCTCTACACGCCGTGCCTTTGCCCATGGATCTGCGTAGTACTTCCACCACGCAACCTCGGGGTTGGCGAGGACGCGATGCGGCTCAAAGTTAAGAAACGGAGCCTTCTCGTATGAATCGTGGTTGCCCGTACCAAAGTGGGCCGTCGTAAACCCTTGGCCCTCCATAATGCGTCGAAGCTCGTAGGCATCGGCCTCGGTCGCCGCAGCCACCGAGCCGTCCTCACGAATATGCCCAAACAAAAAGTCGTTGTCGCACATCCAGCGCATCTCGGGACGCGGATAGGCACGCGACGTCACCACGCCCTTGAGCGGCAGGTGCGCGAGCCCGACATCGTCCATAGCGGCAAAGACAGCCTCACGTTCCATGTCAAAGACCGCATGGCGCATGAGGTTTTGGTCGACCTCCGTCTGCCAGCGCGCCCGTTCGGCCGAGTTCGCCTCGGGGGAAGAAGCAACCGCGAACGAGCAGGTCGTCGTCACCGAGTTCCAGCGCGCAAGGGCAAAGAGGCCATCCCACGTCACCCCCGTCGGCAACGGGGCAGGCGCTTCTCCGCGCAGCGCGCAGGAAAGCAGGTGCAGAAGATAAAGCGATTGGTTGTCGAGTGCAGACGCCACGTAAAACTAACCCTCCACGAGCCCGGTTTCGCGCATGCGCGCGATAAACGCATCCACGTCCTCGCGTGCGCGTTCGGGGTCGACCTCATACTTTGCTGCAATGCGTTCGGCAATCGCTGCCTCGTCAAGTCCTTCTTCCACGCCGCGCCAAATATCGGCGCCCGTGCCGTTGAGCTTCACCATGCCATGAAACGACTTGCTGGCCTCGCCCGTCGCGATGGCGACGGCCTGTCCGGCAACATCGCGCATAACAAATCCCTGCTTAATCCTCATGCGAGGCACTCCTTACATAATGTTGGTATTCCAGGCCGGTCAAGCCCTCAAAGCTCGCGCGAACGGCATCCTCGGACATATCGCAGGCCAGCTCATACACCGGCACGCGCGCGAGCATAGCGTCCAACAGGTCGAGCGTGAGCGCCGCAGCGCCAGCGTCCGGCGGAAAGTACACCTGCCGCATTATCTTATCGATATTGAGCGCGGCACTCGCCAAACGAATGGAAGATGCACCCGGCTCGCTGCGGGACAACAGCACGATGCCGGCGAGCGGGGCCGACGAGTTGCACTGCCAGCCCTCTTTGCCGGCCCACGGCGTGCCGTAAACCACTGGCGGCTCTTCGCGACAATCCGGAATGCGGACAAACGGCTTATCCCCGTTTATCACCCGCACGGCATCGCCCAGATATTGGCGCCACAGGCGAATATGGGTCGACTTGCCCGTACCGCTCGGCGCGGTAAAAAGATAGGCACGCCTCTCAAACTCGATAACCGCACCATGGACCAGCAGCCGGTGCCGCTCGGGCAAGCGGTTCGCAATCGCCCGCTGCACTGCCAGCGTCTCCAGATAGGCATCGGTCCAGGCGGTACCCTCGGTGGCCATATCCCGCTCAAAGTCGATATCGGCTTGAGTCGCGCCAATTTCAAAGTCAACGGCCAAAGGTGCGTCTACCACATAGTCCTTGCAAAGACACCCGACCATCGCATGAAGCGGACTGACCCGCACGGCCAGATCTGCCACGCGCATGCAAAACGGCACAAGACCGGCCGAAGTGCCTTTATCCGTATTCATGCGACCCCCATTTTGGCCTGCGACATGCCAAATGCGGCCCGACGACGCGCTGTCGTCAGGCCGCGAGAAAACAGCACCTAGTAGTATCCCGTCCACGTGCCTTCATTTGAAGAGCTATTTCCAGAATCCCCACCAGAGTTGTCATTGCCACCCTGGCCGTTATCGGAATCTGCATCGGACGATCCGTTGGCATCAACGACATTGTCGGCCGAGCCGTCGTCCTTTCCGCCGCCACGGTCAACCTTCTGCGAAGACGCCGATCCGTCAGATGACGTGGCATTTGAGCCAGACGCGGAGGATTCGCCAGAGGTATCGCCGTCCGCCACGTCCTCGGTTGAATTAGCAGCCTTGTCCGTCTCGTGCTTGTCTACAACCGTTTCAACAGGTGTATTATTGCGCACGCTGCCTCGTACAGACGAAAAGGTCACGATAACGCCCACGGTGACAGCAACCATCAAGACAATTACAACGATTATCACTTTGAGATTCGGCGTATTTCTCGCCCTCGAATGCGCACCGTGTTTTTCCGTATAACTCACTGAATCACCTGCTCGAAAAGAAGGAGCCCCGACGAGACAGTCGAGACCCCTTCCTCAATCAAATTGAACGTCCTCGTTCAACCTACCACTTATTAGAGTAAATTGGGGTCGGTAACGGTATCCGGGTAAGATGCCGTAACGACGTCTTCCTGATCGATTTCAATAATTTCGATAGACGGCTCAGAGTACTCGTTGTTCATAAATATCCTTTCTAATTAGATTCGAGAATCCCATTTGCGTATGCAAGGTCATCGGCAGAGGCAAAAGAATCGTTCTGAATTGCCTTTGCGACCTGATCGACGGAGCGCGACCTGGACTGGTCTTTCACCTTTACGCCGGTCCCGTCAGCCGTGATGTACGCAAGCTGTGCAGTTACATCAAAGACGGTGCTGTAACCGAGCTTATAACCAGATTTGTAAATCGGGCTGAGGACAAGATTCGCAATCACGCCGTTGTCGTCAATGCGCCAATAGTTCTTTGCATTCACAAACTTCGGCTCTGCAGAAGACGGGCTCTTGTAGTACCAACCCCAATTCTGGAAATCGATCTTCGAGCCCTCGGGGGCGTGCATCTCATAGCCAAAGCGCAAGCTGGTCTTCGAATAGTCGTCCTTACCGGTGAGATCGGTGCGCAGCGAGCCACCCTTGAAAGTAATGAGATCACTGATCTTCACGAACTTGGCGTAGGCGGCACCCTCGACGTCACTTTCGGTGCAGGGTGTCTTAAATGCAGCATCCTTATACCAGCCAGCGAATGCCATGCCGTCCTGGAGGGTCGGATACTTCCAAGACGCCTGGTCACCGCTGCGGTAATCCTGCAGCGCATACGCGCCCTCGGGAAGCTTAACGCCATACGTGCCGTCGGTGTTCGCGACAGGTACATAGCCTGCAGCGCAGTAATTCTCGGGGACAGCAGCCGTGAAGGTGCCACCAGAAACTGCGACGGTGGCATTTGCCGCGGCAGCAGCTTTGGTCACGCGCCACGACGTGACATTAAGAGAGCCGCCTTCAATCTTCAGGGTCGGAGGAACTTTACCCGTGATATCTACCACGATCTCGCCAGTGAACTGAGCCTTGCCACCAATGATGGTTTCGCCGATCGCGCCCTCAACCCAAGCATCGGTCCATATTTGACCGGTCAGGCTACCGCCCAGAATCTGAGCCTTGTTCCAGTTCTGCACTGCAGAGTGGTTGCTGGTCAGCGTGCCGCCGTTCACAGTCAGCGTACCGTTGGTGCCGTTCTTGACAACCAGGAAGTTCGGCTGATTGAACGTGCCACCATTAATAATGAGCGATGCCTGAGGATCATCATCGCCGTTGCAAATCAGAGATGAACCGACCATGGAACCAGAGGAATTTGCTTTCTTGTAGCCGGAGTTGTTCGCAACATTCGCCTGGTCGATAACCATCGTGCCGATGTTCTTGATAACGTAATAGCTGGTCTCGCCCTCGATGCCCTGGTCATCACGCTTGATGGTGCCGGTCTTGTCGGCACTCGTGTCGGTGATGGTCACGTTGCCCTTGTTTAGGATGGCCGCCTTCGCAGTGCCCGTGCCACCGTTGAGGGTATGTCCATTCAGGTCAAGCGTGATCTGCTTCGTCTTAGCGATCTCGATGTTTTCCGCGGTGTCGTTCAGCAGCTGGATGGTCTTGCCTTTCTTAGCCGCAGTAATTGCAGCCTTAAGGCTGGTGTACCTATCGGTGCCAATCTGGGCAATTGCCGTTGCAATGCCATATGTGCCATCGGCGTTCTTGGCGCAAGTAAGCCCCTCGGCGAAATAGCTCGAAGGAACCGATTTGTTGAAGGTACCGCCAGAAACCTCGAAGTTATCGCTGGTAGCTTTGCCGACTCCTCGGAATATGTTAGACCCATCCGAGTATTTGTTAGTAAATGTGCCGCCCGAAATCTTCGTGAAGGACGGGTGACCTTCCACCATACCGGTCGCAATGACCTGAGGGTGGTTCCACCGTCCTGTGGTGGTCAGGCTCTGGATAAACTCGCCGCCAGTGATCGTCGTGTTGCCGTAGGCGAAAACAACGCCCGTATAACCATTCGTTGCATAGCTCAGCTCGAACTTGCCACCGTTGATGGTGAGCGTCGAGTCTTCCTCGCTCTTCACAACGTTCAGACCACCCGAATACGAACCGCTCTCGATGGTCAGCGTGCCATCGTTTCTAATCATAGAGGAATCCGTGTTGCCCGCCGTAGCCGTGACATCTTCGAGCGTGGCTGTGCCGTAGTTATCGATGGTGTAGTAGCTCGTACCGCCAACGATGTTGCCGTTCTTCACGGCAGCCGTGGCGTCCTTCGCGATGGTTAGCGTCGCCTTGCCGGTATTCGTGTTCGTCAGCGTTTTGCCACCAAGGTCAAGCGTGATGTTCTTGCCAGCAGCCACGGTTGCATCTTCGGTCGCATCGGCGATCAGCGTGACGGTCTCGCCGTCCCGGGCTGCGTCGATGGCGGCCTCCAGGGTATTGAATGCCGTAAAACCAACCTGTGCGACCGAACCGGAAACTCCATGCGTACCGTTAGGGTTCTCGATAGGCTTGCAACCCTCAGCGCACAGAGCCTCAGGGGCTGCGGAAGAGAACGTGCCACCGTAAACGGTGACCGTCTTAGCAGCGTTGTCGAAAGCCGACTCCTGCTTAGTCGAGGAATTCCAAGCGTAGGCCTTGATTGCCGCGTTGTCGCCCTTCGCCGTGAAGGTGCCGCCGGTAATGGCGACCTGGCCAAGGCCCTTGTAGCCGGAGCGGTTGACGATGGAGATCGCCGCGCCGTCCTGGATGGCGCCGTCGCCCTCGGTCTTTGCGACCGGGTCGCCCGACACGGTAATCTTGCTACCGGCGTTGATGTTCAGGTTGCCAGAGCACACCTGCGCGCCCATCGTCTTCGCGTTGATCGTGGAGTTATTGATGGTCAGCGTTCCGCTGCTGGGGAAGTAAATGCCGAAGCCGTTGGGAACGTTGAACGTGCTGTCCTTCAGAACAACAGTGTCGTTCGTGTTGTTGCCGTTCGTTTCGATGCCGCTCGTGGCAGTCGTAGACGCATCAACGTTCTCGAACGTAAGAATGGAGTTGTCGTACTTGATGGTGCCGCCCATGGCAGACGGGATCAAGCCGACGAGCTGCGAGCTGACGACCTTGCCGTTCTTCACCGTAAGCGATACGTTGGAGTGGTTGATTTCGAACGCCGCGGAGTTTGCATCGGTTCCCGTGCACGTCCAGGTGTGACCGTTCAGGTCGACCACGCGATCAATGGATCCGGAGTTGAACTTGCTGCCCGTGGTGTAGTCACGCAGCAAGGTGATGGCTTCGCCACTTGCGGTCTGCGCCTTGAACGCTTCGTCCATGGTGTAGTAGCTTTTTTCGCCAACCTGCGCAAGGTAAGCTTTTGCCACGCCGAAGGTGCCGTCACCGTTCGGGGTAGCCGCAGAGCCTTCGATCAGATAGCGGGACGGATCGGTGCTGAACGTATCGCTCGTGACCTCAATCGTCGCCTTTGTGGGATCGTTGGAAGTGGTACCCGTGCTGTAGTCAACCGTGTTCAGCGTGCCATTGACAACGCCGCCCGTGATGGACACCTTCGCCGTTTTGCCTTCGGCGCCGTCGTAAGTCACCGACTCAACGTTACCGTTGACGGTGCCGCCGCTGATCGTCAGGTCGCTGTTGGAACCGCCGCTGTACGTCCAGGCAGCCACTGCGCCGTTGACCGTACCGCCTTTGACTTTAGCTCTGAACCAGTTCTCAATGGCGTAGCTGTTAGCGGAGTTCAGCGTACCGCCGTTCAGGAACAGATCGCCGCGATCGACCTTGATCACGATGAAGTTATCCTGGGTAAACGTACCGCCCTTGATATTCAGGCCGGGATACTTGGCGACGCTGTCATCACCCACGCGCACCAGGGACGCGCCCTTCCCCTCCGCGTTGCCGCTGTCGTTCTTTACATTGCCGCTCTCGAAGGTGAGCCAGCCGTTGCCCTGAACGTCAATGACATAGTGGGAGCTGACGCCGGAGGTCTCTGCGGTGTCCTCACGCATGATGGTACCGGACTTGGTCTTGCTGCTGTCCATGACGGTAACGTTGCGAGCCGTAACGGTCAGCGCAGGCTTGCCCTTCTCGGTGCCGCCGTTGAGAGTGTGGCCGTTCAGGTCGAGCGTGACGCGGGACGTGGAGATTGTGACGTTCTCCTTCGTATCGCCCAGCAGCTTCACCGTCGCCTTTTCCGGTGCTTTATCAATAGCTGCCTGCAGCGTGGGGTATCCAGTCCCCTTGACCTCGGCGATACTAGGAGCCGCAGGCTCCTGGGACTCAGTCCCCGGCGCCTCAGTCCCCTGCTGCGAATCATCGCCAGTCTGAGTAGTCGACCCCTGCTCGGTAGTCGTCTGCCCGTTGGTGGCATCCTCGCTGGCACCGTTATCAACCGAATCAGCGTCGGCTACGTTCTCGGAATCACCCCCCCCCGACTCACTTTCATTGACTTGGGATTGCTCAGTCGTGGCATCGTTAACGCCCACGGCATCGGCCAAAGCCGCCGTTGGCATCATCGAAACAACCATCGTGGCCGAAACTAGCACCGTAAGTGCTTTGCGGCCCAATGCAGATCTACGCATCCCGTCACCTTCCTTTCCGTCGTTATTGACGTCCGACATCGAGCCTTGGATGCCGAAGCAGCGCCAACATCCTAAGCGGCTATGAGGGTGACCCGCGCCGATATGCTCGACATCGAGAGAAATCCCCTATAGTTAGAATCAATTTTAGGCACACTGCGCCAGGATGGTCAATTAACCAACCCGCCAACGGTAGTTCTATTACTTGTGCTTTACGGGATATGTCTGCTTTGCAGACTCATTGTGAGTTGGCGCTGGGTATTAGCCGACTATTCCACCGAGGGTAGCTAATTTGGGACGGGGCTTTTTAGCTGCCCCGGCTGCTAATCGGCTAAACCGGCATGCTATCGGCCGGGGTAGCTAAAATAGCCCCGTCCCAAATTAGCTACCCCACTCGCAACTTATATTGACGTCGCCGTTGTCGCCGTTTCGTTCGTTTGAGTCGTCTCGGCTTCGTTGCCGTTCTCGCCTTCGCCCTTTTGGGCATCGGCGATCGTTGCGGCAGCGGCAACAATACCGCGCTGAGGCGCCACGCCCGTCTGGGCCTGAGCGCCCTCGACAAGCTCCGTGCCGGCATGCGCGAGCTCAGCAGGCTTGAACATCGCACTCAGGTCGACCCCGCCGCCGGCGTAACCAAGCGCGGCAAGCGCGATCACAATCACTGCAACAACAACTGCAATCGGCACATAACGATGCCAGCCGGCAGGATTGAGCCCACTGCGGCGAGCCGCACCGCGGCTGATATAGCCCAGCGTTCCGTCGTGCTTAAGCTTAGAGCCCACCACGCGCTTGCGCCCCCACAGCGTCGACTCGGCCTGCATGGCCAAGCGAGCGCTTGCCGAAGGATAGCCGTATTTGGTGCGCTTGAACGAACCGTCGAACCCCGACGCGTGCTTGCCCCACGTCCGGGACGTCGTGCGGCGGTTAACTGGAGCCGCGCCCCGTCTATTCCGGTTTGGTTTTGAAGTCTCCGCCATACGCCCCCGCACGCCGTAACACAATCGAAACATTACTGCTTTGGACTGTAGCACACGCGCCGCACGCGGTCACGGGCGCCTCGCTCAGCGGTCGTCGTCCTTCAGCAAGCGCCACAGGGTCGTGCGGCTTATTCCCAGCACCTCGGCAGCGCGGGTCCGGTTGCCCTGAAGGTAGCCTACGACCAGCCGCGCGATGTCGCGTTCGGTATCGGCCAGTGGACGCAGGATATACAGGTCGCTGTCGAGCGTCGGAGCGCCAAAGGCTGCAGTTTTGATGACGTCCTCCTGGGCGAGCACCTCCTCCGCCACCGCGCGCTCCGCCACACCCGACCCTACTAATATATAGAGTCGTTCCGAGACCTCGCGAAGCTGCAGATAGTTGCGTGGCCAGCGATAGCCGTTGAGCGTCGAGGCGGCTTCCTCGGACATACTCGGAGCGGCAGTTCCAAAGACATCTGACAGATATGACAAATACTGCGCAACCTTTTTCGAAGCGCCACCCTGCTCGGCAATCGCAGGCGCCACACTTACTGCGCACGCCAAGCGCTCGGTTACAAAAGCGGCCTGATCGCTTTCGCCACCGCCCGGCATATCGTTTGCCGTCAGAACCACATGGCAACGCGCGGCCAGCGCCGTGTCGGTCATCGTAGAGACAAGCTCGCGCAGACGCTGCGGCGAAAGTGCATGCCAGCCGCCAATACAAAGGGTCAGCCTCGCCTGGAACAGCGGCGATTCCGAGCTTTTGAGCAGATGGCGCCAGCCGCGATCTGTGAGCTCGTCAAGTGCCACGGACACAAAGGGTTCGTCAGCATAAGGCCCATCCAGATAGAGGCGTTTTGCAATCTCTGCCTGGCCGGCACCCAGCTCGCCCTCCAACATGAGGGGCACGCCGCGGGCATAGCTTTCGCAGACGGGACCAGCGACCGCAGCGGCACCCTCGACAATGCCGTACGCGCTTGCCTCGTAGCGCGCCTCGACCTCATCTGCGTTAAGCCACTCAATACCCGCATGTGCCGCCACACCGTGCACCTCGCGGACCACGACTACCCAAAGCGCGCCGTATTCCTTGGCGACCGGACGCACCGTGAGGCTCAAGCGCCCTCCCGCATGCCCCATCACCAGGCGCGTGCCGCTGCCCACACGCCCCAGGCGCTCGGCGACAAATGCCGCGACATCTTGCTCGAGCGCGACATCATCCATGGTCGAAATCGCCACGCGTCCACGCCCATCGATTGCCAACGCCGAGGCCCCGGCAGCAGCCAAGGCCTCGATCAAGATTTGTAGCTTGGCGTCACTGTTCATATTGCGCCCCGTCCTCGGCGCCACGCCGCCACCGACGGCTGCGCGAGCGAGTGTTTCAAAATTGAACGATATTGCTCACCAAACACTATAGGGCAGAAGCCACCGTCCTGCGAGTATATGAGTTGCCCCGCATCGCCATCCTGGCGGGGCGATAAGAGCTCTTCGGGACCTATCAACCTGCGGACAAGCCATACCCGCAAGAGCTCCTATCGCTCCACCGCGGACATGCGCTCGCCAGCACGCAGCACGCAAATCAGTTACTTCTCTACCAGATTCCCAGCACGTGCTGCATTCCCAAACTCATGCAAGCAATGCCAATCCAGCAGCAAAAGCCCAATGCGATGGGCTTGCCGCCCTTTTTGACCAGCTCGACGATATCGGTATTAAAGCCAATAGCCGCCATGGCCATCACGATAAAGAACTTCGACAGTTCCTTGATGGGCGCCGTAATGGATGCAGGAAGCTGAAGCACCGTAGTGATTACGCTCGCCAGCACAAAGAACAGCACGAACATGGGAAACGCGCGTTTAAGCGAGAACGTGCTTTTGGCGTCGCCGCCGGCCTTGCGCGCCAGATGCATCTGCCAGCAAGCGAGAACCAACGTAATGGGAATAATGGCCAGCGTCCTGGTAAGCTTGACCACCGTGGCGCTTTCGAGCACATTGGCGCCGGGATGCATACTGTCCCAGGCGCTCGCCGCAGCCGTTACCGACGAGGTGTCGTTGATGGCGGTGCCGGCAAACAGGCCAAAGCCCTCGTTGGTCAGCCCGAGCATGCCGCCGAGCGTCGGAAACACGAGCGCCGCGATAACGTTAAACAGGAAGATGACCGAAATAGCCTGGGCGATCTCGCGATCGTCGGCATCGATGACGGGTGCGGTCGCGGCGATGGCAGAACCGCCGCAAATCGACGAACCCACACCCACAAGCGTCGCGATCTTGCCCGGGACGTTCATAACGCGGCAGAGCACGAAAGCGATGACAAGCGAGGTCGAGATCGTCGCCACGATAATCGGCAGCGACTGAGCGCCTTTGGACAGAATCTGCGAGAGGTTCATGCCAAAGCCAAGCAGGATTACCGCGTACTGCAAGACTTTTTTAGACGTATAGGTGACACCGGCGGCGAGCTGTTCGCGACGATTCTTGGGAAAGACGAGTGCCAGGACCATGCCAAAGAGGATGGCAAACACCGGACCGCCGACCACCTCAATCTGTTTGCCGAGTAACGTCGCGGGGATGGCGACGATCAGGCAGAACAAGACGCCCTTCCAGCGCTCGCGTACGATATTCGCCAGTTGCATATGGGATTCCTTCTTTCTATTTCACGTTTGCGACGGCTTATGATACGGCAACATTGAGCACAGCCTTGCGCAAACACAGACCAAGATGCCGCAATAGTTCTTGGACAACAGCCGAATTACCCACCACGGAGAGCTGATTCGCGGCATAATTAACAGCTGATATATGAGTGTGATAGAACGGTTGCGAGGCACTATGGAAGAATCGATGCACGTCGGCGAGCAGGAAATGAGCCTACAGGATCAGTCCTACCACACCATTCGACGCAAAATCGTCTACCTGGACTACAAGCCGGGCGAAAAGCTGGGCGTCAAGCAGCTTTGCGACGACCTGGATATGGGGCGCACCCCTGTGCGCGAGGCGCTGGTGCGTCTGGCGCAAGAGGGCCTGGTGCGTACCGTGCCCCAAAGCGGCACCTATGTCTCGCCCATCAACCTCACTCTTGCCGAGAGCGCCTGCTACATTCGCGAGCACCTGGAAAAGCAGGTGATTGTGGAGTGCTGTGCCCGTGCCACCTCGGCAGGCATCGAGCAGCTCGACCGAGCCATCGCGCTGCAGGAAAAGACCATGGCCGAGGAGGATCGCATCGGCTTCTTTTTAAGCGACAACCTCATGCACCGCATGATCTTTAGCATCGCATGCCGCAGCACCGTATGGTCGTGGCTCGAAGAGACCAATGCCGACCTGGAGCGCTTCCGCTGGCTGCGCGCCGCCACGCAGACGCTCGACAATCAGGAGATTGTTAACGAGCACAAGCAAATCCGCCGCGCCATCGCCGGCCGCGACCCCATCGAGGCGAGCTTTTTGGTCAGCAAGCACCTGCATATGATGTTCCGCAACCAGACCGAGGTCCTGGACCAGTTCCCCGAGTACTTCGAGACCAGCAAGCTCCGCTAACCTGCCAAAAAGGGACAGGTTTATTTTGGCAGGTTTTATCTGGGCAAACGCAGAAAAGGCCCGGCTCCGTCTTGATGCGGAGCCGGGCCTTAGTCGCTAGAACGGCGGAACCAACTACTCTACCGTGACGCTCTTGGCCAGGTTACGGGGCTGGTCGACGTCGCAGCCGCGCAGGATGGCGACCTCGCGGGCGAGCAGCTGCAGAGGAACGCTCGCCGTGATGGGGCTGAACACGTCGCGGACTGCCGGCACGCGGACGATGCAGTCGGCGATCTTGTTGATCTCCTCGTCGCCCTCGGTGGCAACGACGATGACCTTGGCGCCGCGCGCCTTGCACTCCATAAGGTTCGACACGGTCTTGTCGTAGGTGGCACTCTTGGTGGCCACGGCGATGACGGGGAAGCCCGGATCGATGAGCGCGATGGGGCCGTGCTTCATCTCGCCGGCAGCATACGCCTCGGCGTGCAGGTAGCTAACCTCTTTGAGCTTGAGCGCGCCCTCGTAGGAAATAGCGGCACCCATGCCGCGGCCCACGAACAGCGCCGACTGCGCGTCCTTGCACAGCAGGGCGGCCTCATGAACGGTCTCGGTCTGGGTATCCAAAATCCACTGGATCTGCTCGGCCGTATCGGAAAGCTCGCGGAACAGCATGCGCGCCTGCTTTGTGGTCAGACGGTACTTAACCTGCGCCAACAGCAAAGCCAGCAGCGTAAGGCTCACGACCTGGCCGATGAAGCTCTTGGTCGAGGCGACCGCGATCTCTTTGTTGGCCTTGGTGTAGATGACGCCGTCGCTCTCACGCGCCACGGGGCTGCCCACCACGTTGGTGATGCCGAAGACCTTGGCACCCTTGATGCGCGCGTCGCGAATGGCGGCAAGGGTATCGGCCGTCTCGCCCGACTGGGACACGGCAACGACAAGCGTCGTCGGCGTAATGATGGGGTTGCGATAACGGAACTCGCTGGCCGCCTCCACCTCGGTGGGGATGCGAGCCCAGCCCTCAATGAGATTCTTGGCAATGAGGCCAGCGTGATAGCTGGTGCCGCAAGCGATCACGTAGACGCGGTCGATGTCGTTGAGCTCCTCGAGCGAAAGGCCCAGCTCGTCGATGTCGAGCTCGCCGGCCGGCGTCATACGACCAACCAGCGTGTCGCGCACGACGCGCGGCTGCTCGTGAATCTCCTTGAGCATAAAGTCGGGATAACCGCCTTTTTCTGCCATGTCCAGGTCCCAATCGATGTGGGTGACCTTGGGCTCGATAACGTTGCCGGCCTCGTCGGTGTACTCGACGCCTGCGGGCGTGAGCTTGGCAAACTGACCGTCCTCGAGCACCACGACATCGCGGGTGGCGTCGATGAGCGCGATGACATCGGAAGCAACATAGGAGCCGGTTTCGCCCACGCCGACTACGATCGGGGAATCCTTGCGGGCCACGGCGATCACGCCGGGCTCGTCAGCGCACACGGCGGCCAGACCATAGGCACCGACCACGTGGGTGCAAGCCTCGCGCACGGAGGCCATCAGGTCGTGCGTCTCGGCATAAGCCTCTTCGATCAGATGCGCGAAGACCTCGGTATCGGTCTCGCTCTTAAAGTGGTGGCCGCGGCCCTCTAGCTCTTCGCGCAGCTCGGCGAAGTTCTCAATGATGCCGTTGTGGACGATGGCGATACGACCGTCGCAGCTGGTGTGGGGATGGGCGTTAACGATGGAGGGCTTGCCGTGGGTGGCCCAACGGGTGTGGCCGATACCGCAGGTTGCGTCGCTATCGATATTGGAAAGCTCGCTCTCCAGACCCGCGACCTTGCCCACGCGGCGGATAACGTCGAGGTGCGCCGCGGCGCCCTCGCCCACCTCGAGCGCGACGCCCGAGGAGTCATAGCCGCGATACTCCATGCGCTTAAGGCCTGTGACCAGGATGTTCTTTGCAATATCAGAGCCGGTGTAGCCGACAATTCCGCACATAGGATAAATCCCTTCGTCCGCGTGACTGCAAGACGTCCACGCACATGGGGCGCTGAGACGTATAACGTTCGAGTATTGTACTCACGCAGACGCAAGCTGATATACCAGAAGTGGTATCTCAACTTAGATACCACCCGATGCACACATGCCAAGGCCACCACAATGGGGACAGGCGCCTTTGTGGTGGCCTGGGCTCCAGCGTTTGCCCAGATAAAACCCGCCAAAATAAACCTGTCCCTAATTGGCAGGTTTTGACACCCTAGGGGCGGGCGATGCTACAATCTGGCTTGTACTTGAAACGCATCAAAGGGGCCGCTATGGCAAAGGTTAAAATCAGCGACGTCGCGCGCGAAGCCGGGGTTTCGTTGGGCACGGTTTCCAACGCACTCAACCACCCCGAAAAGCTGCGCCCCGAGACCCTCAAACTCATCAACGAGACCATCAACCGCCTTGGCTACCTGCCCAACCAAAGCGCCCGTCAGCTCGCAGGCGGCGCCACCAAGTCCTTTGGCCTGGTGCTCCCCCGTCTCGATCACGGCTTTTCGCTCCAAATTGCCAGCGGCGCCCATAACGAAGCCCGCAAGCACGGTTACGACCTACTCATCGCCAACGCCGATAACGACGATATTCTCCAGGACCATTACCTGCGCTACTTTATGGGCACGCAAATGTCCGGCGTCATGGTTCAGCCCATGGCATCCCCCGACTGGCACCCCGCTATGACCAAGATGCCCGTGCCGATCGTCCATCTGGACATCCATTGCTCCGAGCCCGGTTACTACGTAGCGGCCGACAACGAGGCACAGGGGCGCATTATCGCCGAGCTCGCCATCACCCGCGGCGCGCATCATATTGTCGTCGTCGGCCGAGCAGCATTTATGCAGCTCACCCTGCGCGTACTTGGCATTCACAAGGCCCTCGCCCTGCATCCCGATATCAAAATTGAGGTCATTGACGCCGGAGAGTGGAATACCGCAGCCGACGGCTACAGCATTGGCGCTCAGATTGCCGGGCGCCCCGCCAACGAACGCCCCGATTATGTCGTCGGTCTGACCGACGTGTTGGCCTCGGGCGTTATCTCGGCATTGGTCGACAAAGGCATCTCCGTCCCCGAGCAGGTTCGCGTGGCCGGATGCGACGGCAACCCACTCGCTTGGAGCGGATCGGTCCCGCTCACTACGGTAGCGCCCCCGGGCTACGAGATTGGCCGCAAGGGTGTCCAACTGCTGATGGAGCAAATCGAGAACAAGGTCCCGACAAAGACCAAGCATATCCGCGTCGGCTCTGCAGCGCGCACCGTCGCCGCAGTCACCACCGCAGAGGATATCAACCGCCAAGAACTCGTGCGGCCGTTCCTCCTCGAGCGCGCCAGCACCCAGGCGAGCAGCCACGCCGAAGCCACCGCCATCAACCTAGGCGCGTATCTATAGCACGTCGGCCAGTATGCCAAAACGCCGCTTAAGCATAAGAGGCCCGACCATTGCCGGACCTCTTATGCTTAAGTGCAAAGACGGCTGATTGCTCGCTTCAACGCCGCAACTGCCTAGTGCACGGCCTTGACCGCCGCCGCCAGATCGAACAACGTGTCGAGCACGACCTCGCAGCCATCCACCACGTCCTGCGGCAGCGGCACGATATCGGGCACAGCAAAGACATGACAGCCGGCCGTGATACCCGAGACGCAGCCGTTGCGCGAATCCTCGACCACGGCGCACTCCTCGGGGGCAAAGCCCGCGCGCTCGCAGGCGAGCAGATACATCTCGGGGTCGGGCTTGCCGTGCACGACGTCCTCGCCACAGGTCACCGTCTCAAACTTGTCAAAGAGGCCGACCATCTTAAGGTTGCGTTCGGCCGTAGCGAGGCGCGACGACGTCGCAAGGCCCACGTGATAGCCCGCAGCCAGCAGCTCGTCTATGCACTCGGCGGCGCCGGCCTTAAGCTCCAGTTCGGTCTTGACCATCTCGTCGCGAATCTCCTTGTGGCGGGCATAGACCGCCTCGGTGGTTTCGTGGCTGCCGTAATGCTTATCAAGGATGTCCATGACATCGGGTAGGGTGCGACCGATAAACTGATGGATCAGCGCTTCATCAATCGCGACCCCCAGCTCGGCAGCGCCCGCCTTCCATGCCTTAATGCCCAAACGCTCGGTATCGACCAGCGTTCCGTCCATGTCAAAAATTACAGCCTTGATCATATCGGCCCCCTCACCGGATTGCATTACTGACACTCTACCGCACTTTACAAACTTGTATATAACGTATATAGCATATTGTGCCTTCGTTACATAGATAGAAGTCTTATGACAAGCAGCCCGATAGGATTATAGTTTTCGACCGAGCACATATTGGTAAGGAACGTTTCATGCTTTCAGACACCGCCGCACCCGCAGAGGAGCTTCAGGACAAACTCGCAGCACTCGAGCAGCTGCTTTTGGCATACGGACGCGTCGCCATCGGCTTTTCCGGCGGCGTCGATAGCAGCTTTTTGGCCGCCGTGTGTGCTCGCATCATGCCCGCCAACACGCTTCTCGTCCACCTCACCACGCCGCTCATCGGTACGCCCGAACAGGCTTCGTTTGAGCGGTCCGTTGATGGACAAGCCAATGAGGGGCCGCATTTTAAGCTCCCCGTGCTCAATCTTTCGGTGGATCAGTTGCAGCTCCCCCGAGTAGCCTGCAACGATGCCAATCGCTGCTACCACTGCAAGCACGCCGGCTTTACCGCCATCGTCAACCACGCCAAGTCGCTCGGCTTTCCCACCGTCATCGATGGCAGCAACGCGAGCGACCGCGGCGATTACCGTCCCGGCATGCGCGCCGCCGAAGAGCTCGGCGTACGCTCCCCTCTCATGGAGGTCGGCTTTACCAAGGACGAAGAGCGCGAGCTGCTGCGCGCATGGGGCTATCCCGTTTGGAACCTGCCCGCCGGCGCCTGCCTCGCCACGCGCGTCCCCACGGGCGAGGAGCTTACGCGCGAAAAGGTTGATTTAATCCGCGCCTGCGAGGATTACCTGCACGATCTTGACCTGGCGCAGGTGCGTGCGCGCTTGGTCGGCGGCTGCATGCATATCGAGGCCGCACCCGCAGATGTCGCCAAGATTGCCACCCTCGGCGGTGCCGCCGTCGACGACAAGGGCAAGACCCCGCTGCCCGCCGTTATCGAGTCCGCGCTGCGCGAGCTGGGCTGCGACCATATCTCCCCCGAGGTCACCCCCTACATTCACGGCAACATGAATCTTTAGGTTACGCCGTTTTACAAACGGCGTACCTGCTCGGCGCTGCGCGGGCTCCGGGCACGGCAATCTGACGTTCAACTTCACGGGCGCGACCAAAAGGTCAGCGTCCGCTTGTTTCACGTCACCTTACCGCACCCGGAACCTGCTCGCTCGCATATGCTCAACCTGCACTGCGTTAACTGACCTACCAAAAAGGGACAGGTTTATTTTGGCAGGTTTTATCTGGGGAAATATCGCGAGGCAGTCGCCCCTCTAGCACCCATCAAACTTCGAGAGACGATAGAGGGGCAATTCGGCTGCATCTACTTCTTCCGATAGCGGCGGTTGCGGCTCGTCGACGAACTCATTGCTTCGATGAGCCCTTTATCCGCCATTTTTGGCAGACGGTAGCTGACGGACGAATTTTGGCATTCCGTCTCTCTAAAGCAATAGATTTATCTCTCTAACTTTAGAGAGATAAGTGCCTTGTTTTAGAGAGACATTTAGAGAGATGTATCGAATTCGCTGCTAGATTGCCTAATGCTATCTCTCTAACCAACCTTCCCTTTAGAGAGACATTTAGAGAGACGAGTGCGACCTCTCTAATCATGGGCTCCACTCTTTAAGGCGCACACTTCCTAACCGTGCCCTAAGTTGCGGTGAAATAGGCCCCGATTAACCTGCCAAAAAGGGACAGGTTTATTTTGGCAGGTTTTATCTGGGGAAACGCAAACAGGGCCGCGACACCTATATGGCGTCGCGGCCCTTTTCCTTGGAGAAGGATCAATTGATTGAACGGGATGACTGTTCTAGTCTTCGAGTCCGCTATTGATGAGCTCCGCAATCTCAACGGGATCGGTGCTCGCACGCACTTTGTCACGGAAACCTGCGTCCATCAGCATCACGGCAGCTTTGGAGAGCAGGCGCAGATGCGTGGTTCCAGCCTCGCCGGCGGGCACGTACAGCGCGAGCGCAACATCGACGGGCACCCCATCGAAGCTCGGCCATTCAACGGGCTCGGCTAGTTTAAGCACGGCAACGCCCGGCGTATGGATCGCGTCGCTTTTGGCATGCGGAACGGCAAAACCGGCGACAAGGCCGGTCTCGGCCTCGTTCTCGCGAGCAATAAAGGCAGCTTCTACGGCAGATGCGTCATCGGCAAAGCCGAGCTCGATTGCCTGCTCGGACAAATAATGCAGGGCGTCCTCGCGCGAGGCGGCGGTATACCCGATCGTCACTTGGTTGGCAGATACAAATCCCATGGAAACCTTCCTTACAACACAGACCTGACCGCAGCTTCGATGCCGTCGGCGTCCAAACCGTACTTGTGCAGCAAATCGACCGCAGGGCCGGACTCACCATACACATCGCGCACGCCGACGCGTCGCATCGGCACCGGACGCTGCTCCGCGAGCACCGAGGCCACGGCCTCGCCAAGACCACCGATAATCGAATGCTCCTCGGCGGTGACCACGCGACCAGTCTTCTTGGCGCTGGCAACCACCAGGCGCTCATCGAGCGGCTTGATCGTGTGCATGTTGATGACCTCGGCATCGATGCCATCGGCAGCGAGCGCCTCGGCAGCCTCAAGCGCCTCGGCGACCATGAGGCCGCATGCGACGATAGTCACATCGGACCCCTCGCGCACGACTACGCCGCGACCAATCTTGAACTCATAGTCCTCGTGGTCGTTGATGACCGGTGTTGCCAGGCGGCCGAAGCGCATATAGACTGGCCCCTCAAACTCATAGGCAGCGCGCACGCAAGCGCGAGCCTCGATGTCATCGGCGGGAACGATTACCGTCATACCCGGGATCGTGCGCATGAGCGCGATGTCCTCGCAGCACTGATGCGTGGCGCCGTCTTCACCGACCGAGATACCCGCATGTGTGGCGCCGATTTTGACGTTGAGGTGCGGATATCCGATGGAATTACGCACTTGCTCGTACGCGCGGCCGGCGACGAACATGGCAAAGGTGCTCGCAAAGGCGACGTGGCCCGTGGTCGCAATGCCGGCGGCAAGCCCCATCAAGTTGCTCTCGGCAATGCCGGCGTCGTAGAAGCGCTCAGGGTGCGCAGCCTTAAACTTGCCGGTCTGCGTGGCGGCGGCCAGGTCGGCGTCGAGGACCACAAAGTCATCGCGCTCATTGCCCAGCTCGACAAGTGCCTCGCCATAGCTAACGCGCGTGGCGACTTTCTTGACGTCTGCCATTAGAGCTCCTCCCCTGCTGCTGCGAGCTCGGCCATGGCCTGCTCAAACTGTTCATCGTTGGGTGCCTTGCCGTGCCAGCCCACCTGGTTTTCCATAAAGGAAACGCCCTTGCCCTTCACCGTCTCGGCGATAATGGCCACAGGCGAGGCACTCACTTTGCGAGCCTCGG
This sequence comes from uncultured Collinsella sp., assembly GCA_900549575.1. Lineage (GTDB taxonomy): Bacteria > Actinomycetota > Coriobacteriia > Coriobacteriales > Coriobacteriaceae > Collinsella. Next base: position 36,941 of record URPB01000002.1, read on the forward strand.
CAAAGGCGGCGGCAATCTGCGCCATGTCGTTACCGTCGGCTAGCTCTATCACATGCCACTTAAAGGCGCGGAACTTGTCGGCGAGCGGCATGGCCGAGTTGACTTCATCGATCGTGCCGTCAATCTGCAAGCCGTTGTGGTCGACGACGGCAACAAGATTGTCGAGCGCATGGTTGCCGGCAAACATGGCCGCCTCCCACACCTGGCCTTCCTCGCACTCACCGTCGCCCAGCAACGTGTAGACGCGGTAGCTGTCGCCCCAGTGCTTAGCGGCAAGCGCCATTCCAACTGCAGCAGAGATGCCCTGACCGAGCGAGCCGGTGGACATATCGATGCCCGGGGTGTCGTTCATGTTGGGATGGCCCTGCAGTCGGCTGCCAATATGGCGGAGCGTCTCGAGCTCTTCGACGGGAAAATAGCCGCGATTTGCCAACACCGAATACAGGCCCGGCGCCGCGTGACCCTTGGAGAGCACAAAGCGATCGCGATCGGCCTTGTGAGGGTCGGCAGGATCGATATTCATTTCCTCAAAGTACAGATACGTCATGATGTCGGCAGCACCGAGCGATCCACCCGGATGTCCCGACTTGGCCGCGTGAACCGCAGTCACGACACCCTTCCTGACCTCATTGGCGACCTTCGCCAGCTCCTGGTTGGTCATACGAATTCCTCTCTTGAGAACAACCCCGGCACCGGATGACGCGATGCCGGGGCAATCCACTCGTTAAGCCTGAGCGACGACCTTCTGCCAGTCAGCCTCGAACGAGGCAAGGCCCTGGTCGGTCAGCGGGTGATGCAGGCACTTCTTGAGAGCGGCCATGGGCACGGTCGCGATGTCGGCGCCAAGAAGAGCCGCCTGGGTCACGTGGTTGGGCGTGCGGACCGAAGCGGTGATGATCTCAACAGTGTCGTCGACGTTCTTGCCGGTCCAGTCATAGTTCTTGATGCAAGTCACAACATTGTCGAGCTGCGAGATGCCGTCCTCGGCGATGTCGTCAAAGCGGCCGACAAACGGGCTGATGTAGCGAGCGCCGGCGTTGGCGGCCATCAAGGCCTGGGTCGGCGAGAAAACAAGCGTCATGTTGACGCGCACTCCTGCGTCGGCCAGGGCGCGGCAGGCGGCGAGGCCGGCCTCGCACACGGGAAGCTTAACCACGATGTTGGGAGCGAGGGCGGCAAGACGCTTGCCCTCCTCGATCATGCCCTCGGCCGTGGTGGCGGTAGACTCGGCGGACACGGGCAGGCCCTCGCAGAGCTCGGCAATCTTGAGCATATGCGGCTCAAAGTCGGCAAGCTTGCCGCCGGTTTTGGCGTACAGGGACGGGTTGGTGGTAACACCGGCCAGGCAGCCCCAGCTCTTGGCCTCGGCGATCTCGTCCAGATTGGCGGTATCGATAAAGAACTTCATGGTGAACCCCTTCAAAGGAAGCTAAAACTCAAAAGTATGGGACAAAGGGACTGCCCCTTTGTCCCATGTGCCGGGCCTGCAGCTGGGACATGCCCCAGGCCCGGCGTCGCGTAGGAAAAGCTACTTACTCGGCAAGAGCGGCCTCGATGCGGCTCGTGACGCCCTTGAGGTTAAGACCGACGACGTACTGCTTGATCGGGCGCTTGATGTGCTCGATCACAAAGCGCTTGCCGTCGATGTCCTGAGCGGCGAGGTTGCGGTAAAGCTTCTCGACCTGCTCCTTGACCTCGGGATCGTTGAAGGCGTAGTGGCCGGAGACATCCAGAATCTTCAGGCTGAGCTCGTCGTCAGCCAGGATGTCATCAACCTGCAGGTTAACGTCGTCGCCGGTCATCCACTTGCGCCAGCGCTCGGTCTTGATAGCCTTGACCAGCAGCGTGTGATACAAGTCGGAGGGATCGTCGCACAGGCCGTTGTCGACCAGAATCTGCTCGGTAGCGCAGAGCTTGAGGTAGGCGCGGGTCTCCTCGGTGCCGTACTGAGGGGCGACATTGGAGGCCGTCACGTGAGCCGGGATGTGCTCGAGCAGCGTTGCGTCATCCAGATAGTCGGCGTTGTGCTCCTTCAGGCCCACGCCGTAGCGCTTTGCCATGTCGGCGAGCTCGCGGGCGTTCTTAAAGTTGTAATGGCCGACCTGCTCGGTCCAACGGGTAAGCGTACCGGTCTGGCCGACGATAAAGGTGGGCATGGGGCAGCCGCGCTTCTCGAGCTCGGGCTGCAGCTGAGAAATGAACTCCTCGTACTTATCGGTAGAGGTCAAGCCGCCATTGGTCTCCTCGGTACCGACCTCATAGGCGACCTCGGGCAGGTTATGCTCGCGACGGTACTGCTCAAGGTAGTCGATAAGATCGATCGTGCGGCGAAGCACCACGTCGAGCGGAATAACCTTGCCGATCTGATAGGGGTCCTTGGTGGGATCGACCATCAGCAGGTCAAAGCCTGCCTCCATGTCGGCGACGAAGGACTTGCGGGCGAGCTCCATGGCCTCGTCCTCGGGCAGGTGGGCGTTACGCTCCTCGTCGCGCTGCCACGGACCGCCGTGATCGCGGCACAGGTAGTACGGACCGGTGTAACCCACCTCGTCGGCAACCTTCTTGATGTCGGCGGCAAAGCGCGTCTGGTCCCAACCGTTAACGTAGCCGGCGCCCATCTCGTCCATATCGACCTGGTTGCGGCTGGCGATAAACATGGGCGGGAAATCCTCGTCCTTGGCAAGCTCGAACACGGCCTGAATCAGGTTGGGGCTCATGGGGCCAATGCCGACCATGGTTGCGTGATCGCCGCTATCCTGCAGCTTGAGCATGCCCTGAACGGCCTGGCGGATGGTGAGGTTGGACATTTTGTTCTCCTTCTCCAGAGGATTTTTGACAAAAGTTCCCTGGGACCCAGATGCGGGCCCTATCAGTACGGATGGATTTTGTTGTGTAGGGGCGGTTGTGCGGAGTCAAATCCATCCCTCCGCACAACCGGAGTCCTTAAAGGTTTACTTGGCCTGCTTATCGAGCGTGGGCTTCATGGCAATCAGGATTGCAGCAGCGACCACGGAGCCAATCACGATGTCCAGGCAGAACAGCGCGACGTTGTTGGTGGCAAGGGCGACGATAAAGCCACCGTGCGGGACGTAGCAGTCGATGCCCTGGAAGGCGGCAAGCGCCGCACCCACGGCAGAGCCGATGCAAATGCCGGGAAGGGTGTGACCGAGGTCCTTGACCGCGAAGGGGATAGCGCCCTCGGTAATACCGATGCAGCCCATGAACAGTGCGGAGATACCCATCTGGCGATCGGCGTCATCGAACTTATTCTTGGCGATGAGCGCAGCAAGGCCGCAGGCAATCGGGGGAATGGCGACGGCGACGCGGAACATACCGTTGGGGCCGTAGATGCCGGAGGCCATGATGGCCATAGTAAAGGTCGAAGCGGTCTTGTTGATGGGGCCACCCATATCGAAGGCGGTCATAACGCCAATGACCAGGCCCAGGACAACCGCGGAGCCGCCCTGCAGGCTACCGAGCACGCTGGTGAGCCAATCCATCACAAAGCCAAGCGGCGTGGCCAGGATGTAGATGTAGGCCATGCCCAGGACGAGCGAGGTCAGAATCGGGATGATCAGGATGGGCATGATGGTCTGGATGGTGTTGTTGACCTTCCAGGTTTTCATCCAGCGGACAAAGTAGCCGCAGATGACCGCCATGATCATGGCGCCCAAGAAACCGGTCGAGACGCTGTTGCCACTCGGGGTAACGACGGCGTTGTTGACCAGGTAGCCCAGGACAAAACCGGGGGCGAGCGCGGGCTTGCCAGCCATCGAGTAGGCGATGTATGCCGCAAGCACCGGGATCATCATGGAGATGCCGGCCATGCCGATGGTGTTAAGACTCACCATCAGCGGGTTCGTAACCTCCATGCCGTTGGCGCCGGCGGTACCGGATGCCAACGAGAAGGCGAGGAACACGCCACCGATAACGACAATGGGGATAAAATAGGAAACGCCGGTATTGAATGCATTGAGCAGCGTCTTGCCAGGATCGGCAAAGATAGACTGCTTGGACGCCGGTGTCGGGGCCTGCGGGGCAGCGGAGACGGCCTTCTTCTCTGCCTTGGCCTCGGCCTTGGGCGCGTCAACGGCGCCACCCGTCGCCTTGATAATCTCAACAGCCTGGTCGATGATCTTGACCGGATCGGCGATCACATCGGAAGTACCGACCTTGAGGAACTTGCCCTCGGCCATCTTCTGCTCAAAACGGTCCTCGTTCTCGACACCCACGTCGACGGACTCCAGGACCAGGTCGGCGGAGTCCACGTCTTCCTGCGTGAGCTCATTCTCGATACCCAGGCCACCCTGAGCCTCGACCTTGCACTCGATGCCACGGGCGGCGCATTCATCCTGAATCGCCTTCTGGGCCATATACGTGTGGGCGATACCCACAGTACAGGCGGCAACGCCTACGATCTTCATTGCTTCCCTCTTTTCATAGAGTTGCGTGCGCAAGACACCGTTTGCGGAGGCCTCCGGAGCATCCCCCGCCGTTTGGACTTACTGTCTTTTCGACAAGACCAATATAGGTGCTCGTTTTTCTTAATGCCAGCTTATTTCGGTAAACGCGCAGGTCAGAGCGTTGGTTATGCAATTTGGTTATGCGTTTAACCAAAAATAAATCCTGCGATTTTACCCTCGATTTCAAAAGTCAAGAAGTATTTGATTTTCTCGGTAGACGGCAGATGCGCATGCCGGTCACAAATTTCGACCCCACCCGTATACCTCATTTGTTGCATACTCATATGAAAGGAACGGGTCGCTCACCGAAGCGTATCCCTCACCAAGACTCAAAGTCATCATGTTGGAAAATGCTCATCTGTCGGAAGGAGTCGCTGTGGCAAAACAGCGCGTTACGATCGCAGACGTCGCTCGAGAGGCGGGAACCTCGACGGCAAGCGTCTCGTATTACCTCAACGACAAACGAGAAAAACTTAGCGAAAAGACGCAGGCAAAGATTGCGCGCGTCATTAAGGAACTCGGATACGTTCCCAATGCCCAGGCGCAAACGCTCACCGGCAAACAAACCCACGTCATCGCCATCATCATTTTGGATAACACCAACAAATGGGCGGGGCTCGTTCTCAATGGCATGGAGCAGGTCATGCTCCCCGCGGGCTACCAGACGGTCGTTTGCACGAGCAACTTTAACCCCGAGACCGAGCTCATGTACGTCGACAAGATGCTCTCGCTGGGCGTCGATGGCTTTATCATCCAACCCACGGCAAATTTCAAAGCCGTCCACGACCGCATTAGGCGCGCCGGCAAGCCGGTCGTCTTCTTCGACGCTGCCATCTATAGCCCGGGCACCAGCTGGATCAAAACCAACCTCTACGACGGCGTGTACAACGCCACGCAGGCGCTTCTCGATGCCGGCTACGAAGATTTCTTTTCCATCGCCGCCAACATGACCGAAATGCGCACCCGCATGGAGCGTTTCCAGGGATATGCCGAGGCGCTGGCCGCGAATGGACAGCCCTACAAAGCCATCCCTATCGATCACAACAAGCCGTCAATCAACGAGCTCACCGAATACTTTAAATACAAGTTCAACCCCGCCAAGCGCACGCTCATCTTCGTGCAAAACCAATGGGCGCTTCCGCGCGTCTATAAGGCGCTTCAGCCCATGGTCCATCTGCTCCCACAGCAAATCGGCCTTTTGGGACTCAACTGCGAAGACTGGACCAACCTCACCACACCAACCGTCTCTACCATCATCGAGCCCGTCGACCAGGAAGGTCGCGAAGCAGCCGAAATGCTGCTCGCCCTACTTGACGGTAGCAGCGAACCCGGCGAGCAGCGCATTCTCGAGTGCAAGCTCAACTGGCTCGACTCCACCTCGATCTAGACTGAGGCTGCGGGACAAATGAATCAGCAGCGTCTATCCCAAATCTTAAGTATTTGTTCGATAGAACGCCCCCTGCCGGCTCCTGCTAGACTGGTAGATTCCCAACCGTCCATCCAGGAGCCACAATGTCGCGCAAGTCCGCCTACAAGCAAGTACTTTCCATCGGCACCGCCGTTGTGCTGGGGTTTGCGCTGTTCACAGGGTCGCTCGACGGAGCGCCCAAGCTGTTGTCGCCGCAAAGCGATGAGCAGGCAGCAGCTCTGGCCGAAAAACAAAACGAGAGTCCCAGCCGCACCGACGACGAGGCAGACTTGGTTGCCCGGCTTGAATCGGGAACAGCGAGCTCCGAGGACTCTCAAAATAGCCAAGACTCTGGCGATGGCTCCGAATCCACCGCGACCAACATCGGTGACGACGGTTCCACGAACAGCGCCGCCACCCCCATCGACGAAGTCGAAAACCCCGACCTCAACCGCGCCCGCGGTGTTTATCTCAGCAGCATTCCCGACTACGCCGGCAACCCCTACGTTGCCCTTCGCGCCGACAGCACGCACCCGCTAGGCACGCCGTCATTCACGCTCGATGAATACGATCGCGCCACCGAAGAGGGCTGCTTTAAGAAATTCTCCAAGCTCGACAGCTCGGGCCGCACCCGCAAAGCGCTCGCCTGCGTGGGCCCCGAATCGCTCGGCCAAGGCAAGCGCGGCGATATCTCGCGTATCCATCCTGCCGGTTGGCACCAGCAGCGCTACGACTTTATTCCAGGCCAGAGCCTCTACAACCGCTGCCACCTCATCGCCTGGTCGCTCTGCGGCGAAAACGCCAACCGCAAAAATCTCCTCACCGGCACGCGCTATCTCAACGAGACGGGCATGCTACCGTTTGAAGAGCAGATTCTCAACTATATTCGCGATACGGGCAACCATGTGCTCTACCGCGTCACGCCCATGTACAACGAAGAGGAACTCGTCTGTCGCGGCGTTCGCCTGGAGGCACAATCGATCGAGGACCACGGCAAGACCCTGTGCTTCCACGTGTACTGCTACAACCTGCAGCCGCACGTGCAGATCGACTACGCCACCGGCCGCAACCAGGCATCCGGAGACTAGTGCCGACCGCGCCGCCCGTAACCCAAAAACATGATCCGTTTTCCTCCGTCCCCAGGGGATCAAATTAGGCCGCCCCGGTTACCCAGGACGGCCTTTTCGTCAGCACCTACATTGCAGGCAAAACCACACGTTACTTGGCGCGGCCCTCTTCATAGCGCTCGACCAGCTTGGCCTGAACGTCATAAGGCACCTGCTCATAGCCAGCGGGCTTCATGGTAAAGTCGCCCGTGCCGCGCGTGATAGAGCGCAGGCGCGTCGAGTAATCCGTCAGCTCTGCCAGCGGCGCCTGGGCGATGACCACGGTATCGCCACGCTCATCGGTCTCCATGCCCGTCACGCGACCGCGCGAGGCCGAGATGTCGCCCATCACGGCGCCCGCGTAGCTCTCGGGGATAGTCACCGTGATTTCCTCGATGGGCTCTAGCACCACCGGGTCGGCATCGGCACATGCTTTGCGCAGGCCGATGCGAGCCGCCGCGCGGAACGCCATCTCGTTGGAGTCGACGCTGTGATACGAGCCGTCATACACCGCGACGCGAATGCCCGTGAGCGGGTAGCCGGCAATGATGCCGTCCTTCATGGTCTCCTGGACGCCCTTGTCCACGGCGGGGATCAGCGAGCGCGGAATGCGGCCGCCCACGACCTCATCCACAAACTCGTAGCCGTCGCTCGTGCCGTCGGGCCCAATGAGCGGCTCCACGCGTAGCCAGCAGTCGCCGTACTGACCGGCACCACCGGTCTGCTTCTTGTGGCGGCCCTGGGCGCTTGCCGTGCGGCGGATGGTTTCGCGATACGGAATGCGGATCGGCACGCTTTTGGCCACGACCTTGGTGCGATCCTCCAAACGGTTGAGCAGCACCGAAACCTGCGCCTCACCCACGGCGGAGATAATGGTCTGGCCCGTCTCCTCGTCGCGGTCGATGCTCATGGTCGGATCGGCCTTGCAGGCTTTCTCGATAAACGTATAGAGCTTCTCCTCGTCGCCGCGGTTCTCGGCCTCGATGGCAATGCGGTACTGCGAGTTGGGGAACTTGAACGCCGCCGCCTCGACCTTGCCGGTAATCGAGAGTGTATCGCCCGTCTCGGCCGCCAGCTTGGGCGCCACGATGATGTCGCCGGCATAGGCGTGGCCGACCTCGGTCATGTCGCGGCCGCACATCACATACAGGTGAGCCAGACGGTCGCTCTTGCGCGTGCGCGCATTGATCAGCTCAAGGCCCGGCTCAAGCGTACCCGTCAGCACCTTGATAAAGCTGATGCGACCCTGCTGTGGATCGGCCAGGGTCTTAAACACAAAGGCCACCGGGCGGTCATCGTCACTCGAGATCTTGAGCGAGTCGCCGTCGATGAGCGGCATCTCGCCGTAGTCAGTCGGCGCCGGGAAGTACGTGGCGATGTCGTCCATCAGCGAGTTGACGCCCTGCTCCTTAATGCAATCGCCCGCAAAGACCGGCACAAAGATGCGCTCGGCGATCGCCTTGGACAACAGGCCCTCAAGCTCCTCCTGCGTCAGCGTCTCCTCGCCTTCCAAGTACTTCATCATCAGCTCATCGTCGGCCTCGGCCACCAGCTCGCACAGATGGTCATGGGCTTCCTCAGCCTGGGCACGATACTCCTCGGGAATCTCCGACTCTACGGCTTCGGTACCGTTGCAATGGCGCGCCTTCATACGCACCAGGTCGATAATGCCGTCAAAGTCCTCGCCCTCGCCCCAGGGGAGGGTCACGGCACCCAGGCGCGCACCAAAACGCTCCTGCAGCAGGCCCATCGTGGTCGTAAAGCTGGCCTCGGGACGCGACAGGCGGTTCACGAACACCGCACGCGCCAGGCGCAGGTCCTCGGCTGCATACCAAAGCTTAACCGTCGTGGGCTGCGGGCCGGCCTCGGCGTCGACCACGAACAGCGCCGTCTCGCAGACGCTCATCGCGGCAAAGGCGTCGCCGATGAAATCGGGGTAGCACGGGGCATCGAGCACGTTGATGCGGGCGCCCTTCCAATCGATCGGCGCGATGGTCGTCGAGATGGAAAATGCACGCTTGACCTCTTCGGGGTCATAGTCGAGCGTGGGCTTGGTGCCGTCGTGGCCGCCCAGGCGGGCGGTCTTACCAGAAAGGTGGAGCATGGCCTCGGCGAGTGAAGTCTTGCCCACCCCGCCTTGGCCTACGAGCACCACGTTCCTTACGTTGCCGGTCTTGGGAGCACCCATGATGACCTCCTTGCAGGGTCGCGCGCGATGCGCGACGCCAACGGGGAGAGTTCGCGGTCGATGCCGTCCCGGGAGCAGCACGGTCGGCAGCCGAGCCGACTCACCCTCCAAATGTCCTATGCCACCACCCTACCCTTGCAGTCGCCTGTCCATGCAGACCTTTCGGCACGCGTATGAATACGGGCGGCGAGAGGAGGAGGCGAGTATGCGAGGCGATTATTGAACCCCGCGGATGCAAAAAACCGCCGCAGACCATAAGACCTGCGGCGGTTTCACCTTAATAAGCAGTTGAGTAAATAGCTGAGCCTATCCCTCGATACGGCTCAAGAACTCACGGGTACGCTGCTCGCGCGGATGATCGATAACCTGCTCGGCCGGACCCTCCTCGACAATGCGACCGCCGTCCATAAAGACCACGCGGTCGGCAACATCGCGCGCAAACTGCATTGCGTGGGTCACGATCACCATCGTCATGTTCTGCGCAGCGAGGTCCTTAATGACACGCAGCACCTCGGCCGTCAGCTCGGGATCGAGCGCCGAGGTCGGCTCGTCAAAGAATAAGATTTCCGGATCGAGCGCCAGGGCGCGGGCAATACTCACGCGCTGCTGCTGACCGCCCGAAAGCTCACACGGAACCTTGTTCTCGTTGCCCACAAGCCCCATCTGAGCAATCAATTCATGCGCACGAGCTTCCGCCTGCTCGCGCGGGCGCTTAAGAACGCGGATCGGCGCATCGGTGATGTTTTTCATCACGGTATAGTGCGGGAACAGATTGTAGTTCTGAAACACCAGGCCAAATCGCGAGCGCGCTTGCCTGGGCACATCGCCCTTCGCATAGACCGCGCCCGAACCCGCATCCGTCGCAACGGCAAGGTCGCCAAACGAGAGCGAGCCTCCGTCGAGCGTCTCGAGCAGCGTGGCACACCGCAGCAGCGTGGACTTGCCGCCACCCGAAGGCCCGATAATCGCCACGACCTCTCCACGCTTTACCTCGAGCGAGATATCCTTGAGCACCTCATTGCCGCCAAACGCCTTGCGAGCGTTCGATATATTCATTACCGAATTAATCATGGTAGTAATCCAATTTTTTCTCGGCGGCGCCCAACAGCATCTCGACAACGAAATTAAAGACCCAGTAAATCAGCGCCGCAATCGCAAACGGCACCATACTCACCTGCGAGGCGACCAGCGCCTTGGCCGTCGAGAACATCTCACCCACGCCAATGGCAAACGCCAGCGACGTGTCCTTGACCAGCGTGATGATCTCGTTGCCCATCGCCGGCAGAATACGCTTGGCGACCTGCGGCATCACGATATACAGAAACGTCTGCACGCGCGAATAGCCCAGCACCTCGGCAGCCTCGTATTGACCGCGCGGAATGGACTGCAGGCCCGAGCGATAGATCTCGGCAAAGTAACCGGCGTAGTTGATGATGAACGCCACGACGCACGCCGTCCACTTGGAATCGGGCGTGAGCGAAATGCCAAACACGTAATACGGGGCAAAGTAGATGGCAAACATCTGCAGCATGAGCGGCGTGCCGCGCATGACCGAGATATAGATGCGCGCAATCCAGCGAAGCGGCGCGATTTTGCTCATGCGCATAAACGCCACGGGAATTCCCAGCGGAATCGACCCGAGCAGCGTCAACACAAACAGCTGCAAACTGACCAAGAACCCCTGGCCAAGCATCTGCATCATGACCTGAATAGACATTACTTGAGCACCCAATTATCGAAAGACAAACCATAGCTTGAATATTTATCGCAGAGGTCCTTGACCGTGCCGTCCTCGTAGAGCGCCTTGAGCGACTCGGCTACAGCATCGGCCGACTTGGTGTCGCCCTTCTTAAAGCCAACGGCGTAGTGCTCGCTGGACAGCGGCTCATCAAGCTGCGTATAAGCATCGGGCTTGGCGGCAAGCTGATACTGGGCAATCGAAAGGTCGCAAGCCACGGCATCGACCGCGCCGCTCTCGAGCTGCATAAAGGCCGTGTTGTACTCGCCGATCGTGTCGAGCGTGGCAAACGTCGCCGCCAGATCCTTCTGGTCACCCTCGAGCACATCCTGCGCAGCGGAATCGGTCTGAGTGATCACGGTCTTGCCAGCAAGATCGTCCCAGCTCTTGATGCCCGCATCCTTCTTTACCACCAGCACCTGCTCGTTGAGCATGTACGGCTCGGAGAACGTATAGTCATCCTCACGGCCCTCCATGGTAAAGCCGTTCCAGATGCAGTTGATGGCACCCGAGTTGAGCAGCGTATCCTTGGCGTCCCAGTCGATGGCCTCGTATTTGACCTCCCAGCCCTGCTTATCGGCAACAGCCTTGGCCAGATCGAGATCAAAGCCGGTGTACTCGCCATCGTCGCCCACAAAGCCGTACGGAGGATAGGACTTATCAAAGCCCACCACGAGCTTCTTGGACTCCGCAGCGCCCTTCACATCCTTGGCCGCGGCAGAGCCAGCAGCGGAGCCCTTGCCGGCACCACCGCCGCAACCGACAAGACCAAGGCCAAGCACCGTGGCGAGCGAGCCGGCTAGACCAACAAACTGACGACGAGACATATCGGTGTTCATGGTATCCCCCCTTGATGACACTTTAGTTAAGTAAAGTGATTCGTGTAACGTCCAGAATCATACACTTTAGTGAGATGGAGTACAAGGGAGGGTTTGCCCGGCGTGGGCGGGGAGCGGCGCGTAATTAAGTTTCCTGCTCTACAGTCCTGCGCAAGACGGAAAGCACATTAAGTGCTTTCCTTTGCGTGCGGAACTCGCGATAAACTTAATTACGCGCCGCTCCCCGCCCACGCCGGGCAAACATCGTTGGACTTATCACTGACATGAAATAGGCGCTTGTATATCGTCCGCTAGCTTGGCACGGTACAATGCTTTCAGCTTTCAATTTGTAAATTAGTGGGGTTAATTCATGGCAGAATCTCGTGCGGAGCGTAAGGCTCGTCGTGCTTTGATCGAGGCGGCTGAGGGGTCAGAGGAGAAAAAATCTTCTCAGAAATCCAAGTCGTCTCAGGACGCGAAGGGTAAGTCGGCCAAGGGCAAGGCTAAGGCCAAGCGTCCCGGCTCTCGTCGGAACGAGGATAAGGCATCTCAGACTCGCTCCAAGCGCTCGCATAAAGATCGGGTTTCGTCTGCGCGTAAGGCTGTGGACCCCAAGTCCCCCTGTTCGATCATGAAAGCTTGCGGTGGGTGCACGGCGCTCAATCGTCCTTATAAGAAGCAGCTCGCCGCCAAGCAGGCTGCTATGGAGGAGCTTTTTGCTTCGCTTTGTGAGCGTGAGGGCATTGCTGTAAATCCTATTCGTGGCATGGGTGTCACCCTGGGCGACCCGGGCAAATATCCTGCACCGCGTGGCTTTCGTCATAAGGCTGCCACTCCCTTTGCTCCCGGTAAGGAGGGCGCCGTCCGTTGCGGTTTCTTTGAGCGCGGCACGCACAAGATCGTTGCCGTACCCGAATGCCCCGTCGAGGCACCGGGCGCCCGTCAGATTCTCAACGGCATCGCACGCGAAGCTGAGCGGCTGCATATTCCCGCCTTTAATGAGGACAAGCATCTTGGTTTGCTTCGCTATGCCGTCGTCCGCTGCGGTTGGCGTACCGACCAGGTCATGGTCACGCTCGTGACCGCTCAGCGCGACTTGCCGCATGCGCAGGAGTTCTTTGAGGCTGTCGCCGCACTCAATCCGCACATCGTCACCGTCGCCCAAAACATCAACGGACGTCCCGGCAACGCCATCCTCGGCGAGGAAACCCGCATTGTATATGGCGCCGAGTGCATGCGCGACCAGCTACTCGGCTGCGAGTTCGATATCTCCCCCACCGCGTTTTATCAGACCAACCCGCAGCAGACCGAACTGCTCTATCGGCTCGCTATCGACGGTATGGATCTGCACCAGGGCGATGTGCTTATGGATGCCTACTGCGGCAGCGGCACCATCGGTCTTTGCGCAGCCAAAGAAGCCCGGAACAAGGGTGTCGGCATTATGCTGCTCGGTGTGGAGCGTAACCCGGCGGGCATTGCCGACGCACGTCGCAATGCCGAGCTCAACGGCCTCACCCGCAGCGCTTGGTTTATGGTCGACGATGCGACCGACTATATTCTCGATGCCGCCGATAACAACGAGCGCGTCGACGTCCTTTCCATCGACCCGCCGCGCGTCGGTTCCACCCCCGAGTTCCTCGACGCCGCCTGCGCACTTAAGCCGCGCCGCATCACCTACATCAGCTGCAACCCCGTCACTCAAGAGCGCGACCTGCACCAGCTCCTCGACGGAGGCTATCGCCTGCTCAGCATTACGCCGGTTGATATGTTCCCCCATACCGACCATACCGAGACCGTCGCCGTCCTCGAACGCCGTTAACCTACTGACATAAGAAAAGGAGCGGTCCGTCTGGACCGCTCCTTTTCTCGTTACAGATTGAGCCTCGCTACATCCCCTTGCGCAGGTCGCACACACCAGCTGCCGCCATCTCGCGCAGCAGCGTCTCGCGATCGCGCGTCACGATCAGATCCAACGGGAAGTGAATCTCGTCGAGCATCTTGCGAGCGTAATCGAGCTTACCAATTGCCATGCCAATGTGCGCATCGGTCGAAACGCCAATGCCCACGCCCAGCTCGGCGCAGCGCTCGGCGATCTTGCGGCATACGGCCCAATGCTCAGTGTCGACACCGTGTTCAAGACTATGGTTGTTGATCTCGATAATCTTGTGCTTGGCCTTAGCCGCCAACAGCACCTCGTCGATATCGAACGGCACGCCCGAACGCCCCGTGTGACCCAGCATGAACACCTTGGGGTGCTCCAGGGCATTGATATACATCTCGGTCGCCTGGGTCAGCGTCGCGCCCTCAGCAATCTGCGGATTATGCACGCTTGCAACCAAATAATCCAAATTACGCGTAACCAAATCGAACAGTGAATGCTGACGGCTGTACGAATCGCCGGCGATATCGAGCGTGACAGGAGTGTCCTCGCCAAACAGGCTTCCGTCCAGCGAAACGATATCGGCCTCGGCACCACGCAGCACTAGCACGCCGCTCCAAATGCGCGGCCAGATATCCTGGTTGATAAAGAACTGGTAACTGCGCAGGTCATTGGGGCAAGCCGTAACCATAGAGCTCAGATGGTCGGCAGATCCGAGCACCTGCAGGCCACGCTCTGCCGCCCAGTACACATTCTCCTCAATGGTTGAGTACGCATGCGCGGAGAACAACGTATGAGTATGAATATCACAAGAAAGCAGGTAGGGCATCGGGTCTCCTTGTCCAGTATGGCCGTCGCGTATATTCATTGTACGCATAGCTTTCGGCAGTCGTAAAACTGCTTCATCCCAATCACACAACGGCATAGACAACGGGATCTGGCTTAAAACCAAACCCCGTTTCACGTAAAACATTGTAAGCAGAGCGCTTTACTTTGAACGATACTCGTCGGCCAGTTGCTTCCAGGCAGGCAACGAATTGACGATAGTCTCGTAGCTCACGCAGTAGCCCAAGCGGAACCAGCCCGGCATGCCAAAGCTATCCGAAGGCACCGCGAGCAGCTCATACTTCTTCGCGCGCTCGCAGAAGGCGTTCGCATCGGGCTCCAGCGCCTTCACCCATAGGTAGAACGCGCCATCCGGCTCAACATACGTGTAGCCGTACTCCGCCAATGCACCGGTAAGCGCCGCGCGGTTGCGTGCATAGGCCTCAACGTCACTCGGCTCATCGATGCAATCGATAATTACGCGCTGGAAGAGCGCCGGCGCGCACACAAAGCCCAACGTACGGGCGGCACCGGCAACGGAGGGCATTAGACGAGCCGCCTGAGGATTCGTATTGGGAACCAGGATCCACCCGACGCGCTCGCCCGGTAGCGAAAGCGACTTGGAATACGAGTAGCACACGATGGTGTGCTCGTAGATCGAAGGCACCCAAGGCACCTCGGCGCCATAGACAATCTCGCGATACGGCTCATCCGAGATAAGCATAATCGGATTCTCGGGATCGCGCTTGGCATTGACCTCGCGCAAAACATTGGCCAGTCGCGTCAGGGTATCGCGCGTATACACGGCACCAGTCGGGTTGTTGGGTGAGTCGATAATGACGGCAGCCGTCTTATCGGTAATCGCCTTGAGCACGTTATCCACGCTCAACTGGAACGTATCTTCATCGGCGAGCGCCTCGACACACGTACAGCCGGCTTTCTCAATCCACACGCGATACTCCGGGAAGTACGGGGCGATAACAATGACCTCGTCACCCGGGTTCGTAACGGCATTGAGCGTGCAGGTGAGCGAAGCCGCCGCGCCCACGGTCATAAAGACATCCTTGCCCTCATAGCTCGTACCGAATCGACGGTTGAGCGATTCGGCCACAGCGGAGCGACATTGCGGCAGGCCCGGTGCGGGCGTATAACCGTGCAGCTGGTCACTCGGCAGCTCCAAGGCCTTCTTAATGGACTCCGCGACGGCAGCGGGAGCAGGAACGCTCGGGTTGCCCAGCGAGAAATCGAACACGTTTTCCGCGCCGATTTGCGCCTTTCGCTCAAGGCCATAGCTAAAAATCTCACGGATGATGGAGCTCTCCGCACCGCGAGCATACATGGTTTCGTTGATCATCTGTTCCCCTTTCGCATAGGCGCTATTGTACGCTTTAGTCGGGCAAAGCGCCGCAGCAATGTTGATTGGGGACAGACTTAAATGCGTGAAAATGCCCATTTAAGTCTGTCCCCAGTCAATGAAGAAAAAGCCTCCGCCGGTTTCCCCGCGGAGGCTTTCGCCACAAAGACTATTTGTCGTCGTCGATGTCAGCACCGGCATTGACGGCACGGTCATCGCCGGCATCATCGGATGCGGCTTCGGCATCCTCCTGCATAGCCGCCTGCGCAAATGCCGCGGCGTCCGCCGCAAGCTCCTCCTCGCTCATACGAGGCGCGCGCTTCTTGGTCGGCATACCGGCCGCTTTGGCATTGCGCTCCTCCTTGGCCGCCAGGATATCGCCCTCGCGCTCAAGGTAGGCATCCCACTCGTTGTCGAGCAGGGCGTTCACGGCGTCACCCTCGACGGTCTCGCGCTCAAGCAGCACCTTGGCCATCAGGTCGAGCTGATCGCGGCGGGCATCCAGGATCTCGACCGCACGGCGATGGGCCTCGCGCATGATGCGCTGAACCTCGATATCGATGCGGCGCGCCGTCTCCTCGGAGTAATCCTGGTGATCGGCGTAATCGCGGCCCAGGAATACCTGATGCTGCGCCTCGCCAAACACCTGCGTTCCCAGCTCCTCGCTCATGCCCAAACGCGTGACCATCTCGCGCGCCATCTTGGTCGCGCGCTCCAGATCGTTGCTCGCGCCCGACGTGATGTCGTCGCACATGAGCTCCTCGGCAACGCGACCGCCCAAGAACACGGCGAGCTCGTCGAGCATCTCGTTCTTGGTCTTGAGGAAGTGGTCCTCCTGCGGAAGCTGCAGCGTGTAGCCCAGCGCCTGACCGCGGCTAACGATCGAGATCTTGTGGACCGGATCGGAATGCTCCAGGATGTGGCCCACCAGGGCGTGACCGCTCTCGTGGTAGGCAATCGTGGTGCGCTCGGCTTCGGTCATCACACGACCCTTGCGCTGCGGACCGGCAATCACGCGCTCCATCGACTCCTCGACCTCGTCCATCGAGATCACGGAACGATGGCGGCGGGCAGCCAGCAGCGCAGACTCGTTGAGCAGATTTGCCAGATCGGCGCCGGTGAAGCCAACGGTCATCTGGGCGAGCTTCTCAAACTTTACGTCCTCGTCCATCGGCTTGTTCTCGGCATGCACGCGCAAGATCTGCTCGCGGCCTTTCACATCCGGGCGGTCGACCGTAACCTGACGGTCAAAACGACCGGGACGCAGCAATGCCGGATCCAGGATGTCAGGACGGTTGGTCGCAGCGATCAGGATGACCGACTCGCTCTCCTCAAAACCGTCCATCTCGACCAGCAGCTGGTTGAGCGTCTGCTCGCGCTCGTCGTGACCGCCGCCCAAGCCAGCTCCGCGCTGACGTCCCACGGCATCGATCTCGTCAATAAAGATGATCGACGGGGCCTGGGACTTGGCCTCCTTAAAGAGGTCGCGCACACGGCTGGCGCCGACACCCACGAACATCTCGACAAAGTCAGAACCCGAGATGCTAAAGAACGGCACGCCCGCCTCGCCGGCAACGGCCTTGGCCAGCAGCGTTTTACCGGTGCCCGGAGGGCCCACCAGCAACACGCCACGCGGGATCTTGGCACCCAGCTTGCGATAGCGATCCGGGTCGCTCAAGAAGTCACGAATCTCTTCGAGCTCCTCGACTGCCTCGTCCACGCCGGCAACGTCTTCAAACTTGACCTTGGGGCGCGTGGCCTCGTTGGTCTTGGCATTAGTCTTGCCAAACTGCATGTTCCTGTTGTTGGCACCCATCATCTGGCGCATAAAGTAGAACATGATGGCAATCAGGGCAATCGTCGGCAGCACACTCATCGCCAGGTCGCCCCAAAAATCGGGATCGTTGGTGTTGACGATGTACTTGGTATCGGGGTGCTCCGCCATAAGCTCGGCAAGCGAATCGGAGCCGACATAGGTCGAGGAGAAGCTCTTGAGCTCGCTCGTATCGCCCTTGTCCTTTTTTGTCTTCCAGTAATGACCCGCCACGCTTCCGTCTTGAACCGTATAGGTCAAATCTTCGACGCGATCCTGCTTAATGGCGTTGACCATCTCGCTCGTCGCGAGCTTTACGGTATTGCTGGAATTGGCAAAGCCGGAGCCCATGTTAAAGAAGGCATAGCCCAGAAGCGCGCAAGCCAAAATAAAATACAGCCAGCCCGTACGCGTGGGCTTCTTGCCTCCGGGTATCCCCGGGATCTTGGGGTCCCGGGGAGTCTGGGAATTGTTATCGTTACGGTCGTCGGGCATCTTACGAATAAACCTCCGGTTTCAAAATGCCCAGATACGGAAGGTTACGATAGCGCTCGGCATAGTCGAGGCCGTAGCCCACCACAAAGGCATCGGGGCAATGGGTTCCAACATACTTGGGCGTGACGGCCGAGGTACGGTCCTCAACGTCCTTCCACAGGAAGGCGGCAACCTCCAGAGAAGCGGGCTTGCGGCTCTCGAGGTTCTTCATCAGGTACTTGAGCGTCAGGCCCGAGTCCAGAATGTCCTCGACGATTAGCACGTCGCGACCGCGGATGTCGATATCCAGGTCCTTAATGATACGCACGATACCCGAGGACTTCACACCGTCGCCATAGCTCGAAACAGCCATGAAATCGATGTTGGTCGGCAGCTCGATCTTGCGCATCAGGTCGCCCATAAAGACCACGGCGCCGCGCAGGACCGCAATCAGCACCAGATCCTTACCCGCGTAGTCGCGAGTAATCTGCTCGCCTAGGCGAGAGACGATACCGTCGATATCCTCCTGCGTAAACAGAACCTTCTCGATATCCGGATGTTGAGAAGCCATGACAACCCTTTCTTGTGCTTATCGCCCACACACCGCCGTATGGACGCGAACTACACATTCTAGCAGCGCACGGGGTATATTTACCAGCCCGTGCGCCATCAGCGCGGGAATACCGTCAACGTCGCACAGAATAGTAGGCGCAAGGCACTATTCCGCATCGACCACGCGAAGCAGATACGCCACGCGCGTTGCGGCCGTGCATTTAAATCGCTCGTCCGTGCGAACGCCTGCGACCCATACCACGGCACCTCCCGGAGCCGTTCTCACCACGGGAACGCCTGCGCGCTCAGAAACGGGAATACGAGCCTCGTTGAGCAAGTCGGATACCTTCTTACTTCGCCCACTCATGCCCAACGGACACATCACATCCCCCGGCGCGGGACCGTCTACCCACAGTCGCGCCAAACGCGCCTCGGCGGGAATCTCCCCGCGTGAGCCGGCGAGCATCCGTTCGCTATCGCGATCGGCAAAGCCCAGCGTCGCGGCATCCACCATAGCGGTCACCCCTCCGGCACCCGCGAGTTCGCGGGCACGGCGCACAATATCACACCCCGGCTCGACGGCCATCGGCTCTGCCACCAGGATGCGGCCCGCCCCCAGCGGCAATCGACCGGGAATGGTGACCCAATCGGCAACTAACCCCTCGCGCGCCGCCGGGGCCTTGAATGACAGCATGCCAAACTCCACGCGCGCATCGATTCCCGCCGGCAGCGTAACCGAACCCGAGCCCTCGGCGACACAGGCGAGCACGCGCTCCACATGCCGCATCTCCGGACGAGCGTCGGGGTCGATACGCTTAATTGCCAGTCGCACCATGCGCCGAGCGATCACCACCTCGGCCGCAGCCAGTCGGCGAGCGTCAAGGACCAGTGCGCCCGCCGCCTCCTTACGCAGGCAGCTTCGAAACGCCTGTGCGGAAAGCTGGGAAAGAAAGGCGTCCTCATCGCCTAAGATTTCGCAGGCGGCGCCAATCGTCTTACAGACGCTCGCGTTACGCTGCGCCACCACCGGCATCACTCGATGGCGCACGTAGTTACGCAAGTACGACACGTCCTCGTTGCTCTCGTCCTCTCGCCACGGCTGACCATGCACCTGCAGATAGCCCACGAGCTCACCATGGGTCAGGTCGAGCAAGGGACGCACCACGATATTCCTCCGGCGAGGAATGCTCGATAGACCAGCGGGCCCCGAACCCTTAATCGCGTTCATCAAAAACGTTTCCGCGCGATCCGAAGACGTGTGTGCGGTGCAGATACGAGCCGCCGTTCGCGGTGCCCCCGTCTGGGCGCAGAGCTCGCGAACATACCTCCGCGCCGCGGCATAGCGCACCTCGCGGGCAGCCGCCTCGATATTGCCCGATTCATCATCAAAATAGGCATGCTCAACACACAGCGGCAAGCCATATTGTGTGCATAGGCCGCGCACGAAGGCCTCGTCGCCATCGGATGCCTCGCCGCGCAGATGATGGTTCACATGCAGCACGTGCAGCCGCTCGCGCGCGATGGGGGCCACACCACGCCCATCCAGAATATCCAACTTTGATGTGCATGCCATAAGGAGCAAAGCCGTCGAGTCCGCACCACCTGATACCATGAGCACCACGGGGGCAGCCGTCTGCCGCGTTGCCAGGGCTTTATCATCGGCCCACGATGCAGCATGGTGTCCATAATGCTGAGATACCGTTGGCATTTGCTTCCTCCTCTATTCGTTCGCACCCATTGTATCCTTTGGAATCTTATGTCTCGTCTGCACCTTCATATCCTTGGCAGCGGCTCAAAAGGCAACTGCGCGCTCATCGAAGGGCCCCGGGGGCTCATCATGATTGACGACGGTCTTTCTCGCCGCGAGACATTAAAGCGCATGGCAGAACTGGGGCTCTCGGCAGACAACGTCTCGGCTCTTCTCATTACTCATGAGCATAGCGATCACATCAAGGGTCTCGAAGTCTGGTGCAAGCACTGGCACGGCCCCCTCTTTGCCAGCAGGGGCACACTTTCGGGCAAAGAAAATCTTTCGCATCTGCCTGTTGAGGAATTCGACCCCGGTGACATCCTATCCATTGCCGGCATCCACGTGCAAACCTACTCAACATCACACGATGTCATCAATCCAGTCGGCTATCGATTCGACGCCCTCGATGATTCAATCGGCTTTGCCACCGACACCGGAGAGCTATCGAGCCAAGCCATGAACACCCTCAAAGATTGTCGAGTCCTGGCGCTCGAAAGCAACCACGATGTGACCATGCTGCGCGAGGGAGAATATCCCCGCTTTCTTCAGGAGCGCATCCTGTCTGCAAGGGGACACCTCTCCAACGACCAAGCCGCCGAAGCCGCGCGCGAACTTGTTACCGATCGCACCGAACAGCTCATTGCCATGCATATCAGCCAAGTTAACAATCGCACGAGCCTTACCGTCAAAAGCTACGCCAAAGCTCTAGCCGCAACCCTGGATGACGAGGTTGGCAGCTCCGCCACCCTTCTCCAAGGATCGCGAAAACTTTCTATACGCCCCGCAAGCCAGCATCGGCCAGCAACCATTCAATAGACTGTCCTAAACAGCAAAAGGGGCCGAGAATCGCTTCCCAGCCCCTTTTGTTGTCATTTAACAGCGAAGAACACCAACGAAGTTAGTCGATGGAGATCTTCGTAACGTTCTTCTTCTCGACGATCTTGGGAACCGTAACGGTAAGGATGCCGTCAGCGTACTTAGCCGAGAGACCCTCGCTCGAAGCGTCCTTAAGATACACGCCACGCGTCGCGCTGTACGAGCTGAACTCCTTCTGCAGGAAGTTCTTGCCCTCGTTCTCCTCGTCTTCCTCGACATTCACGCTAATGGACAGGCGGCCCTCGTTAAGCTCGACATCGATATCGTCCTTGGCGACGCCGGTCAGATAAGCCTTGACCTCGTAGCCATCGCCCTTATCCTCGACGTCAACGGGGAACGCCTTAGAGGCGATCGAGCTGTTCGCTAGGTCACTCATATCATCAAACAAATCGAACAGCGAGCTTGCAGAGGGACGAACGCCAAAAACCGAACGATAAGGAACCATGCTTGCCATGTTTACCACTCCTTTATAGGACTGCCGAGTCATCTTCTAGGTGACTGGGACTTCTTTTGACGCTCTTATATATGCCCACCCGGTGCTTATATATACATCGACTATAAAGTTTTTTGAGTCTAGTACTATAAGCATATCTAAGTGTGTTTGACTCAGGTTTTAGGTAGGTAAAGGTTTTTTGAACCAGAGCTTAAATAACGAGTATGTCCACAGCTACAAATAACAAGGGGCTTACAATGAGCGCGTACACGTTGTTGGTAACGAGCTAAAGGGCATCATGGACGACCAAAACCAGAACAATATATTTATGCCGACGCAGGGGGAAGATATTTCCACGCAGCCGCCACGGTTCCATCGCCCCCACATCTCGCAAGAGCCCATTAATGATGCAGAGCCCGAATATGTGACGAGAAATCGATATCAAACGCTCGAGGATGCCCAAACGGGACGTAAGCATATGGGCGTCGCATCGGGCGATCCCGTATATCTAAAAGATGCACCGTTATCAAAAAACAGCGCAATCAATGACGACCCGACGAAAACGCCCATAACTCGGCAGCAAAGAGGTCCCCGACCTAAGCAAACCTTAACGCATTCGGCTCGTTATCTCGAGACGCCAAAGCAAGGGAAAACGATCTTCGTCTCATCAAGTAAACGACGTAAGCAGCATCGACTCCAATTCCTGCTTTTGATCATTGTGGTCATAGCGGTTGCCCTTGTGATTCGATTTATTGTCTTAAAATAAAAGCTCATTACCCATAAGCCCAACCGGGCTAGAGGTGAATGCAACTACATTGTGAAGTGTTAACGCAAAAAAGGGGGAGGCCGCGAGGCCTCCCCCTTCTCAGTTCAAGCGTACGGCTCGGTGCCGTCCACCGGTCAGCGGCGCCCTGGCCTCCCACGGGCTGACCCCGCAGTACTCTCGGCGCGATGGGGCTTAGCTTCCGGGTTCGGAACGGGACCG
>URPB01000003.1:0-53179 GCA_900549575.1 uncultured Collinsella sp.
AGCTGCGGAAACGCGGGGTCCGTTCAGGCTGTTGCGTTGAGATTGAAAATCAACCGTCGGCCCGCCAGCGGCCACATCGAGCAGATGGGCGTGCTTCGATCCCGAGCCTAGCCTAGGATGCGGGCCATGCGCGCCTTGAACTCGGACAGAAAGCGCGGGGCGTCCACGGTGAGTGCCACAAGCGCGCTCTTGTCGGGATCGGACAGACAGTGCTCGTCGCAGATGGTGCGGCCGCGATACTCGCCCAGCAAGTCAACGCGCAGGTTACAGCCGAGCGCGCCCACGAGCGTGGGATCAATCGCCACGGCAACCGCCAGCGGATCGTGCAGCGCGCAGCCGCCCAGGTAGGGCGCGTTCATTTCGTACGAACCGATATAGTGCTCGACCATGCTCGCAAACGCGCAGCCAGCCATAGTGCCCGAGCCCGTCCAGCCGGCAACGTCGCGGCGCGTGAGCACCACGCGATGCGTCACATCCAGCCCCACCATAGTGAGCTTGCGGCCCGAACGCAGCACGGCATCGGCCGCCTCGGGGTCGCTCGCCATGTTGGCCTCGGCACCGGCGCTCGCGTTTCCGGGCACGGTAAGCGCACCGCCCATCACGACCACGCGACCGATAGACATCATCTCCGCCGCATCGCGCTCCAGGGCAAGCGCCAGATTGGTGAGCGGGCCGGTCGCAACGTAGACCAGATCGGGACCATAGGTACGCGCGGCATCAATCAGGTAATCGACCGCCGCATTGCCGTCGGCCGACGTCGCGCCCACCGGCTCGTACGGCGAGGCGGGCACGCTTGCGCCGCCGATGCCGTTCTTGCCGTGGATAAGCGTGGTGGACGCCGGCGGCGTGTAGGGTTCGGTCGCCTTCATGGGACGATCGGCGCCCAGGTACACCGGCACCTCGGGACGACCCAACAGGTCGAGCACCGCCAAGCAGTTGTGCGCCGACTGCTCGACGCGCACGTTGCCAAAGCACGTGGTGATGCCGACGAGCTCCACCTCGGGGCTCGCGATGGCGTAGGCAAGCGCCATCGCATCATCCACACCCATATCCAGATCAAGGATCAGCTTCTTGGTTGCCATTGTTCTACTCCGCTTCTCCGTCTACATCCAAACCGTCTAAACCAAACTTGTGCTCGACTTCCGCACGCGTGGGAATTGATTGCTGAGCGCCCAGGCGCGACACCGTCACCGCCGAGGCGCGAGCACCCGCCGCCATGCACTCAAAGAGCGGCAGGCCCTCCAGACGAGCCGCCGCCAACGCGCCGATAAACGTATCGCCCGCGGCCGTCGTATCGACCACCGCGCTCGAAAGCGCCGGCATGCGCAGCGGCTCACCGCCATCGCCGAGCGTAACCGAGCCGGCGCCGCCCAACGTGATGACCGCAGCCCCGGCGCCCTTGTCGAGCAGCGCATTGAGCGCGGCGACGCAACTCGCATCATCCGTGGGCAGAATGCCCGTCAGTACCTGGCACTCGGTCTCGTTGGGGCAGACCAGGTCGACCGCTGGCCACGCTCCTGCCGGCAGGTCGCAGGCGGGCGCCGGGTTAAAGATCGTATAGAACCCCAGCTCGTGAGCGCAAGCAAGCGCCCCGGCCGTCGCCGCAAGGTCACATTCGCCCTGGGCGATAAAGACGCCGCCAGCAGCCGGGGCAATCTCGCTGGCATCGCCGTCGAGCTCGTCGGCCACCAAGCGCCTCAGTGCGCGGGCAACGTCCTCGCCCGCAAGCGCATGGTTGGCGCCCGGCGACAGCACGATGCGGTTGTCGCTCTCACAGCGAATGATAGTCGCAGTACCGGTCTCCACGTCGTCGAGACGTGTCACGGACTCAACGCCCACGCCGGCATCTTGGAGCCCTGCCACAAGCGCATCGCCAAAGGTATCGCGCCCAACAGCGCCGATCATGCACGTGCGCGCACCCATGCGCGCAGCGGCAACGGCCTGATTGGCTCCCTTACCGCCGGCGTTGGTGATAAAACCGCTGCCATCGACCGTCTCGCCCGCGCGCGGCATGCGCTCGCACGCCACCGAAAGGTCCATGTTCATGCTGCCGAACACCGCAACGATGCTGTGATCCGCCATGGAAACCTCCTCGTCTTCGGGCTTTGCGCCCACCATCGACCAACGATTGTGCACTCTCGCACCCCCTATAACTTTAGTCCACTTTGATGTGGACGCGCGCTTGAGCTTGCGCCAGCAGCAAGCATTCACAGGGGCAGGCAGCTACAATGAATACGTGCTGATTATTCTCGTCATTGGATGATGTTTTATGGAACAATTCTCGCAATCGGGCTCGCGCGGTCGACGCCGCACGGGCAACGAGCCGGCGCCGCACGAACGCGTGAAGGGCGAGCGCCGTGCCAACGAGCCGCGACGCACCGCGAGCCCCCATCGCGCTTCTGCCAACAACGCTGGCCGCGCCAACACTCCCGCCGCGGAGCAGACGCCTGCTCGCCCCAAGTCCCGCTACATCCCTGCGCTCGACGGCCTGCGCACGCTTGCCGTCGTCGCGGTGGTGCTCTATCACCTCAACCTCACGTGGGCTCAGGGCGGCCTGCTTGGCGTCACGATCTTCTTTGTGCTTTCGGGCTATCTGATCACACGCCTGCCACTCAACGAAGTCGCTAAGACCGGCCGCATCGACCTCAAGAGCTTCTGGATCCGCCGCATCCGTCGCCTGGTCCCCGCCGTGGTGACCGTTGTGGTTGTAACCTGTGCGCTGTGCACCGTCTTCAACCACGTGATGCTCACCAAGATGCGTCCCGACATTCTGCCGTCGCTGCTGTTCTTTAACAACTGGTGGCAGATTATGCAGGACGTTTCGTACTTCAACGCCCTGGGCGACCCCTCGCCGCTTACGCACTTTTGGTCGCTCGCCATCGAGGAACAATTCTACCTGGTTTGGCCACCGCTGCTGTTTGCCATGGTGTCCATGCATGTGAGCAAACCCAACACGCGCCGTATGGTCCTGGGACTCGCAGCGGTATCCGCCCTTGCCATGATGGTGCTCTACAACCCTGCCGCCGACCCCAGCCGCGTGTACTACGGCACCGACACCCGCGTCTTCTCGCTGCTGCTGGGCGCCTGGATGGCCTTTATCCCCGATCGCGACCTGGCGCCGGTGCGTCTCGCTCATCGTTTGGGGCTCAATCGCCTGGCTGGCGCCGCCAAGCACGGCAAGAACGCCGAGGGCAAGCCTGGCGAGAAGGCCGACAACGCAGCCGAGACCGTCCCGGCACAGCCGAGCGCCCTCGTGCGCTTTTGGTCCTCGCCCGCATCCATCGATGTGTTGGGCGTCGTGGGTCTGGTTGGCCTTGCCGCCATGGTCGCGCTCACCAACGGCTACACCGCGTTCCAGTATCGCGGCGGCACGCTGCTATGCTCCATCCTCACGCTCATGGTCATCGCGGCCTGCGTGCAGCCCCAGGGAATGGTTGCCCGCGCACTGTCCGCCGAGCCGCTCGTGTGGGTTGGCAAGCGCTCGTACAGCATCTACCTGTGGCACTATCCGCTACTGTTGCTCATGAACCCGGTCGCCAACATCAACGATACGCCGTGGTGGCAGTACATTTTGCAGGTGTTGTTGGTGGTCGCCGTAGCCGAATGTTCATATCGCTTTATCGAGACGCCGTTTAGAAAGGGCGCCTTTGGGCGCACCGTATCCGAGTTCCGCGACGGCACCACCGCGCCCGCCAACTGGGTGCGCGCGCACGTCCCTGTCTGCGCAGCCTGCGCTGTCGTGTTGGTCGTTGCACTGGGCGGCCTGATCTTTGTGCCGGAGACCTCCGCACTGAGCGGTGAGGGCGCCGAAGTCCTCAACAAGGAAGCCAAAAACACCGCGCCCACAGACCAACAGGCGGCCGACGACACCGACAAGGACAACGACGGCTTCCCCGATGGCTCCTACGACCTGTTGATGATCGGTGACTCCGTGTCGCTGCGCGCCGTTGATTCCTTTGACGGCGTGTTCCCGCACAGCCATATCGATGCCGAAAAGGGCCGCCAGTTTGATGCGGGCCGCGCGACATTTGAGGGCTATCTCCAACAGAACCTTGCCGGCAAGATCGTGGTCTTTGCACTGGGCACCAACGGCTTGGTAACCGACGACCAGATCGACGCCATCATGACCGATGCAGGAGATAAGCGTATTGTGGTGTTTGTGAACACGCGCAGCCCGCAGCCGTGGGTTGGCTCTACCAACCAGGCCATCGCCAACGCTGCTACGCGCTACAAGAACGTGCGCGTTATCGACTGGTACGGATACAGTGCCAATCGCAACGACCTGTTCGATGGCGATGGCACGCACCTGTCGACCACTGGCGTGACTGAGTACCTCAACTTGATCCACGATGCAGTCAAGAAGGACCTGCCCGTGCATCCCGAGGATCACGTCAACGATCTGCAGCCGGCGGCCGTCAAGTCTGCCACCGACGCGCTCGTCAATGCGCTCGCTCTCAAGCCGCACAAGCTGGGCACCGACAAGTAACCTGCAGCGCAAACTTCCCACATCCGGAGGGGTGCGCCACGGCAGGCACCCCCTCCGACAGTTAGGGACGTTCCTTATGTGCCGGCACCCAGGGACACTCCTGACACAGCCGAGGAACGCCCTCCTTGCGACCAAATTCTGGGCGCCTCGCCACCCCGAACGTTGTTTCCAAGCCCACACCCGCAGCAAACAACCCAAAATCACTCTTTTCGAGCCGGCTCCAAGGGGTCGTGGACAAAAAGGGGCAAATATGAGTACTGTTACCATTTTAGTAGCAGGCAAAACCACCCAAAATGACGTCCGAGCGACCCCTACAACCCCCTAAAGCAGCCAACCTGACTGGTTTAAGACATATTGGAGCCAATTTTAATGAACATACTATCGGCTATGTCCATTATCTTCTTGGATGTAAATGCTATTCACTTAGCAACAGTACTCATATTTGGCATTTTTTGTCCACTGCCATATAACTAATGCCCTATAGCGGGCAAAAAACAGGCCGCAGTCCATCGCTGCGGCCTGTTCGGAAGCAAAAGTGGGCGTTAAGCGCTGTAGCCCATCGCCTGCAGGACAAACATGACGACCGTGAGCACCGTAATCACGCCGATAGTCGCCCACGTGAGCACGTTCCATACGCGGCCGTTGCGGTTGGCGCCCATAATGTGACGGTCGGCGGCGATAACCACCTGGAACACCAGAACCACGGGCAGTAGCACGCCATTGATGACCTGCGAGGTCATCATAATCTGGAACAGATCGACGCCGGGCATAAGCACCAGCACGGCAGAGATACCGATGATGGCCGTAATGATGCCGCGATAGACCGGGGCCTCGTCCCAGCTGCGGTCGGCACCGCGCTCCCAGCCAAATGCCTCGCAGATAGCGCTCGACGTAACGCCCGGCAGCACGCAGGCAGCCAAGAAACTCGCCGCGACCAGGCCCGAGGCAAACAGTACCGTAGACCACTGACCCGCAATAGGCTCCAGCGCGCGGGCAGCATCGGCAGCATCGCTAATCTGAATACCCGCCGGGAACAACACCGTGCCGGTCGTGATGATAATAAAGCCGGCAATAACATCGGCGGCAAGCGAGCCGCTCACGGTATCAATACGCTGCAGCACGATGTCGTCCTCGCCCGCGTTCTTATCGACCACGTTGTTCTGCGCCAAGAAAATCATCCACGGCGCGATGGTGGTACCGATCGTTGCGACCACGAGCGACACGTAGCTGGGGTCATTTTGAATGTTAGGCACGACCAGGTCGACCGCGACCTCACCCCAGTTGGGGCCAGCCATAAACGCGGCGACGATGTAGGTCACGAACACGCAGCTCACCAGCAGCAGAATCTTCTCGATGCGCTGGAAACTCCCCGACATGGTAAGCATCCACACCAGCAGCGCCACCAACGGCACCGAGATGCTCGCCGGCACGCCAAAGAGGGCAAGGCCGCTCGCAATACCCGCAAACTCCGAAATGGTCACAGCCGTGTTGGCGATCAACAGCGCCGCCATAGCAAGTACACTCTTGCGCACGCCAAAGCGCTCGCGAATGAGCGATGCCAGGCCCTTGCCCGTCACGCAGCCGCAACGCGCCGCGGTCTCCTGCGTCACGATGAGCAGCACAGTCATGACGGGAAGCATCCAGAGCATCTTGTAGCCATAGCTGGCACCCGCACTGGAATACGTTGCAATGCCGCCGGCGTCATTGCCCGAAAGCGCCGCCAGCAGACCGGGACCCATAGCGCCAAAGATGGCCGCGATGGTCAGCTTTTGCTTGGTGCCCGACTTTTGCTTGGTATTTTGCACGCGACCACCTAGCCCATGACTGACATGGCGAGCAGCACCGCGGCGATGCAATACGCCACACACGAGATCATGACGGCAATAACGTTCATGGCGGTGCCCGACGTGTTGAGGTCATGCTCGTCACGCCAGAACAGCACCATCAGGTAAATCACAGCACTCATGTTGCCAACCAGGCAAATGATGGCGGCAATGTTAAAGCAGCCGGTAAAGAGCTGCTCCTCAAACATAGAGGCATCGGGGAATGCAGCGGTGCGCACCAGCTGGGCGCACAGGTAGGTCACGAGTGACAGAATCAGGCCCATGCCCGTGCTCTGGAAGAAGAATCCCAGATACGGCTTGGGCTCGTCGTCGTGACCGTCATACTCCAGGAAGTAGTTCTTGACGAACGACACCATGCGCGAGGCCGCCAGCAGCACGAGCGGCATGGCGCACATGGGGAACACCACCAGATGCGCGGAGCCGAGCGCCGTTCCCAGCACGGTCGCCATGATGCACGACGCGATGCCCCATACAACAACCCAGTACTGGCGATGCACGAACCAGCTGAGCACGTTCGTCGAGTCGTCCGACGCGCTATCGCCCGAGCCGACACCGGCGATCTGCAGGTCCTCCTGATGCTCCTCGGCGATAACGTCCATGGCGTCGTCGAAGGTCACGATACCAAGGATATGACGGTTCTCGTCGCAGACAGGGATGGCAACCAGGTCGTACTTGGTCATCTCGTCCGTCACGTCTTCCTGGTCCTCGTCGGGCGACACATAGACCAGGTCGCGATAGGCCAACTGACCCAGCGTGGCGTCGCGGTCGGCTACGATCAGCGTGCGCAGCGAAAGCACGCCGGTCAGCATGCCACTCGGATCCTCGGTATAGACGTAATAGACGCTCTCGAAGTCCTCGTCGAGCTCGCGAATCGCCTCGATGGCGTCACCGACCGTTGCCGTAGCGGGCAGGGAGACAAACTCCGAGGTCATGATGCGGCCGGCGGTGTTGTCCTCATACCCCAGCAGGTTACGAATCGCCTTCTCCTCCTTGACGCCCATCAGGCGCAGGAGTTTCTCGGCCTTCTCGTAATCAAGCTCGTCGATCAGGTCGGCAGCGTCGTCCGGGTCCATCATGGCCAGCATCGACGATGCGTCGGTGTCGGACAGGCCCTCGAGCATCTCGGTCATAAGCTCGTCGTCATCGAACTCCGAGATGGCCTCGGCGGCCTGGGCAGTATCGAGCTGCGCAAACACCTGCGCACGCAAGCGCGGGTCGAGCTGCTCGATAATGTCGGCGATGTCGGCAGGGTGCAGCTCGCCGAGCGTCTTGTGCGACACCGAGAGTTGAATGTTCTTGGTCGAGCGGTCGAGCAGGTCCATGTAGGACCAGGCGATAATGTCCTCGCTGAGCGGCTTGCCCAGGTGCTTCATAAAGCCCTCGACGACGTGCTCGAGCGCGGGGCTGATTGCACGCAGCAGACCGCGGGCGCCGACCTCGGCACCCAGCAGGCGCAGCTGATTTTCGCCCGACATGGAAAACTTGATGTCGTTGACGCGCACGACCTTCATGCCCTGCGTGTCGACGATCTGCTTATTGAGAACGTCGCGCGCCAGCAGGAGCTCGGTCGGCTGCAGGTACGAGAAGCGAATATTGGTGGCAGACGTATTGAGATACACGCCCGTCTCGTCGATGCGGTCGACCCATTTGCGCCAGCTGATCATGAACGGCGTCTTGCCGGGACCGCGGAACGCGAGCGACGTCACGTGCGGAAAAACTTCGCCGGTTGCAATGCCAAAATCGTTGACCACGCCGAGCTTTTCGCCGTCGACGTCCAAGACTGGCAATTTGAGCATCTCACTCAGATAATTCAATGGTGCTCCCCATCATTATTCCTCCGGACGCGGCCGCGCGTGCGGCGTCCGGGGGCTTCTGGATATGTATACGCATGCGCGGGCGGCACGCCGCTCGACGCTTACACCCCGTGCATGCGCAAAAAGCACCTGCATGGGGTCATCGACTGTATGGTCGAGGTTTGGATTTCACCTGTAACCTTTCTCTTGACCCTCATTAACCGCAGTAACTATAGCATCAGCATCGCCCTGCGGCATCGAATTTATGCGCTGCACATTGCAGGCATACCAAACGCTGACGTATCCGTGACATAGCCATTGGGGACGTTCTTAAACGACTACCCAATGACTACTCTGTGGTGTCATCGTCCTCGGCAAGTTGGGGGAACACGGCGTCCTTGGGCATGGTGACCTTCGTCAGCGAGGTGAGCTTTTTGCTCAGCGACGTGTCCGTCTTGACCAGGTCGCTGAGCGTCACGATCTTGTAGCCGTCGGCGACAAGGCCGTCGATGATCTGCGGCAGCGCCTCGAGCGTCTGCTCGGCGCATTCGTCCCTATCGGTGAGCAGCACGATATTGCCCGGCGTCACCGAATCGAGCACCGTTGAGACCTGCTCGTCGGCACCGTTGAGCAGCCAGTCGCCCGAGTCAATATTCCACGAGACCACGGCGGAGACCAGGTCCATCGCATCAATCCAGTTTTGCTCGTCAAAGGCAGCGTAGGGAGCACGCAGCAGCATCGTCTTCACGCCGGTCGCCGACTTAATCGCATCGGTGCCTTTCGTGATCTGTTCGCGTACCGTCTCACGGTCCTGACCCTTGAGCGAATCGTCGCTGTAGCTGTTGGATCCGATCTCGCACCCGGCATCGACAATCGCCTTGGCCGTGGCAGGCGAGGCCTCGGCCGCATCGCCCGAAAGGAAGAACGTCGCGGTAACGCCCTTTTCCTTGAGCACCTGCAAGATCTGTTTGGTGGCGCCGCTCGGACCCTCGTCAAACGTCAGCGCCACGTACTTTTTGTTGCCCTTGGGCGCCACGCTGGCGCACGCAACGACGCAATCGGTGGCGGGCACAACCTCGCCGCGGTCCTGCGTCTTTTCCGACTGCTCACCAACCCACACCTCGGAGCGGCCCTGGACACCCCATGTCTGCACATACTCGATAGCGCCCGTGCCCTCGACCTTGAGCTTGGGCTCGATAACCGTAGCCTGAACCTCGTGCTTCTCGTAGGTGTTACGGCCATCCTTGACCGTCACCTTCTCGCCGCCCTCAAGTTCGCGGCTATCCCATTTGCCCTGTTTTATGCGCTTGCCGTCCACCTTAACCGACAGCTTTTCGCCGCCATGGCGCTTGAGCACGCTGTCATCGACGGCCAGCAGGTCGCCTGCGTCGTAGGTATCGGTCAACTCCTGGTCGTCGATGAGATTCTGCAGCGTAGAGCCCACGCGCACCGCGGTCTTTTGCCCGTTGAGTTCCACGTCCACGCTGCGGTTGACGTAGCCCACGACGGCAGCGATAAACAGCACGAGCGCACAGCCCACGGCAATGAGCGCATAGGGCAGACGGGACGGTCGGCGCGGCGAGCGCCCGTTGCCGATGCGCGCGCTGCGGTCGCTAAACCCGCGGCTATGGTTGAGGTACATCGCGCCGGGCTTACGGCGGCGACGGCGCTGACCGCTGGGCAGCTGCCCCAGGTCGCGGCGCGCCGTCGGACGCGCACCCGAACGCCCGTTTAAGTTGGATCCGTTTTGGCGCATGTGCCCTCCCCCATAAACACAGCAAGCCGGAGCAACAGGTCTCCGGCTTGCCTCCCATCATTTGGTACGTCGCTATTTTGTAGCTTTTGACGAGCCTCCGCTCGCCTTTTGGTATTCGTCCTTAAAGGCCTTGAACATGCCGCGCGTCTTGCCGAGCTGCTTGCCCAGTGCGCGACTGCCTTTGTCCACGGCGACCGATCCCTTGTCGTCGAGCACCTTGGCGCCCTTTTTGACCTTGTCGCCCACCACGACGCTGGCCTCGGCGGCCTTGGCAGCCGCACCGCCCGAATACCCGAGCGACTTGACCTCGTCCGAGACGACCATCGCGCCGTTCTCGTAGCCGCGCAGCATCGTCGGCGGCACCTGCGTGTCACCAACCAAAACACTCGAAGCAGCACCGGCGGTCACATAGAATGCCTGCACGATGCCCGAGCGCGGCTTGAACTCAACGTCCGAGCAATAGCCCACGACGTCGCCCGATTCCGTGCGCACGTCCATACCGACCCAGATGATGCAATCGTCCAGGTTGATGTCGAGGCGCTTGGCGGCGGCGGCATCGTACGTGTCCTTGACGTCATCGACCGCAATGGCGCCCTCGTAGACACCAATGGCGTCGAGCGCTACGAATCGGTCGGGACGCTCGATCATGCCCGCGATATCGGACTGGCGGACCATAAAGCCGACCACGCGCGTACCGCCCGGGGTAAAGACCGGAAAGTGAATCTTTCCGAGCTTTTTGGGGCTGCGCGGCGTGCCGTCCTTTTTGGTGCGCTTGTCCTCGGTAGGCTTGCGATAGATCTTGGCGCCGACAAAATCCCCAGCGCGCATTATGCCTCGGTCGAGGGTTCCGCAGCCCCGGCATCAGCCTCGACGGCGTTCTCGACCACGACGTCGGCGGCAGGCGTCACGTTGCCACCCGAAATGGCGTCGTTGAGCTGCTCGCGCAGCTGGTCCATGCGCTCGCGGGCCAGGTCGACCTTGGCGCGCAGGTCGTCGGTCTTGGCGTCGACCATCGGGCCAAAGTCATTCACCGCAGCACGGGCCTCCTCGGCGCCGTGCTCGTAGGTGTCGCGCATATTGTCCCAGGCGTCGTTGGCGATATCGGCAGCCATGGCGCGGGTTTCGGCGCCCGAGCGCGGGGCCAGAGCAACGCCGATAATAGCGCCAGCAGCAGCACCAAAAAGTGCGCCGGAGACAAAGCTGAAAGTCTTACCCATGATCATTCCTCTCCTGCGGGCACGTCGGTGCCCACCGTTTGAATGCTGTCCATTATACCCGCAGCGCATCACTTGCCGCTCCGCTCATCTGCGTACGGCAAAGGCGCAGGTACGTGATGGTGATAAACGCGTAGGCCTACTCCTGAGGCATAGCCGGCATGGCCACCGTGGCACCCGGGTCCTCGCCGGCGCCGTCCACGAGCGGCAGGCCGCCCTCATGCGCAGGTCCCGCCGGAACCGTCGCCGCACCGCCAAAGACGGCAGCGGAGGCCTCGTGGTTCTCGGCAACCGCGCCCTCGGTATCAATCGCCACCTGGGGCTCGTCGTCAAAGTTGGGGACGCCCTGGGGCTCGGTGGAAACGGGCTCGGCGGTCGCATCGGCAACGGGCTCGGCGTCAACCGGCACATCGCCCTCGTCAGCGCCCTCGTCCTCGGCAGTATCTTCGCCGTTCGCAGCGGCAACGGCCTCGTGCGGATCCTTGCCCTCGGCCTCGGCACGCATGCCCAGCACCAGGTTACGCAGGCCCGCGACCGTGCCTTCCACGTCGGGGGCCGGCTGATCGGCATGCAGGTACGCCCAGTCCATCATAAAGGTCGCCGACGACAGCGCGCCAATGGCCAACGCGTCATCGGGACACGAAAGCTCAACCTCAAAGACGCGCTCGTCGTGCTCGCTCACGCGCGTGCGGCCGCACGAGATGCTGCCCGCAAGACCGGTCTCGTTCATGAGCTCGACCGTCACGTGCTCCAGCAGGTGGCAAAGCTCGGTCTGGCCCATGCAGTCCTGGAACTCGCGGCCCGAATCGCCCAGGCACAGATGCTTGGCAATCGCGGGCACCAAGTAGTACACGCGCGCCGTGGCCTCGATATCCTCCGAGGTCATGAGCGGCATGCCGGGGTTCACCAGCACGTGCGCGCAAATCTTGTCCTCGCTGACGGTGACCTTAAGGATGTTGAACAGGCCTGCCATAACTCTCCCCTACTCTTCCTTGCCCTACTCGTCGCCATCGTGCGGATCCGCAGAGCCCGCACCCGACGCCGCCGGCTTCTCTGCCGAGGACTCGGAATCCTTCTTATCGGTTTCGGCCGGAGCGATCACGCGAATGAGCGAGATGCGCTGGCCACGCATCGACTGTACCTTGAACTTGTACCCTGCGACCTCAAACACCTCTCCGATGTCGGGCACCGAGTCGCAAAGCTCCAGAATCCAGCCGGCGATGGTCTCATAATCATCGCTTTCCTCGAGCGGCCAACCAAGCTCAATCGCGTCATCGCACGAAAAACGCCCATCGACAAGCCACTCACGACGCGAAAGGCGCGTGAGGTACTTGTTGTCGGGATCGAACTCGTCCTCGATCTCGCCGACGATCTCCTCGACGATATCTTCAATGGTGATGATGCCGGCCGTGCCGCCGTACTCGTCCACGACGACCACGATCTGGTCGTGCGAGGTCTGCATCTCGGACAGCAACGGCAGGATGTCCTTGGTGTCGGGCACAAAGGCGGCGTCGCGCAAATAGCCGGCGATGGGCTGGTCGCCCTTGCCGTCGAGCGCGGGCTGGATCAGGTCCTTGATGTGCGCGATGCCCGCGACGTTGTCGGGGTCCTCGTGATAGACGGGGATGCGGCTGAAGCCGGTCTGGCGCATGGTGGACAGCACGTCGGCGACCGTCTCGTCGTCCTCGCACATGGTGGTGTCCACGCGCGGCACCATGACCTCGCGAGCCACGGTGTCGCCCAGGTCGAAGATCTCGTGGATCATGCGCTTTTCCTCGTCGAGCAGGTCGTCCTGCTCCGAGACCATGTACTTGATCTCTTCCTCCGAGACGTTCTGGCGGTCGTCGGCGCTCTTGATGCGCAGGATGCGGGCCAGGCCATCGGAGCAGGCACCGGTCAGCCACACGAGCGGGCGGGCGATCTTTTGGAACACGGAGAGCGGTCCCACAACCTGCTTGGATACGCCCTCGGCGTTAGCGAGGCCGATGCGCTTGGGCACGAGCTCGCCGATCACGATGGACACAAAGGCGACGGCGACGGTGATGATGACCGGCGCCAGGCCGCGCGCGATGGCGGAAAGCGGCGCGATGCCAAAGCTCATGAGCCACGTGGCAAGCGGGTCGGACAGGCTCGTCGAGGCGACGGCGGACGAGGCAAAGCCCACGAGCGTGATGGCGACCTGGATGGTGGCCAACAGCTGATCGGAGTCGGCAGCGAGCTGGACGGCGCGCTCGGCGCGCTTATCGCCCTCCTCGGCATCGTGCTCCAACACGGCGCGCTTAGCCGTGGTGAGCGCCATCTCGGACATAGAGAAGTAGCCGTTGATGAGGGTCAAAACGAGGGTGGTGATAAGGGAGATGGTTATGTCCATCGGGAGTTTCTCGAACCTCCAAGATTCGGGACGTTAAGGTAAAACGTTGATGGCGGATACGGCAATTGCGCCGTTCGCCCGCGCGAGCGGGGCCGTGGGCGCGGTCGCTAGATTACGAAGAGGATCACCGCCATGAACTGGAAGATGCTGCCAGCGAGCACCCACAAGTGGAAAACACTGTGCAGATAGCGCACGTTTTTGGCGATATAGAACGGCACGCCCACGGTATAGCACACGCCGCCGACGGCGAGCAGGGCAAGCGCGACGGGGTTCAGCAGCGCCACGAGCTCGGGCAGCTTAAAGACGACGAGCCAGCCCATCAGCAGGTAGACCAGGCCGCTTACCCAGTGCGGCTGACGCTCGCGCATAAAGCACTCGAGGGCGATGCCGATAATGGCGATGGCCCATACGGCAAAGAACAGCACGGCGCCGCCGTCGTTTGCAAGCGTGATGAGGCAAAACGGCGTATAGCTGCCGGCTATGAGCAGGTAGATGCAGCTGTGGTCGATGATGCGGAACACACGCTTGGCGCCCGCGGGCTGAATCGCATGGTAGAGCGTGGAGGCTAGGTATTCGAGGATAATACTGACGCCATAGACAATTGCCGCGGCCATGTGGGCTGGGCCTCCGCCGCGCAGGGCGGCGAATACGATCAGGAGCACCAGGCCCGCGATACCCAGCAGGCAGCCGACACCATGGGTGACGGAGTTCATGATCTCCTCGCCCACCGTGTAGTGTGGAACGGCCGCGATCTTGGGTCGCGGCTTAGAACTGTCGCTCGAATCGGACATGCCGGTTACATCCTCCAACGTAAAGAGTTCTCAACACTATATCAAAGCGTCTGGGTGCGTGCGAAATTTGCACCTTACGTGACCCTTTGTTTACCCATTCTTTGCTTGTTGACGCATCAACGGCGAACGTCCATAATGCGCTTGCATTGAATGTTGATGTATTAACATCTTATAGGAGAATACCGCATGGCTCAAAACGCACGTTCCCATCGAAAGCTCAAGATAGCCGGCATCGTTGCGCTGGTGGTTGTCGTTGCGCTGCTCGGATTTGCCGGCAACTTTTTGTTTGACTTTGCCCTGAACCCCCAAGCGCCGTACACCATGAAGATGATGCAGGATAGCAAGAACGACAAAGAAGGTGAGCAGCCGGATGCCGAGGATACCGAGGCGCGGGCGTGGTTTAAAGAGAATCGCGAGAGCAGCAGCCTCACCGCAGATGACGGAACCGAGCTTGCCGCTTGGTATTTTGCTGCTTCGGAGAGCACGCACGACTACGCCGTCTGCCTGCATGGATATACCAACGAGCCCATCGGTATGGCCCGATACGTCAAGCGATTCCACGACCGCGGCATGAACGTGCTCGCGCCCGCCGCCCGCGCCCACGAGCGCTCCGGCGGCGACTATATCGGCATGGGCTGGCCCGAGCGCCTCGACATCGTCGCATGGATCGAGCGAATCGTTCAGGCTGACCCCGAGGCGCGCATCCTGGTCTTTGGCGAGTCGATGGGTGCGGCAACTGCCATGAACGTCGCGGGGGAGTCTCTGCCCGCAAACGTGAAATGCATTATCGAGGACTGCGGTTATACGAGTGTTTGGGACGAGTTTTCTCTGCAGCTCAAGGACGTGTTCGGCCTGCCCAGCTTTCCCTTGCTCGATGTAGCAAACTTGGTGTGCAACGTGCGCGCGGGCTACGACTTTCATAAGGCGAGCAGCGTGGAACAGCTCAAGCGCGCGACGGTTCCCATGCTGTTTATCCACGGTGACCAAGACACCTTTGTGCCGTACAGCATGCTCGACCAAAACTACGACGCGTGCGCCAGCAAGGTCAAGCAAAAGCTCACCGTCCATGGCGCCACCCACGCCAAGAGCGCGCAGGTCGACCCCGAACTCTACTGGAACACGGTCGACGACTTCCTCGACGAGTATTTTTAGGCAAAAAGCAACGTCTGGGGTTTTGTTGCCAAAAATCGGTTTGTGGTCGGCGGTATTCGATTTTTCACCACACTTCTGAAAAGCCGCCCGCGAGCGTTGTGCTCGTGGGCGGCTTTTGCTCAACTTACGCTACAAAGGCGCTTATTTTGTCCAATAGCTAGGTGCTACTTGACCTCGATGAGCTCGTACTTGCTCGTGCCCAGGCCGATCTTCTCGGCGTGCGCGATGCACACGCGCCAGTCGGTGTCGGGATGCGTGATGCAGAAGGGATCCTTGGCCTGCTCGCCCTCCAGATGCTCGTGGTTGTGCTCCATCTTGGCCGCGCTATCGGTGAGCTCGGTGTTGGGCAGCGGCTCGGACGCCATGACGGCGTCGGCGCAGGCCTGGTCGATGGCGACCGGGTCGAAGCTCGCGAACATGCCGATGTCGCTGACGATAGGCGTATCGTTTTCGGGATGGCAGTCGCAGTTGGGGCTGATATCCATAGCCAGCGAAATGTGGAAGCTGGGACGATCCTGGACAACGGCCTTGGTGTACTCGGCGATCTTGCAGTTGAGCACGTCGGCCGCGGCCTCATAACCGGGCTTGATGCAGTCCTGGTTGCATGCCGCAATGCAGCGTCCGCAGCCCACGCAGCGATCGTGGTCGATGGCAGCCACGTGCACCGTGCGAGTGGCGCCGCTGGCAAGCTCGCGCTCGCGGGTGCCGTCGAACGAGATAGCGTTGTGCGCGCAGATCTTTTCGCAGGCATGGCAGCCAACGCAGTGCTCGGTCGCGACGTTCGGCTTGCCGGCGGCATGCTGCTCCATCTTGCCGGCACGGCTGCCGCCTCCCATGCCCAGGTTCTTCATGGCGCCGCCAAAACCGGCCTGCTCATGGCCCTTAAAGTGGGTGAGGCTGATCACGATATCGGCGTCCATGAGCGCCTGACCAATCTTGGCCTCGTGTACGTACTCGCCGTCCTCGACCGGGACGAGTGCCTCGTCGGTACCCTTGAGGCCGTCGGCGATGATGATCTGGCAACCCGTGGCATACGGGGTAAAGCCGTTCTGGTAGGCGGTATCAATGTGCTCGAGCGCGTTTTTGCGGCTACCCACATAGAGCGTGTTGCAGTCGGTGAGGAAGGGCTTGCCACCCAGCTCCTTCACGACATCCGCGACGGCGCGGGCGTAGTTGGGACGCAAAAAGCTCAGGTTGCCCAGCTCGCCAAAGTGAATCTTGATAGCGACGAACTTGTTCTCAAAGTCGATCTGCTCAATTCCGGCGTGACGGATGAGGCGCTTGAGCTTGTCGAGCTGGCTCTCGCGAGCATGCGTGCGCAGGTTGGTGAAGTACACCTTAGCGGGTGCTGCGGGTGCAGTTGCGGTCATAGATCTATCCCCTCGGTCTATATGGCGTTACAGACATAGAGGATGGTACCAGTTAAAGCAGAGTTAAAGTCAAGTACGGAACCTAGTCATTGGGGACGTTCTTAAATGACCAGTCGCAAGGGACACTCTTTCGCCGCCCGGCAGTTAGGGACAGTCCTTGCCAGCCGGCAGGCGAGCCGACGAATGGCAAGGACTGTCCCCGATGGCTACTCCTGCACTTTGAGGGCTTCGGCCAAGCTGACGCGCTTGATGGAGCGCGTGTGCAGCAGTGCCACGACCAGGTAGGTCGCAAAGCCGATTCCTGCGCACGCCGCCATGGACCAAGCGGGCACGTAGATCTCGATATTGCCGTTATAGGCGAGCAGCATCGAGCGGAAGATGGCCGTGAGCGAGCCAATAATGACCGGCAGGCTCAGCACGAGTGACGCCGCAACGCACAACGTGATCGAGCGGATGTACAGATGCGAAATCTCGCTATCGCGATAGCCAAAGACTTTCATGTAGCTGATCGAACGGGCGCTGTGGTCGATCACAGCCTTGGTCAGCAGGTACATAAACAGCAAGAAGATGAACACCGCAAGCCCAACCATCATTCCGATCATTTTGCTCATCATGCCGATGAATTGGTCGCCCACGGCGCGCATGTCGTCGGGCGTGGTGTCGCCGGCAAAGTAACGAGCATCGAGGTCGAGCTTCTCGTTGCTCACATAGCCGTTAAAGTAGGCGGCGTCGTTGTCGAACAGCTCATTAAAGTCGTCGATACTCATATAGATATTCATGTCCGACTTGGAGCCCCAGGCACAGTCCTTGCCCGCGTACTCAAGGGAATAATACTCACCCTCGTACTTGTCGCTGAGCGTGACCTTCTGGCCCTCGCTCCAGCCAAACTTGTCGAGCAAGCCACCGCCAAAGACAACGCGTCCGTTGCCGACGTCCAGCCCTTTCCAGTAGCGCGAATCGGGCGAGATGCCGTAGATGGAAATCGTCTCCTCGCCATTTCCGCCACCG
Source organism: uncultured Collinsella sp. (assembly GCA_900549575.1). Taxonomy (GTDB): domain Bacteria; phylum Actinomycetota; class Coriobacteriia; order Coriobacteriales; family Coriobacteriaceae; genus Collinsella. The sequence continues at coordinate 17,786 of URPB01000003.1, forward strand.
CGGTCGTATTGCAGCTGGTAGACGGCGTATTTCTCAGCCTGTGCGATTGCGCCCGCGCCGTTATCGGTCGTATTGACCGGGTGGATATCGTCGTTGTCGGTGTCAATCTTAGAGGCCTTGCCGATCAGGTCGATAGCCTCATCGCGGTCGCAGCCGAGAGCATCGGCAAGGTCATCGAGGCGCGCATAAAGCGCATCCTTCTTGTCCTGGACCTTGGCGAGCGCGTCCTGCGCTGCGGCCAGGCTCTCGGCAGACGGAGATGCGGTCGCGGCATCGGCTGCCGCCTGCGCCGCATCGGCCGCGTCGTCAAGCTCGTCATCGGCATCTTGGGCGGCAGAAAGCAGTGCGCCGTCAACCGACTGCAAGCGCTCGAGTGCCGACCACTGTTCGCGCTCCTCGGCGGTGCCCTCGAGCTCCAGCGGAGCCTTGAGCGTGTACTGGTGCTCGGCGACCAGGCTTGTCTCGAGGTTGTCGGCGTAGTGCGTCATCGTGGGCAGAATCGCCAGGCCAAAGAGCAGCAGCAGCGAGGCAAACGCAATGCCCACGAAGAGCGTGGCGAAGTTGCCCAGGTTGCGCAGGAAGATACGCAGGCGGAAGCGCGAGACAAAGCCCATTCGCTCCGGCAGCCGCAGGCCGCGCTTGGTGCCAGACTTGCCGCTCGCCTCGTGGCGAAGAAACTGCAACGGCGTCTTGCCCATTTTGCGAAGCAGGCCCACCAGCGTGATGAGAATGAGCGCGGCGGCGGGAACCACGGCGCACTTCACAAAGATCTCCCAGCTCCAGTACACCTGGAAGGGCGGCAGGCTGTACGAGTCGTAATAGAGGCTGCGCATGGGCTCGGTAAAGAACACGACGCCGAGCGCAGTGCCCAAAAGCGCCGCGACCACGCCCGCGATGGCGGGAAGCGCAAGGTAGTGCAGCACGATCTCGCGTCGACGATAGCCGCTGGCAAGCAGCGTGCCGATGATGGCGCTCTCCTCCTCGATGGTGGCGTCGGTAAGGACCACAAAGACGAACGCCATGATCACGATGATGATGTCGAGCAGCGTCATCCACATCATGGAGTCGCCGTCTACGTCGTCGCGCGCGTAGCCAATGCCCTGGTTGGAATCGGCATCGATCAGGTCGTCGACGCACGCATCGGCATCGGTCAGCGCCTCGACCATATCCTGCTCGGCATCGATGCGGTCTGCAGTGGAGAGATCGCGATCGGCAAAGGTGAAGGAGTAGGTGTAGTCAGGCGCGCCGCCGGCATCCTCGAGCGCGGCAAAGCCGGCGTCGGTGACCTCGGCAACACCATAGGTGATGGTGTTCACCGTAAAGTCCGAATTGTTGAGGAACAGCGCCTGGCTATCGGGCTGGGTCATGATGCCGCAGATGGTGTAGGTGCGGCCCTCAAGCTCGACCTTATCGCCCACGGCGAGGTCGTTGTTGGTGGCGAAGACACGGTCGATTGCCACCTCATCGTCCGCCTTGGGTTCCCTGCCCTCACAGTAGGACGCGATATCGACCTTGGTGCGGTGCGCATAGGTGCGCAGCGTGCGCTTGGTGCCGTCGTCGCCGGCGGTCTTTTTGATGATGGCGTCGATGGAGAAATTCTTGTAGAGCGTGACGCCGCCGACATCGCCGGCCGCGTCCTCGGCAGCCTTGAGCTGGTCTTTGGTGGCCTCGAAGGAGGTGGTCACGCGGCCGTCCTCGATCGTGTACGCATCGCGCATGTCGTCGATAAGGCAACCGATGGAGTGGGCCGCGAGCAAAAAGCCCGAGGTGAGGGCGATGCTTCCGCACATAAGAAGAAAGATGCCCAGGTACTTGCCGATATTGCGGCGCAGCTCGCGCGGGAGACGTTTTGCGAGAGGTGTCATGGCGCCGCCTACCAATCGAGCTCGGCGGCCGCGACGGGCGACTCGTTGAGCTCATCCTCGACGATGCGTCCGTCGCGCAGGCGCAGCACGCGGTTGGCCATGCGGGCGATGGCGGCGTTGTGCGTGACGATGATGATGGTGCAGCCGTACTCGTGATTGACATCCTCCATGAGCTGCAGGATTTCCTTGGACGTCTTGTAGTCGAGCGCGCCCGTGGGCTCGTCGCACAGCAACAGACCCGGGTTCTTGACGAGCGCACGGCCGATGGCGCAGCGCTGCTGTTGGCCGCCCGAAACCTGACGCGGGAACTTGTTGCGGTGCTCGTAGAGGCCCAGCGAACGCAGCAGGTCGTCGACATTGAGCGGGTTTTTGGACAGGTGCGCCGTGACCTCGATGTTTTCCTTGATGGTGAGGTCGGGCACCAGGTTGTAGAACTGAAAGACAAAGCCCAGCTCGCGGCGGCGGTACTCACCCAGGTCGGCGGGCTTGAGCACCGTGAGGTCGCAGCCGTCCACCATGATGGAGCCGGCGTCGGCATCCTCCAGGCCACCGATCAGGTTAAGAAACGTGGACTTGCCCGAGCCCGAGGGCCCCAGCATGACGCAGATCTCGCCGCGATTGATGGACGTGTCGATGCCGTCGAGCACCGTCAGGCGCGCATCACCGTCGCCGTAGTGCTTTTTGAGATCCTTAACCTGGACATAGGCTTCCTGCGTTGCCATGGTATCCCCCGTTGTTAGCCTCGTACTACTTTATGAGCGTAATAGTAAACCATGGCGAACTATTTTGGAGCGAGGCCTGGATTTTATTTCAGACTAGTCATTGGGGACGTTCTTAAATGACTAGCTGTTAGGGACACTCTTTCGCCACCCGGCAGTTGGGGACGTTCCTTTCCTACCGGCAGTTGGGGACAGTCTTTGCCAACCCAGCCGGCAAAACAGCCGATCGGCAAAGACTGTCCCCAATGACTAGTCGTTTAAGTCTGTCCCCAATGACCACTCTTGGTCGTTTAAGTCTGTCCCCAATGAGTACCCGATGACTAGGTGACTAGGCGCGGGATTTGGTGCGTGAGAGGGCCAGGCCTGCGGCGGCGATGGCCACGGCAAAGAGCACGGTGACGCCCAGGTCGCAGGCGATGTCGCCCAACATGGCAGACGTCAGGTCCGACGCGAGCGCCTTGCCGATCGCGTCGTTCACCCAATATGTCGGCACAAAGTGCGCCACGGTCTGCACGGCCGGGCCCATCAGCGACAGCGGCATCCAAGCGCCGCCCAAAAACGTCATGAGCATGCCGAGCAGGTTGCCCACGCCATTGAGCAGCTCCTCGCGCGCACCCAGGCCCGAAAGGGCAAAGCCAACGGCCAGCGGCGTGCACGCCAGGGCAAACGTCGCCGCCAGTGCCAGGCACACACGGCCCACGCCGACCTCGGCGACCGCGCCGGCAAAGCCCACGACGCCCATCATGCTCGACACAAACCAGATGCAGACGGTGAGCACGGCGGCGGCGGCAAACACGGCAAGCGAACGTTGGCGCTCGGAGATTGGGCCGGCATCCATACGACGCACGCGCTCGGGCTCGTTCATGCCCGAGAACACCAACCCCACCGATACGATGACCGACGAGATAATCGCGTACGCGCCAAAGTTGAAGTACGACTCGAGCGTGGCGGCAGCAGCCGAGTCGACCTTGACCCGCTCGATCTGGACCTCCGCGCGCTTTGCAGCGGCATGTTCGGCGGCCTTGGCAACGTCGCCGTTGGAGGCAGTGGGCTCAAGTGCGGCTGCAGCGCCCGCGAGCGAGATCCAGCGCGAAGCCTCGGCAGACGAAAGCGCCGCCGCCATGGTGCCGGCACCGTAGGTCACATCGAGCTTGGGCAGGTCCTCCCCCGTACGGGCAGCCGCGATCAGGTCGTCCTCAAACCCCTCCGGGATAAAAAACACGCAGTCGGCGCTGCCCTTGGCGCTATTGCTCTTGGAGAGCGCATCCGCAAGGTCGTACGTGTCGTCACCAACGCCCGTGACCAGGTCAAAGCGTGAGCTCAGATGCTTGGTAAGCGCCCGCGAAAGGTCGCTATTGTCGCGGTCGACCACAATCACGTTGGTGTCGTAGGGCTTGTACTCGGTAAGCTGCGACGAGTTCCAGCTCACCGAGGCCGCGATGAATACGCCCATGAGCGAGATGAACACCGTATAGATGAGCAGGTAGAACGGGTGCGCCAGCGCCATGCGAAGCGCGGTCTTAAAGGTGCTCATAGCGGCTCCTTCCAAAGATCAGCGTAGCGGCGGCGACAAACACCAGCGCCATAAGGACCAGCGCGCCAGCGCGAACGGCAAACGGCCCCAGGTCCTCAAAGAAATACAGGCGATTGAACATGTCGCAGATGAGCTTGACGGGGTTGAGCCAGCACTCGGCCGGGCAGGCGCGGGCGACGTCGTCGGCAAGCGCCATCGCCGGCTCGCCGTAGAGGCCGGCGAACAGGGCGCACGTGGTGGCAAAGCCCGTGAGGATGCCCGACTTGGACGCCTTGCCACCCTTAACGGGAAGCGTGCCCACAAAGAGCCCCAGGCCCGTGGCGGCTAGCGCGGATGCAGCACCGCCCAGCAGGCACAGCCCCTCGCGCCCGCCAAAGTCGACGCCAACGACTAGGCGCACGTAGCCAATCGCAACCGCCATCGAGGCAAAGGAAACCAGCCACGAGCCGACAAAGATGCCGGCTAGCGACGCCGTCTTGGAAAGGCCACCCACGCAGCGGCGCGCGCCAAGGCCCGACAGATTGGGCTGCAGGTCGACGACGCTCAAAGCGGCAAACTCGGCAGACATCATCGCGACCAGGCCAAAGAGCGCGTAGTAGTAAATGGTCGTGCCGTCGGGCGTGGTGCGCGTCAGGCTTACGCGGCGGGTGCCGCCCTCGAGCGACAGGGCGCGCGCAACCGCCTCTTGGTCGGCGAGCGCCGCCGGGTTGTCCTGGGCAATCTGGGACATGAGCTCGGCATTTTGTGTATACGAGCTTGCCACCGTCTCCAGGATGCTGCGATCGGTGAGCACCGATGATGCGCGCGAGCTGTCGTAGCTCGATAGCAGTGTGAGCTTGGGTACGCCTGCGTCGTCGACCGTATAGATGCCCGCAACCTCGCCGGCCTTAAGCGCACGGTTCGCATCGGCTGCGTCGTCGAGCTCGTGGATCTCGAGCAGCTGATCGTCGCCTTCCTTGGCAAGCGACGTCGCCACGCCCTTAAAGGTCGAGGCGTCCCAGACCTCATCCGCTACGACGGCCACCGGCACGGGGTCGATCTTGCCGTCGGAGCTGAGGTTCGCAAACATAAACATGAACATCGTGGAAAGCGCGATGGGAAAGAGAGCGCCCCAGACCCACGTGCTCGGCCGGCGCAGCAGTGTCTTGACCGTAGTGATGATGGTGTTGAACATGACCGCCCCCTAGTCGCGCAGCTCGCGGCCGGTGATCTCGAGGAACACGTCGTTGAGGGTCGGCGGTTCGGAATAAATGCGGCCGAGCGCCACGTCATGCGAGCGCAGCGCATCGAGAATGTCCGTCAGGTTATGCGGGCTCGCCTCGCACGAAAACGTGAGCTGGCCCGCCGTCGCCGACAGGTCCAGGACATGCGGCAGGCTCGCGACGGCACCGAGCGCCGCACTCGGCACCTCGCCGACCTCGATCACGATCTTCTCGCCCATCTGAATCATGCGCTTGAGTTCGTCGTTGGTGCCCTGCGCCAGCACGCGCCCGCCGTCCATGATCATGATGCGGCTGCAGATCTGCTCGACTTCCTCCATATAATGGCTGGTATACACCACCGTGGCGCCCTCGTCGCGCAGACGGCAGATGCCCTCCAGGATGGCGTTGCGACTCTGCGGGTCGACCGCCACCGTGGGCTCGTCAAAGAAGATGAGCTCGGGCTTGTGCGCGATGCCGCAGGCGATGTTGAGGCGACGCGCCAGGCCGCCCGAGAGCTTGCCGGGGCGGAACTTGGCAAAGTCGCCCAGCCCGACAAAGTCGATCGCCTCGTCTACCAGCGCACGGCGGCGCTTGCGGTCGCTGACGTAAAGGCTGCAGAAATAGTCGATGTTCTCGCGCACCGTGAGCTCGTCGAACACCGCTACCTGCTGCGGAACCACGCCGATGCGGCGCTTGAGGTCGTAGCGAGCGGGCGTCATGGGTTCGCCGAACAGCTCAATGGTGCCCTTGTCGTAGGCAAGCAGCTGCAAGATACAGTTGATGGACGTGGTTTTGCCCGAGCCGTTGGGGCCCAGCAGGCCAAAGATCTCGCCGGGGGCGATGCTCAGGTTAAAGTGGTCGAGCGCAATAAGGTCATCGTAGCGCTTGACGAGGTTTTCGACGTGGACGATGTCTGTCATGAGGCGGCCCTTCTGTTGCTTGCGGCCCGGTACGATTGCATCATCGCAGGAGCGGGCGGCACGCACCAGTGAGCTTTGTCACGAGTGTGGAGGTCTTGGTCGTACGGCCCGCCGACGCCCCCGCTCTGCCGCACGGGAGGAATGTCACGGTTGCGCAGGCGGCCCCTCCACCACACGCAGCTTCGCGTACAATACCCGTATGAACAGGCTTTTCGACAAATCGATCGTGCTGGCGTGCTGCATTGCGGCCGCCGTGGGTCTTGCTGTGGATGCTCGCCTGGTCGCGGCGTTTTGCCTTGGCGTTATTGCCACCTCACTGGCCGAAGTCGCACAGGAGGAACGCACGCGACGCGCAAGCGAGGCCGCGAGCTACGCTTACATCATCGCGGCCGTCTTCGTGCCGCCGTTTGTGCCGTTTGCACCCCTTGCCTTCTATGACATCGCGCGACGCGTGCGCCATGAACGAATCTGGCCCGCACTGGCGATTGGCGCCGTGTTTGTCTGCGCGCTTGTCGCGGACCTTCGTGGCGGCGTGCTCACCACCCGAACGCTGCTGCTAACCGCCATCCTTTCGGTCGCCGCCACGTTGCTGTCGCTGCGCACCGCGCAGCTGGGGCGCGAACAGGAACGCATGCGTCGCACCCGCGACAAGCTGCAAGAACGCGCCCTGGCACTCGAGGCACGCAACCGCGACCTCGCCGACCGCCAGGACTACGAAGTCGAGCTCGCAACACTCGCCGAACGCGCCCGCATCGCGCGCGAGATCCACGATAACGTCGGACACCAGCTCACGCGAGCCTCGCTGCAGACCGAGGCTCTACGCGTAGTCCACGCCGACGAGCCCGGCATCGCCGCCGATTTCGCCGACGTCAAACGCACGGTTGACGAGGCGCTCCAGCTTGTGCGCACCAGCGTCCACGCGCTCAACGACAATGCGACCAACCTCTCCGTGCGGCTCGAACGCATCGTTGAAGGCGCACGCTCGGACAGCGGTCCGCAGGTTGAGCTTGAGGTTTTGGCCGAGCATGCGCCCGCCAACGTCGCCAACTGCTTTACGGCGGTGCTGCGCGAGGCGCTTTCCAACGCCATGCGCCACGCCCATGCCAAAACCATTACTGTGCGGTGCATGGAGCATCCGTCGTTTTACCAGCTCATCGTTACCGATGATGGCGCGGACGCGACCCCGGCGAGCAGCAGCAACGTCGCAGAAGGCATGGGGCTCGGCTCCATGCGCGAGCGTGTTGAGGCGCTTGGCGGCACCTTCACCGCCGGCCCGCGCGCCGGCGTCGGCGGCTGGCGCGTGTTTGCCACCGTCCCCAAACAGCAAGGAGATGAGGCCCGATGAGGCTCATTGTTGTCGACGACGACCGCTTGGTGGTCGATTCGCTCAAGATAATCCTGGGCGCCCAGCCACAGATCGAAGTGGTGGGAACCGGCGCCGACGGCAACGACGCGGTGGCACTCTACACCGAGCATGCGCCCGACATCGCGCTGCTCGACATTCAGATGCCGGGGCGCGACGGGCTTTCGGCGGCCCGCGAGATCCTCGAGCACGACCCCGCGGCACGCGTCGTGTTTCTGACGACGTTCTCGGATGACGAATACATTGTGTCGGCACTCAAGCTGGGCGCCCGCGGTTACCTGATCAAAACCGATGTCGCCGCTATTCCGCCAGCGTTGTCGCAGGTCATGGACGGCAAACGCGTGCTCGAAGGCAAGGCGATCGAGGATGTTGACTTTGGCGGGATGGGTAACAAGGCGGACACGCCTCGCCAGCCCGCCGCCTTTGCCAGCCTGACCGACCGCGAGTTCGAAGTCGCCGAGCTCATCGCCCGCGGCCTCGATAACAAGGAGATTGCCGCCACGGCTTATATGGGAGAAGGCACGGTGCGCAACCACATCAGCTCAATCCTCGCCAAAATGGGACTACGTAACCGCACCCAAATCGCCATCGCCTACCTGCGAGGGTAATTTCCCAACGGCCAACCGCCCCGGCATAGCAAAATGACTGTAACCGATTTAATGCCATTTCAAAACTATGCCGGTTTACGGGGCTAAACTCAGGACCCCCATCCATACCCGCGTTTTCTGCAAAATGACAGCTCGTCTACCTGCGGTTTTATTTTCACAGATATCGGCATGGTTGGGGATTCGGAATCCGGCCCCGTAAACCGGCATAGTTTTTTCGGACGGCCCTGTACGAGCGCCTCCGCAAGCCTCGTGGAACCAAAATGACCCGTTTCCCTCAGTCCCCGGGGGATCATTTGACGGTGCCCGCCACGAAACCGGCCCATCTACTACGTTTGACTCGGTACCCCTGACCATACCTTCATTTTGAACAAAACCGCAGGCGTACTACCTGCGGTTTTGTTTTCGCGTTTTTTAGCATGGTTGGGGGTAAGGGACTAAACGTAGTAGATGGGCCGGTTTCGTGGCGAACCCTTCTTGCCTACGCACAAAAGCGCCGCCACGGAGGAGGGAGATACCTCCGTGGCGGCTGGGGCTGGGGGTGGGGCTATGTTCTGGCTCCCCGCCGGCCGCCCGGGGCCTTTTGGCCCCGGGCGCTGTCGACGTGCCTAGCGCTTACGGATACCCCAGACCAGGGCTCCGACGCCGGCCATGACGATAACAAATACCATGAGCAGTGCGGCGGCCTGCTGGTCACCCGTGGTGGGCAGGAAACCCTTGACCGTCTTGACGATATTCGTCACGGTCTTGGGCGTGCCGGGGTCGGGCGTCGGCACGGGCGTCTCGGGCTTCTTGTACGTGTTGTTGAACACGATACCCTCAACGCTCTTGTCACCCTTGGTAAAGGCGACGTTCGCCTTGAGGTTGCCCTCGCCGTCATCGACCACGTTGACGGTCGCGGTAAAGACGGACTTGTCGTAGGTCATACCGGCCTCGTCGCCCTTGACCTCGCTGATGGTATAGACGTACGTACCGGGCTCGTCGTACTCAAACTTGTCGAAGTTGATCTTACCGTCGGCATCGTTGGTGACGGTGGACTCGATGTCCTCGCCAACGAGCTTAAAGCTAAACTCGTCCTTCTTGAGCTCACGTTCCTCGAGCACCTTAATGGCGCCGATGGAAACCTGCGTGGGCATGGCGTGATACTTGTTGGTAAAGCCAGCCGACTCGGTAGTTCCCTCGAGCTTGTGCGTCGCGGCCAGCGTACCGTCGCCGTTGTCGGAGACGGTGGTCACGACGGTGTAGGTCGTGCCGTCATAGGTGACACCCTTGTACAGGCTAAGCGCGTTCGGGCGAGCCTCGCGCAGCGTGTACGTGTGCGTACCGGGCGCCTCGTAGTGGATCGGGCTCAGCGTAACGTTGCCGTTGGCGTCGTTGGTGCCGCTGGCGACAACCACGCCGTCCTCGAGCAGTTCAAACGTGAACTCGCCGGTTGCAAGGTCACGTCCGGTCAGACGCTTAACCGTCTTGACCTGATCGGTCACGGAAGAGTCGGTGGGCGCCACGACGTAGGTGTTGGTGAACGTGAAGTCCGCACCGTCGTCGCCGTTGCGCACGACACTCAGATGTCCGGCGCCGTCGTCAGTCACGGTGTAGGAAACCTTGCGCGTGGCGTTGGGGTCGTTGGTCACGCCAGGGACGCTACCGGACTCGGTCACCGTATAGGTAAAGGTGTGCGAGCGCGGAGCGGTGGGGGTTGCGGGATCGGACTCGTCGTTGGACTCATCGGTCTCGGCAGCGTCGGCGTCAACCTCGGCCTCACCGGTGTTGGCTTCGGCGTCGCTCGATGCGTCGTCAGAAGCATCGGTCGTCACGCCCAGAGCGCGGTTGAGGTCCTCGAGCGTAAAGTGGATCTTGCCAAAGCCCACGTTGCCAGCCGCGTCGTTGGTTGCGGTCGTGCGCTCGGGCATCGGGGCACCAGCCTCGTCGGCGGTCACGGTAAAGGTGAACTTGCCCGTGATGTCAGCCGGGGTCAGGCCCTCGGCAGCTTGGAGCTTCTTAGTGCCGGTGAGCGCGGCATCGACGGCTTCGTCTCGAACAAGGGCTCGACGCCGCCGTAGTCGACCGTTGCCGTCAGGGTACCGTCACCGTTGTCGACGACGATAACCTTAAAGCCAAAGCTCCACGTTGTAGCGGAAACGCCATTCGGCAGCCCGAATAAATCTTCGTAGGCCGTGTAGTTAATGGTCCAGGCAAGCTTGCCGTCCTTATCGGTACGATAAGCAAGCCCAGCAGCCTCAAGATTAGCAAGCATCTTGGTGTCGTAGTGCAGCGTATCAAAGCTCACGTGCCCGCCGATATTGGGCTTGAGGTTTTCGTATGCCACAAGCTCACCCTGATAGGCGATGCCGAACCAGAACTCGCCGTCGGCCATCGGGCGGCCGGTCAGAGTCTTGGTGGCAACGACCTGAGCAGCGGTGCCACCAGGCGTGTTGGTCGTAGCGCTGTAACTGTTGTGGAACGGCACCAGGGCTTTCTCGACCTTGTTCTCGCCACTCTTGTGGACCGTCTCATGCGTGCCCTCGGGACCACCGGAAACGGTCGTCGTAGCAGTGAGCGTACCGGCGGTGTCGTCGGCGATGGCGATCGTCACCGTGCGTACGGCGTCATCGTAGGTGTAACCGGGCTGGCCGTCGTTCTTTTCGGCCACGGTGTACTTGAAGGTCTTGCCGGCGTCAGCCTGCGTAAATTTAACCTCATGACCAGCCAGAATGTCGATCAGTCCGACCGTTGCCTCTGCCGTCGCAGGGGACTTGAAGTTGTTGGCTCCGGGCAGCAGGCCAAGCGCGTTGGCCGAGGCCTCGTCGGCAGGCGTCACGGTAAACGTGAACTGGCCCTCGGTCATGGGGCGGCCGTCCAGATACTTGCTGAGCCACAGACCGCCGGCCGCGGTGTAGTTAAGCTCAGTGCGGTACGTGTTGGTAAAGCGTCCGTTTTCCTTCTTGGTGACATTGGCGGTCAGCTTGCCCTCGCCGTCCTCGGTCACGGTTACTTCGGCGGTCGCGACGTGGGAGTCATACGTCATGCCGACCGTATTACCCGCGTTCTCGCGGATCTCGTACTTGTAGGTTCCGGCAGCCGTGTAGCGAATCTTGCCGAACTTGATGGCGGCAATGCCGTCCTTCGCATCGTGCTTGCTCACGGTTACGGTTGCAGGATCGGGTAGCGGAGCGCCATCGGGGGCGGTAATGGTAAAGCCGAACTCGTCCCCATCCGTCCACTCGCGACCGTCGATGGCCTTGCTCAGGTCAAAGTCGAGGTCTGCATCGGTCGGGGTCACGCTGTAAGTGTTCTTGAAGGTTGCGGTCTTGGCGTCCTTCAGGACATGCTCGGCCTTGAGGGTGCCGTCGCCGTTGTCCGTGATGGTGGTCTCGATGGTGTACTCGGCGTCACTGTAGGTGATGCCCTTGCTGGTGGTTCCGCCGTTGGCCTCGCGCAGCGTGTAGGTGTGCTTGCCGGCCTTGTCGTACTTCACGGCGCCCATCGTGATCTTGCCCTCGGCGTCGTTCTTGCCGGTGGCGACGACCTTGTCGCCCTCGACGAGCTCGAAGGAGAACTCGCTGTCCATGAGATTGCGGCCAGTCAGGACCTTGTTCGCGGTGATCTGGTCGGTAACGCTCGTCTCGACAGGCGTCACGTTATAGGTATTGGTGAACGTAAATGCCACATCGCCGTCCGGCTTGCGGGATACGCTCAGATTGCCCTTGCCGTCATCAGTCACGGTGAAGGAAACCTTGCGCGACAGCTTGGCGTCGTTGGTCACGCCAGCCACTTCGCCGGACTCGGTCACGGTGTAGGTAAAGGTGTGCTCGCGCTTCTCGGGCTTCTCGCCCAGAGCCTTGTTAAGGTCGTCGAGCGTAAAGGCGATCTTGCCAAAGTCGACCTTGCCGTCAACGTCGTTGTGCACGCTCGTGCTCGCAGGCATAGGCGCGCCCTCTTCACCGGTCACGGTAAAGGTGAACTTGCCGGTGATATCAGCCGGGGTCAGAGCGTCGTCAACCTGCAGATTCTTGATACCCGCAAGCGATGCCTCGGTAGCATTCGTGGTGTAGGCGTTCTTGAACTCGATGCTCTTGACGTCCTTGGCGTCCTTCAGCTCGTGCGTGGCAACCAGCTGGCCCTTGCCGTTATCGGCGATGGTCGTCACGATGGTGTAGACCGCGTCATCGTAGTCAATACCGCCGGCGTTGCCCTTAACCTCATGCAGCTTGTAGGTGTGCTGGCCGATCTCGGTGTACTTGATGGCACTGAACGTCACCTTGCCGTCGGCGGCGTTCTTAACGGTCTCGACAGGCTTAACTTCCTTGTCAATGATTTCGAGCAGCTCAAAGCTGAACTCGTCGGCCGTAAGGTCACGCCCGGTCAGAGACTTGGTCACGGTAATCTGGTCGGTGACGCTGGACTCAACAGGATTCGTGGCGTAAACGTTCTTGAACTCGGTCTCGCCCGAGGTCACCTTCACGCCAGCGCTCAGCTCACCCTTCTTGTCGGGCGCTACCGTCACGGTGATCTCCGCGACGTTCTTGCTGTAGGCGATGCCGTCAATCGTGGTCCCGGCATGCTTTTCACTGACCTTGTAGACGTACGTGCCAGGTTCGGTGTATTCGATCGTGCCGAAGTCGATGGCAGCCTTGCCCTGGTCCAGGTCAGCCTTGCGCACGGTCGCAGTCCTAGCCGCAGGCATCGGGGCGCCGCTCTCGGATGTCAGGCCAAACTCAAACGCGTCAGCATTCGTCCAGTCGCGACCCTTGAGCACCTTGGTCAGGCCAAAGCTGGCCTTGGTGTTCACCATTGCCGGCGTCATGTCATACGCAAAGCTGATCTTGCCGTTGTTGCCCAGGTAGGAATTGACATGCGTCGCGGTCGCCTTGGCAGACACGTTGTTCCACTTGGGGTTGAGAACGTCGGTCGCGGTACCAGTGCTGTTGCCGCCCACGCTGCCCTTGGTAGTGTGGAGCTCATCGATAAAGGCCAAACGCGCGGTTCCCACGCTAAACGAAAGGTTGCCGTCCTCGTCGGCAACAAGAGCGCCGTCAAACTTCACTGCGTCGCCGCCGACAAACTCGATGACAGCAGTGGCGGGCTTGGCCTCGCCGTTCGAGCCCCGCTCCTCAAACTCATCCTTGTAGTAATAGGTGCCAGTATCTGCCAGCGAATTCTTTGCAGGCTGCGTGCAGTCCTTATCCGCGTAAATGGGAGTCTGCTTCTGGAAGTAGTAGTAGCGGTTGGTGTCGGCCGGCTCAAAGGTCGCAACCGTATCACCCAGCGCACCACCGCTCCACTTGTTCGCGTAGAAGCTCACGGTCTTGGTGCCGTCAACGACAGTCGTATTATGCTCGATGTAGTTCTTGAGCCCTGCTACCTTCTCGGGCGTAAACAGGTTGTCAAGTGCGGCGCTCTTCACGCTCGAGGCATACTTCACCTGAATGGGCTTAACGTTGTCGACCGAAAGCTTGCCGTCTACGGTCTTAAAGTGACTCAGCGGAATCAACGACGCAGGAATGTTAACCGTTACGATATCGCCCTTCCGGGGATTGTCATCGCCAGCACGCTGCACGGTGATGAGCAGGTCTTTTGCCTTGCCGGAAAACTCGTAGGTGTCGGTATTGGTTTCTTTGTTGACCGTCTTGCTCGCCTTGGTAAACGACATGCCGTTGATGACGACTTCGGTAAATCCGTCGACCTGCATAAAGTCGCCCAGCTCGTCGGTAAACGTGATGTAGCCGGACTTGGTCTCGTCGTAGCCCTTATGGATTTCGGTCGGATAAGGCGGCTCCGATGTGATGGCCTGTGAGATGTCGTCGAAGACCTTCTTGAGCTCTTCAGCATTGGTCGCCGACTTGTAGTAGTCGGAGTTTTCCGCGCGTGTGCCAAGCTCGTCGCTCGCATACGACGTGGCATCGGGATAATTACTCGACACGGCGTGCATAAACTTGTTGACGTCGCTTGTCCCCTTTTTCGAGGGATCGGCAGCGGGGTCCGCTCCACTAAAGATGCCGATGGTATAAACGGTGGCCTTGCTGTCCTTCATGTTCTTGGCAGCCGTCACGGCAGCATCGGCGACGCCAGAATCAAACTCGCTGTAGCTCGTTGGCTTGCCGTCGGTAAAGAACACAACGATCTTCTTGGCATCTGCGCGACCAGAAGTGATATCCCCGGCCAGTTCCAGACCATAGTCGGCACGCGTAGCACCGCTTGGCTTGATTCCAGCAACTGTATCCTTAAGAGCTTTCACGTTGCCGCCGGAGCAATCGGTCAAACCCTTCATTACCTGCGAGTGGTTGTACTTGTATTGGCCTTGATAGTACGTGTCATTGCCGACCTTATCAGTCTTATCACCCGCAAACTTAACAATGGCAACCCTATGCTGCCTATCAACGCCCTCGATAGCCTCGTTTTGTTTGGCGATGGTATTGATAAAGCTGTTCGCAGCGCTCTTCAGTGCATCGATACGCTTGGTGCGATCTCCGCCACCCATAGGATCATCCATCGAGCCGGAGGCATCCAACACCATCACGATGTCAAGTGGCGTGGTGACTGTCACGGTTGAATTAGACGTCGAGGACATCGCCGAAAGCGTGGTCAAAAAGTCCGACTCTTCGTTTTCCCCGGTTGCCTTGACCGTCTTATCGGTCCAGATTCGGCCGACGTTTTGGGTCGTTACCTTATTGCCGCCGTGGCCTGCCGCCCAGATTTCCCAGCGTCCGCTGGTATCGGGGTCGACGACCTTTCCGGTCATTATCGGTCCGTCCATTCCCGTGCTGGACCTGGCGTTGGCCTCGGGCAGCATGGCGAATGCTGCGGCTGGCAACACCAGCACTACGGCCAGTATCACCGCCAAGAGACCCCTCGTGTACTTACTCATCGCGTCTCCCTTCTCACTGTCTCAAACCTTGCATCAGCCTAAAGTTACGAAATGAGACACAATTAGGGCAGGTGACACACGTTCCAGATTTGATTTTGGGCGTGAGACAAATGTCTCACCGAAGTTGAGACACGAAAGTTTTCGCAGGAAAACGGGTGCGACTCGGAGCCAACAGGTCAAAATGATCCGTTTTCCTCCGTCCCCGGGGGATCAGTTGGTAACGCTCGCCACGAAATCGGGCCATCTACTACGTTTGACTCGATACCCCGACCATAGCCGCTTTTCATGAAAAACCGCAAGCGTTCTACCTGCGGTTTTCATTTCGCATTACTTGACGTGGTCGAGGACTGCCGCCTAAACGTAGTAGATAGGCCCATTTCGTGGCAGACGGGTCACGCGGCAGCCCTCGTGAGGCAAAAATGATCCGTTTCCCTCTGTCCACGGGAGATCAAGGGCTGCTACGGATATGGTGCTATTTCAAAACTATGCCGGATTACGGGGCTAAAGTCGGAGTCCTCATCCATACAGCCTTTTTTTGAAAAACGGCAGGCTATCTACCTGCGGTTTTGTTTTTCGATTTTCTGTATGGTTGGGGATTCGCAATCCAGCCCCGTAATCCGGCATAGTTTTGTTCGTGGCAGCCCAACCGCGCGTTTAAGCGCGGGGCCGGTGGGGCATTTTTGCCCCACCGGCCCCTATTCCAGCGCTATACCAGCCCCATCCCAACGCTATTCCGGCTTGGTTTCTACTGTGGGAGTCTTGTCCGCTGCGACTGGGGTGCGGGCGGTGTCCATAGTCAGGCAGTGCTTGGGGCAGCTCTCGATGCACTCACCGCACACCACGCAGGCATACGGGTCGATCGACCACGCTCCGCCCTTGCGATCGACCGCGAGCGCGCCCGCCGGACAGCGACGCGCACACATGCCGCAGCAAATGCACACGTCCATGTCGTTGACGATATGCCCGCGCAGGCGCTCGGGCGCCGCGAGCTTCTCCTGCGGATAGCACACCGTTACCGGCTGCTTGACCATAGAACCCAAGGCCGTCTTGGCAAATGTCAGCAAACTCATGCCGCGCCTACCTTTCCGTGCAGCTAATGCAGGGGTCGATGGTCAGGATAATCATGGGCACGTTGGCAAGGAGCACGCCCTGCAGTGCATGCGTCAGACCCGCCAGGTTCTGCGACGTCGGCGTGCGCACGCGAAAACGGTCCAGGTTCTTGGTGCCGTTGCCGCGCACATAGTAATACGCCTCGCCACGCGGCTGCTCAATCACAACTTCGCCGCGCGCGCCGTCGGCCGGCGTAAGCTTGGTGCGACCGCCGATTCCGTCGTGCGGTATCTTGCCCACAAGCTCCTTGATGATGTCCATGGCCTGCGTGACCTCGGCACAACGCACCTGGCAGCGGGCATAGCAGTCGCCGTCGGTAGCCACGATCGGCTCAAACGCAGCCAGATCCGCATAGGCGCCGTCACCGAACATGCGCACGTCGTAGTCCACGCCCGAGGCGCGACCGAACGGGCCGACCATCGAAAGCTCCAGCGCGTCCTTCTTGCTGATCACGCCTACACCGTGCAGGCGCTCGCCGCAGCTATTGTCGTCCAAAAACGTATGCACCAGGGCCTCATAGTCGGGACGCATGGCATCGAGCGTCTGGACAATGCCCGCCAGCTCGGAGTCCTCAATGTCGTGTTTAAGGCCGCCGATCTCGTTAATCGACAGAATCACGCGCCCGCCGCAAGTGCTCTCAAAGATCTTGAGAATCTGCTCGCGCAGGGTCCACGAACGATAGAACAACGCCTCGAAACCAAAGGCGTCGGCAAGCAGGCCCAGCCACAGCAGGTGCGAGTGAATGCGCGAAAGCTCGTGCAAAATGGTGCGGATATACTGCACGCGGCCGGGCGCCTCGATGTCGAGCATGCGCTCGCAGGCGCTGGCATAGCCGCAGCTGTGACCCACGGCGCAAATACCGCAGATGCGCTCGGCGATGTAGCCAAACTGATGCATATCGCGCTTTTCGGTGAGCTTCTCGAGCCCGCGGTGTACAAAGCCGATCTGCGGAATTGCCTCGAGAACGCGGTCGTCCTCGATCACCAGGTCCAGATGAAGCGGCTCGGGCAGCACCGGGTGCTGCGGGCCAAACGGAATAACGGAGCGATGCGCCATGGACCTTACGCCTCCTTTTTCTGCTTGTCGCGGGCGGCCTTGGCGGCAAGTGCCACGCGGACCTTGGCCGCTTTCTCGGGATCCATGGCGGCGAGCTTTGCCTCCATCTCGGCAGCCTTGAGCGCGGCCTTCGCAGCAGCCTCGTCGTGCTGAGCATCGGAGCCGGTTGCCGCAGCGGGCTGAGCAACAGCGCCCGCGGCATCGCCGGCGCCCGCAGCGCCTTCCCCTGCAGCAGCCGCAGCCGTGGCGGCCTTCTCGGCCGCGACCTTGCGCGCCTTGGCCTCGGCAGCCGCACGGACCTTCATGGCTTTCTCGCGCGCGGCCTTCACCTCGGGCGTGATAACGCTCATGGGCTCGGCAGTCGAGACCTGGTAGAAAAAGCCCTTAAAGTCGATCTGCATGTCGGTAATGGCAAGACCAAACAGGTCGTGGGCCTCGTTTTCAAACGGGAATACCGCCGGATAGTACGAACTGATAGACGGAATCTCCTGGTACTGATCAATTCCCTCAACCACCAGGTTTTCGATCGCATAGTTGCCGTCCTGCACAATATGCTCCTGAGCAGCACGAACGTTGATAAATGTATAGACCAGGCGATACGTGCCGTCGTCGACGTTGCGTTCGGCGTGCATCTGCACAAAGCGCGCGCCAACGCCCTTGAGCGCCTGGACATGCGACAGGAGCTCGTCGATCCCGACGATGGTATAGATAGCCTTTTGCATTACTCGGCCTCCTTTGCAGCGGCGGGCGCGGCGGACCTGGTGGACACGTTGACCTCGACGCCGTCACCGGCGACGGCCCCGGCCCCGGCCCCCGCAGCCACAAACCCGTCCTCGCCCAGCTCAACGCCACCGTCCCAAGTAGCGGCGCCGCCCACGGTAAGCGGATCGCCGCCGGCGCGCATCACGGCCTCTTTCTGGTCCAGGATGCCGCACGCCTCCACGATGGCATCGATCACGGTCTCGGGGCGAATGGCGCACCCAGGCGCGTACACATCCACGGGAATTGCGCGGTCCACGCCGCCGGTCACGTTATAGGCATCGCGGAACACGCCGCCCGAACACGCGCAGATGCCGCAGGCCACCACGCACTTGGGCTCGAGCATCTGGTTGTAAATCTGGCGCACGACAGGCAGGTTCTGGACATTGACCGACCCCGTCACCAAAAAGATGTCCGCATGCTTGGGGTTGCCGGTGTTGACCACGCCAAAGCGTTCCGCATCGAACAGCGGCGTGAGCGAGGCCAACACCTCGATATCGCATCCGTTGCAGCTCGAGCCGTCGTAATGAATAACCCACGGCGAGCGCGACATTTTATGATCCATGGATGCCGCCTCCTAAATAAATACGTCGACGAGGATGGGCATAAGGTTGAGCAGGCCAAACACCAGCGCCACGCCCCATCCGAGCCTAAAGCAGCTGCGCCAGGTGCTGCGTGCGAAGGTGTTGTCGATCAGGACCTCGACAAAATACGTCGCGGCCATCACGACCAGGGCTACAACCCAGCTCACGGGGTTGTCCCAAACAAAGAACATGCCCACCCACATCAAAAACAGCACGGTCTCGCACCAGTGCATAAGGGTCATCTTGGCCAGCGTGCCGCCGCTCATCTCGGTGGCGACGCCCTGGACGATCTCCTGATGCGCATGATGCGAGTACGAAAGGTCAAACGGCGACTTGCGCAGCTTGATGGTAAGCACCGCGAGCAACGCGAGGAAAATGGGCGCGCTGTACACGATGATAGGGGCCGACTGCCCCGTCACAGCAATGGAATCGAAGCTGTCGGTGGCAAGGTACAGGCCCACACTCATCAGCAGAACGGCGGGCTCGTAACTCATGACCTGCAGCAGCTCGCGGTCGGCGCCGACCTGAGCAAACGGGCTTTGCGTCGAGGCGGACGCCAACACCACAAAGATCGCGGCGAGGGTAACCATAAACGCGCACAGCAGCGTGTTGGAGCCCGACACAAAGATGCCGCCGCCCACCACGGTAAAGATGAGCGCGCACGCCATGTAGGTGTCGTCCATGGTGTTTACGCTGGCGGGGGCCTTGCGCAGGAGCTTGGCCACATCGTAGAAGGGTTGTAGCAGGCGCGGGCCCACGCGGCCCTGCATGCGAGCCGAAAGCTTACGGTCAACGCCGTCGATCAGGCCACCAACCAAAGGCGCAATCAAGGCAAACGCCACGGTGCCAATAAAGATGCCCACGACGCCCGAACCTTCAAAATACTTGCCGCGCAACACCGAGGGCGCGCTCATGGCAAGCCGCTCGGGCCCAATCCACGCGCAACACAGCAGCGCAAACAAGATAATGCTGCAGCACACGACGCTACCCGCGGGGCCAATACGCTTCTCGCCAAGGGCGTCCTCCGAGTACCAATTGCGCTTTTCGGCCTTCACCTCGCGTCCCATCGAGCCGCGGAAATGGCGATATTTGTCGGTTCCCACGCCCGAAAGGTACACGTTGACGTGCGGCTTATTGCTCACGCGGAACGACGTCAGCAGCACCACGGCGATAAACGCTACGATAACCACCATCAGATACATGGCGTCCTTGCCAATAACGTACGGCACGCGTCCAAACACCATGGCGAGATAGGGCGATACCAGACCGCTCGAGATAACCGGAAACGCCACGCAGCACAGAATCAGCAGCGCGGCGATGGTGTTGAGCGCCATCCATTCGGTCTTATGGACATTGACCTCGACGTTTTGAGCCGTGGGGTCGACGCCCGAAAGCTTGGCAAGCCACTTGCCCCAAAAATAGAACGTCGCGGCCGAGCCAAAGGCCAGCACCATGATCATGAGCACGTTGCCGGTCTGCGCAAACGCCACCAGGGCGCCCCACTTGGACACGAGCATGCCAAACGGCGCCACAAACATGCCCATGATGCCCAGCATCATAAGGCGCGTCAGGTGCGGCATGCGGCTGAACATACCGTCCATGTCCTCGATATTGCGGCTGCCGATATGATGCTCGGCCGTGCCCACGCACAGGAACAGCAGCGACTTTGCCACCGTGTGGAACAGGATTAGGAAGATGGCGGCCCATACGGCCTCGGGCGCGCCGACACCCAAGCAGGCGCTGATAAGGCCCAAGTTGGAAATGGTGGAGTACGCGAGCACACGTTTGGCGTTGCTCTGCGAGATGGCCATGAGGGCAGCGAGCAAAAACGTGATGGCACCCACACTCGTGACCATAAAGCCGGTCACGGGATAGATGGCATAGAGTGGGCTCAGCTTGACCATCAGGAACACGCCGGCTTTGACCATGGTTGACGAGTGCAGCAGGGCGCTCGTGGGCGTGGGGGCAACCATGGCACCCAACAGCCACGTGTGGAACGGCATCTGTGCGGCCTTGGTGAGCGCGGCGAGCGACAACAGAATGACCGGCATCACCAGCAGCGCAGATTGCGCGGTTCCGGCGCCGGAAAGCTCGATCATGCCCGAGATGGTCAGCGGCATGCTGTTAACGTGCAGGTACATGAGTCCGGCCAAAAACGCGATACCGCCCAGCATGTTGAGGATGATCTGGGTGAAGGCGTTCTTGATGGCCTCGGGCGTGCGCGTGTAGCCAATCATAAGGAACGAGCACACGGTGGTGATTTCCCAGCCGCAGAACAGCCACTCAAGGTTGTCGCTCGTCACGATGACGAACATGGCTGAGAGGAACAGGAACATAAGCGCCAGGAACTGCGGGCGACGGTCGGGCGCGGTCTGCCCGCGCAGCGCAGCCTCGTGCTCGTCGTGGGCCTGGAAGTCCTTCATGTAGCCCAGGGCATACACGCAGATAAGGCTGCCGACGATGCCGACGGCGAGGACCATGATCACGCTCATGTAGTCCAGGTAGAGCGGGGTTGCGGTGACGGCTTCGGTCGCGGGCAGCGTCATGGCTGCAAAGGCGAGCGAGCCCACCAACTGGACTACGCTGAGCACCGTGGTGAGCGCGTTCCTATATTTGTACGCGTTGTACAGGATGACGGCGCACAGGATGACGTCGATAACGGAACTGATGATCGAGAGCACATGCGAGGTGCCGGGGGCAACCTCAAAGCTCTGCGGACCCGTGCCAAAAAACATGACGGCGACTACAACTGTCACCGCCATAATAATGCCGGAGCCTATGAGCCCCACCGCATCGCGGGTGCGGTCACCGCGCGCGAGCAGCATGCCCAGCGCCGGTACCAGCGGAAACAGGGTAAGGAAATACAGTAGCGTCATACCATCACTCCCCCATGCAAAAACGCTGCAATTGTTTAACGTTATAGCTCAATTACGGGGTTGCGGTGGCAGGTTTTCGGTCAACTGGGGAGTTTTAGGCGTACGGGGCAAGGAGTCTGTCCGCATTGGAGTAGAGGGGTGACGTCCCTTTACCGCAGCGACGGACGCGCGGGCCACTGCGCGCGGTTTATTGGGCACTTTGGAGGATGTCCCAATAGGCTCGCGCCGGTCCAAAAAGTTGGCGCGGCAAGAAAAATGCGCCCCTGTGGGCGCACCATCCCGTTTGCTATTCCGCCTTTTTAACGCGCGGCTTGCGACCGCGCGGCTTATCGACCAGTGCGGACTCACCGCTCTCGCGGTACTGACGGCACCAAGCCTTGACCGAAGACTCGCTGGGAATCTTGTGCTTGATCATGGCCTCGCGAACCGTCAAGCCGTTTTCCAGACGGTCCTTAACCACAGCGAGCTTTACGTCGTACGAATAGGTGTGATGATGCGAACCGGCGTTGAGAACGGCGTCGGCACCGCCCACGGCATACGCGCGGGCCCACTGACGAGCCGTGGCCTGGGGAATGCCAAGCTCCGCAGCGAGGGCGCGATGACCGACCCCCTCTTGGAGGATCTCGACGGCGCGCTGCCTAACCTCAGGCGCATGCGTGCGAGTCCTAGTTGCTTCCGACATACCTGCCACTTCTTAGCCTTAACCGTTAATCTGCTTTCTTACGTGCAAGTTAGATAGTAGCATTTTACTGTTTGCTCAAAGCAGTTAATTAAAATAGACGCGGCGTTATCTGGGCATTTGGCACCAAATTACGACATTTCTTTATCGATTATTTACGCTGGTAGCTAACTCGCAGCTAATCGTCATTCGCTTGTCAACAAAATTGGCATCTCTTTATGTCCTTTGGTATAGAGGATATAGTTATTAACCCCTCCCCCAATAATTTTGAGTGATCTGCGAGACAGTAGACGTCCTCACTCCTCATGATTACCGCGCATTGCCATCCACCGGAGCAAAACAAAAAGGGCGGGACCTGCTGCGCTTGCAGGCCCCGCACCGATTGACACCCGACGGGACACAGCCGGGCGAGACGGATCCGTGCCACCGTCCCGCCTGGCCGCGATGTTCAACTACAGCTCGTTGGCCGCGTGATACGCCGTGCGAATGGCGCTCGCAATGTCGGCGGTGCGCTCACCCGAGCAGTCGCCCACGCAGGTCACGGGCACCGTCACGCCATCCAGGTCAAACGCGTTGGCCTTGGAGCCCACGGCCATCACCACGTAATCGCAGGCGATCTTCACCGGCTCCTCGGCGCCGTCCTCGGTGGTGCGAACAGCCTCCACGCCCTCGTCGGTAATGGCGGTCAGGCGGGTCTTCACGTGCTGCTCCACGTTGTGCTCGGCAAAGTCGCTCATAATCAGCGGCAGAATGGTCTCGGACTCGCCCGCGGCAATCTTGTCGAGCATCTCCACGATCGCCACCTCGCAGCCGTGCTGCAGCAGGTACTCGGCAGTCTCGGTGCCCACCAGGCCGCCGCCAATGACGGCGACGCGGCCCGTAAGCTCCACCTTGCCGGCCAGCACGTCCCAGCTCGAGACGACCTTCTCCGAGTCGGCACCCGGAACGGGGATGACCACGTCGTGCGCGCCCACGGCCACAATCGCGGCGTCGGCGGCGTTGAGGTCCTCAGCGGTAGCGGCATGGTTGAGCTCAACCTTCACGCCCAGGCCAGGCAGAATCTTCTCGTAGTACTCGACCGAGCGCATGATCTCGTCCTTGCGCGGAGGCGCGGCCGCCAGCACAATCTGGCCGCCCAGATGATCGCTCGCCTCGTAGACGGTCACGTCGTAACCGCGCTTGGCCGCCACGCGCGCGGCCTCCAGGCCGGCAATACCGCCGCCCACCACGGCGATCTTCTTGTCGCCCTCGCCCGGCTTGATGGCGATGGTCGCCTCGTCGCCGTTCTCGGCATTAAGCACGCACGAGATGTACTTGCGGTTTTGAATCGCGTCGACACAGCCCTTATTGCAGTTGAGGCACTCGCGAATGGGCTCGCCCGTGGCGGCCTTCAGCGCAATGTCGGGGTCGCACATGAGCGAGCGGCCATAAGCGATGATATCGGCGGAGCCGTCTTCCAGAATCTTCTCGCCGGCCTCAACCGAGACAACGCGGCCGACGGTTGCCACCGGCACGGAGACCAGGGCCTTGACGCGCTCGGCCACGGGCAGCGTCCAGTTGTAGGGCATGGCGCCCATGGGCGGAATGGTGTCGCCCATGTTGCCGGTGTGGTTGGCCTGTGCGACCTGAATCATATCGATGCCCGCGCCCTCGAGCAGCTTGGCAAACTCGCAGGCCTCGTCGGGCTGCAGGCCACCCTTGCCGCGCGGCGTGCCGTCGGGGTTCTCCATGATCACGGGGAGCTTGTACTCCACCATCAGCTGCGGCGCGGCTTCCTTAATGGCAGCGACGACCTCCAGCGCGTAGCGAACGCGGTTCTCGAACGAGCCGCCGTACTCGTCGGTGCGCTGGTTGAGGATGGCCGAGCACAGCGAACCTACCAGGCGGTCGCCGTGGACCTCGATGGCGTCGATGCCGGCCTGCTGCGCGCGAGCGGCCGAGGCGGCGATAGCCTCCTTGATCTGGGTGAGCTGCTCCACACTCGCCTCGTTCACAAAGTGCTGCATGTCGTGGTGCAGCTTGGCGTAGGCCTGGTTGCGGATCTCGTTGGACTCGGCCATCTTGGCGGCAAAGGTCTCCTCGTCGCCGGCGGCCTTGGCCTCCTGCGCGGCCTTGGCGGCGGCCATGGATCCCATGACCATGCGGCCGACACCGGGCACGTCGTACTCGGGGTGGAACAGCTGCAGCGCGACCTTGGCGCCGTGCTTGTGGACGGCATCGGCCAGGGCCTTAAACGTGGGGATTTGGGCGTCGGTCGCCAGCTTGGGCGTGGGGCTTGCGGTCATGACGGGAGCAACGTCGCCGATGACGATGTAACTCACGCCGCCACGGGCCAAGCGCTCGTAAAAAGCCAGGCTGCGCTCGCCAATGGAGCCGTCACGCTCCTCGTAGCCGGTGGTCAACGGCGGGAACATAATGCGGTTTTTGAGCTCAAGGGGGCCAACCGTAATGGGCTGAAGCAGCTTGGATGCAGGTGCGGTCATGGACATTCCTCTCTTGTAGGCGCGGCGGCGATGATGCCGCGTAGTTGTCTAGAGGATATGGCATGGGAATACAACAGCGCAACGGAAATCGGCGGACAGCAGGTAGCGGCAGGTGGATGGGGCAGGGCGGCCCGCCGGTTTATCTCAATCTGTAACAGTTACGCGGCAAAACCGGGTCTTACTGTTACAGATCGAGACAAACCAAACCCGCCTGCTAGAAAATCTCAATCTATAACAACAACTCGGCAAAATCCGTCCCTCGTGTTACAGATTTAGACAAACACGACCCAACCCACCGGTATATCTCGATCTGTAACACCTAGCCGCCCAAATCGGGTCTAGATGTTACAGATCGAGATCTTTGATTGAGAGGCCGAGAATTGAACCGAAAACACGGTCCCGAAATAACAAAAAAGCTCGCCGGCTAGGCCGACGAGCTGCAAGTTCTTGGTCGCGGGGGCAGGATTTGAACCTACGACCTCCGGGTTATGAGCCCGGCGAGCTACCAGACTGCTCCACCCCGCAATGTCTGGGCGCCTCATGTGCGCAAAAAAGAATATTACACGGGAGTTCGGTAAACGGCAAGGAAAATCTCGTAGAGCATAATTCCTTCATATTTAAAACCCCTCAGCCCCTATCACCGTAAACGAATCGCAGCCGAGCGCCGTCGACGGCACGTATACAATGGTGCGCGTCCTTTTATGCCAACACCGGGAGTAGACATGCTGCTCGCTATCGATATGGGAAATACGCAGACGGCCATGGGCCTGTTTGACGGAGACGAGCTGGTGCAGTCGTGGCGCATGCCCACCGACCGCTCTTATACCGCCGACGAGATCCATGTGCGCCTGATGGGTTTCTTTAAGATGTACGGCCTTTCGCTCGACGCGGTCGACGCGATCGCCTTTGCGGGCGTGGTGCCGCAGCTCTCGCGCGAATGGCACGCCGTGGCCGACCGCATTGCCGCAGACGCCATCGTCATCGGACCGCAGACGGCCGCGGTGACCAAGCTGCGCGCGGCGCGTCCCCAGGCCGTAGGTGCCGACCGCGTCGCTAACGCCGTTGCGGCCGAAACTTTCTACGGCGCGCCGGCAATCGTGGTGGACTTTGGCACCGCGACCAATATCGACGTCATCGATGAGGACGGTTATTACATTGGTGGAGCGATTGCGCCGGGCATCCGCATTTCGATGGACGCGCTCGCCGCCCGAGCCGCCAAGCTCGCCAGCGTTCCGCTCGAGGCGCCCGAGCACGCCATCGGCCGCGATACCGAGGAGTGCATCAAGGTCGGCGCCGTAACGGGCGCCGCCGCAATGGCTGAGGGCCTAGTCGCGCGCATGAAGCGCGAGCTGGGCCGCGAGGACGCCACCGTTATCGCCACGGGCGGTCTCGCCAGCATCGTCGCCGATTCGACCGACGCCTTCGACGTGGTCGACGGACAGCTCACCATCAAGGGTATCTGCGAAATCTACCGCCGCATGCAGGAGCTGGGATAGAGCAGGGGCTTAAGTCAAGCACGCCCGATGCCACAGTCCCCGCAAATGCTCGCCAAGCCTATTCCCCAGATAGGCGAAACCCTCCCCGGCACAGGCCGAGGAGGGTCTTGTTGTCATCGTTGTCTTTGAGCGCTGGCGCCTCGCGCTACAGTCCGCGAATTCGTACAGCCTCGGGCGGAAACTCTTGCTCGCCGGCATCGGTCTTGATGGTCGCACGACCCCAGATGTCCAGGCCCGCAAACACACCGACCGCAAGCGGCAAGCCGTTGGGCGACACCGCCGCAACTTGGCGGCCCAGCAGCGGCACCATGTCGAAGTACTCGCCCAGCACGGGAGCCAGCGGACCGGCAGCGCCCTGCGGCGTGTTGGCAACAACCGCCCAGGTGTCCACACGGGTCAGCACGGCGGCGGCCAACTCCTCGACCAGCGCTTCGTCGGCCGCATCCACACCGAGCTCGCTCAACGCCGAAAGCTCAATATCCACCGTCACGGCACCGAACATGCCCGCGGCACCGGCACCGCCGTTCACGGTAACGCGCGCGAACGACGTCTCAAATGCGGGCGCGCCGCACACAATGTCGCTCGGCCACTGGATACCCACCTTACCGGCAAGGCCCAACCCCGGCGTCGATGCCGTGCCCACGAGCGCGTCCATCATGCCCATCGCGGCCACAAACGGCAGGCCGTGGAAGGCATGCATGTTCACATCGGGGCGCACAACCAGCGAAAACGTCAGCGAAGCATCGCCCGCGCTCCACGCGCACCAGCCCGCGGACACGCCCTCGCGGCCCGCGTCGCGCGCCGCGTCGAGCTCGGTGCCGGCGACAACAGCATTCATCTCGATCATCTACATACGCCCCAATTCGCCCACGATATGGCCCACGCGGTCCTCGGGCTCCTTGACCTCGACACCGTTGTAGCGGAAGAACCGCGCCGGGTCGTGCATCAGGTCCTCGAGCGGCACCAGCACAAAGTCGCGCTCGCCAATGAGAGGATGCGGCAGGCGCAGCTTTTTGCCGCCGTGGGTCTCGCCATCCATCCACAGCAGGTCCAGGTCGATGGTGCGCGGACCGTTGGCCTTGGCCTTTTTGGAACGGTCGCGCCCCAGCTCGGCCTCGATCTTCATGAGCTCGTCGAGCAGCACCAGCGGCGCCAGCTCGGTCTTGATCTCGATGACGGCGTTGGCAAACGCGTCCTGGTGCGTCTCGTAGGCCGGCTCACTCTCGTAAATCTTGGAGGAGTTGGACACGCAGGTGAGTGGAATCTCGGCGATCATCTCGCGTGCGGCGCGAATGTTGTCGCAGCGATGCCCCAGGTTGGAGCCCACGGCCACAAACGCGCGGCGCGGCTGTGGCTTGGCAACCGCCCAGTAGCCGTTCAGGAACTGCGCAAAACCCGCGGCGTCGTGCACGCGCACGATGTTGGCGCCGGCCTGGATGGCGCCCAGGCACACGCCAAACGTGGCGGCATCGCGCGCGGCGGCTTCGGTCACGCCCGAAACGGCTCCCACAAAACGTTTGCGCGACACGGCGCACATGAGCGGATAGCCCAGCGACGCCATCTTGGCGGTCTCGCGCTGGATGACGACATCCTCGTTGGCCGTCTCGTTGGCCGTCTTGCCAAAGCCCGGGCCGGGATCGATGCAGATACGGTCGCGCGACACGCCGGCATGGATGAGCGTGCGGGCCTGGTCGGACAGAAAGCCCATGACGCGGCGCATGATGGGCGCAGAATCGGGCAGGGTAAAGCGGCGGAGCTGCGAGGTGGGCACGTAGGCTTCCTCACGGCGGGCACTGCGGCGCATCATGGCGGCCAGGTGGTCGCTGGGCTCTGGTGCGGCTTCGGTAGCGGCGGGCACGGTCTCGGGCGCAGCGGCGGCAGGGGCAGCCTGCTCGGCAGTCGGCGTCTCTGGCTCGTCAACAGGCTCGGGCGCGGGCTCCGGTTCGCCAAACGGCAGCGAGGGCTGTACCACACCGCCCGGAAGCTTGGCCTCAACCTTGGACTCGCCCAGCAACTTGCCGCGACGGCGACGGGCCGGCTTCTCGGCCTCGCGCGCGGCCTCGGCAGCCGCTTCGCGTGCCTTCTCGGCAACAAACGCCGCAGCTGAGGTATCGAGCTGCACCGTCGCGTGCGTGCGTGCTGGTGTGGCGACCTCGCCGGCGTGCATCACGATGACGCCGCAGGTGCTCGTCTTAACGAACTCGACCATCTTGGGGTCGGTGAAGCCGGTCACGTCGTTGACGATCGAGGCGCCGCAGCGCACGGCCGCCTTGGCAACCGCCACATGACGCGTGTCGATCGAGACGATGGCGCCCTCCTTGGCCAGCGCGCGCACCACGGGCAGCACGCGGCGAGCCTCCTCGTCGGGGTTGACCGGGGTAAAGCCGGGGCGCGTGGACTCGCCGCCCACGTCGATGATGTCGGCGCCGGCGTCGAGCATCGCCAGGCCGTACTCGATGGCGGCATCCGGATCGAAGTGCTCCCCGCCATCGCTAAACGAATCGGGCGTCACGTTGAGGACGCCCATGATGCGCGGACGGTCAAAGCTGAGCTCGTACTTTCCGCACCGCCATGTCTTGCTGTCGTTCGCCATGAACATCCTCCTAAAATGCCCACGCCGCCGAGTCTGGGGAGCTGGCGGCGGGGTCGCTTTGCACTCAGTCTTTCTATTGTATCCGCGCGCGCGGGCTAGAACGCAAACGCGGCCGCGATGTCGCAAGAAATCAGCAGGTCGGCATTTGCATCCTGATCGGTGGGAGCAAGGTTGCATATGGCCAGCGTATCGCCGGTAAAGTATCGCGTAAGGCCTGCCGCCGGATACACCACGAGCGAGGTCCCGCCCACAATGAGGGCATCGGCGGCGGCGATGGCGGCAACGGCACCGGTCAACACATGCTCGTCGAGCGGCTCTTCGTAGAGCACTACATCGGGCTTGATGCGGCCGCCGCACGCGGGGCACGCAGGCACGCCCGCGGCATCCTCGTGCTCGCGCGAGCAAATCCACTCGGC
Source organism: uncultured Collinsella sp. (assembly GCA_900549575.1). GTDB lineage: Bacteria > Actinomycetota > Coriobacteriia > Coriobacteriales > Coriobacteriaceae > Collinsella. Next base: position 46,911 of record URPB01000003.1, read on the forward strand.
GCTATAGACCGCGCCGCACGACTGGCAAATGTTGCGATGGACCGATCCGTGCAGCTCGAACACGCGCTGTGAGCCGGCCATCTGATGCAGGCCGTCGATGTTTTGCGTCACCACGGCGTCGAGCTTGCCGGCGCGCTCCAGCTCGGCCAGCTTGGTGTGGCAGCGGTTGGGCTTAGCGTTAAGCGCGATCATCTTGGTGCGGTAAAAGTCGAAGAACTCGGCCGGATGCGCCTCGTAAAAGCTATGCGACAGCATGGTCTCGGGCGGATAGGCAAACTGCTGGTGATACAGGCCGTCCACGCTGCGAAAATCGGGAATGCCGCTTGCCGTGGAAACACCAGCGCCGCCAAAGAACACCACGCGCTCGTGGGTATTGAACAGCTCCGCCAGCGCGGCGGAGGCCTGCCTGGGATCTGTTATCGCTTGCGTCATGTTTGTCCTCCGTCCATGTTGGTCGGGGCGGCCGCGATTGCGCCGTCGCCCACGGAGCCCACCCCGCCCCCGTTGCGCTAATCTTAAGCCTGCCAACCCCGTCGAAAGGACACCATGCCTCAGACTTACACTTTCGCCTCGTGGAACGTCAACGGCCTGCGCGCCGTGCTAAAAAAGGACCCGAGCTTTATCCAGATCGCGCAAGAACTCGACGTCGATATCCTGGCGCTGCAAGAGACCAAGCTGCAAGAAGGCCAGGTCGATATTGACCTGCCCGGCTATCACCAAACCTGGAGCTACGCCGAGCGTAAAGGCTATTCGGGCACCGCGGTCTTTAGCCGCCAGGAACCGCTACGCGTGCTGCACGCCGCTGCGCTGCTGTCCTACGCCGGCGAAGGCGAGGCTGCCGAGCTCGTTGCCCAAGCCGCGACCGAGGGCCGCGTCTGCGCGCTCGAGTTCGACAAGTTTTGGTTTGTTGACGTCTATACGCCCAACGCGCAAAACGAACTCGCGCGCATCGATGTGCGCATGGCCTGGGACGATGCCTATCGCGGCTTTTTGAGCGCGCTTGAGCGCGAGAGCGGCAAGCCCGTCGTAACTTGCGGCGACTTTAACGTGGCGCACGAGGAGATCGACCTTAAGAACCCCAAGTCCAACCGCGGCAACGCGGGCTTTTCGGACGAAGAACGCGGCAAGTTTACCGAGCTGCTCAACGCCGGCTTCACCGATACCTGGCGCGCGGCAAACCCCGACGTCGAGGGCGTCTACAGCTGGTGGAGCTACCGCTTTAATGCTCGCAAGAACAACGCCGGCTGGCGCATCGATTATTTCCTGGTGAGCGACGCAATCGCCGACAACGTACGCGACACCGGCATCCGCGGCGACATCTTTGGCAGCGACCACTGCCCCGTCACCCTCACGCTAGAACTCTAGCCCCAATTGATCCCCTGGGGACGGAGGAAAAGGGATCATTTTCACCTCGCGAGGGAACCCACGCGGCGCTCCCGCCACGGAACTGACCCATCTACTACGTTTAAGCCACTACCCTCAACCACAGCGAACAACGCAAAAAGAAAACCGCAGGTAGAAAGCCTGCGGTTTTTCATAAAACGCGGTCATGGTCGGGGGTATCAAGCTAAACGTAGTAGATGGGCCAGTTTCGTGGCAAGCGCCGCCAACTGATTCCCCGGGAACGTCTGGAGACGGAGGAAAACGGATCGATTTGGCTCTCTGAGGGCCACGATGCCCGTCATATCAGCCGGCCATTCCAAAACTATGCCGGTTTACGGGGCTGAATCGCGAACCCCCAACCATACGCAATTCCGAAATAATAAAACCTCAGGTAAACGGCTTGCTCTATTTTGAAAAAAGCCGGTATGGTCGGCCTACGCTAATCTAGCCCCGTAAACCGGCATAGTTTTGAAATGGTACTTCGGAAGTATTGATTCACGCCCCGGCGCAACCAGCCCTACAGCCCGTATTTCACGACAACGCGGTTGATCCGTCGACACCAAGGCTTGTAGAGGGCGGCCAAGAACACGCAGGTCGCGAGGCCGTGTGTGATATCGAACGGCACTGCCGTGGCAAGACGCGCCACGACGCCCGCCCACGTGAGCGGTTGTACAAAACCGATAATGTCGTACGCGTTGATCACCACGCCGTACAGCAGACCCGAAGCAAAGCCGTACGCCATCAGCGCCGGCATGCGCACGGTTCCATCCGCACGGTCGAACGCACCGGCATGCGCCAGCGCACCGCCAACATAGCCAACCAGGCCCCAGGCATACATCTGCCATGGCGTCCACATGCCCTGCCCAAAAAAGAAATTGCTGGTCAGTGCTGCCAACGCGCCGACCATGAAGCCGTTGCGACGCCCGAGCGTCGCCCCGGCGATGATGGCGATGGCGCTCACGGGTTTAAAGTCGGGAATGGGGCCGAACAAGATGCGGCCCGCCGCCGCCAGCGCCGCCAGCACCAGCGTGGGCATAATCTGGCGCAGGCCCGGTCGCGACGCCTCGTAGCCTGCAAAGAACAGCGCAAGCACCAGCGCCACCACGACAAGCATGGCGAGCGCCGCCTGCTCAACGCCCGCCAGCAACGCCGTTGCCATCACCGCCGGCACCGCCAACAACAGCGGAATCTCCAGTTTTGTGAGTAAACGCGAGAAACGACAGTCCGTCATCCCATCACGCCCTATAGAACACGTTGTCGGCAAAGAAGTCGGCCGGGGGCTCCACGCAGGCAATCTCGCCGTCAAACATCATGGCGACGTCGTCGGCTACCTGCTCGGCAAAGTCCAAATCGTGCGTAGCCATGATGACGGTGCCGCCAGCCTTCGCATGGTCACGCAGGGCACGGGCGATGATGCGGCGGCTGGCCAGGTCCAAACCCTTGGTGGGCTCATCGAGCAATAGCAGCTCGGGGCCAATCAACAGCAGCTTTGCCAACGCAAGCAGCTGGCACTGACCGCCCGAAAGATCGTACGGGTGACGCGCCTCCAAGCCCGCCAGACCCAGGCGCGCTGTCTGCTCCCGTGCTGCGGCCTCGTCGTATCCGCAGGTCGAGGCCCATTCCATCAGCTCATCGCGAACCGTCTCGGCAACCAGCAATGCCTTGGGATTCTGTGGCAGCAGCGCCGCCGAGGCCGCTTCGCGCACCATGCGGCCGCGCTGCAGCTTGGCGGTCTTCGCCAGCACCGAGAGCATCGTCGACTTACCGCATCCGTTGCCGCCCACGATTGCATGCACCGCGCCAGCCGAAAACGAAGCATCGAGCCCGCGCAGCACCCAGCCGGACGCTCGATCGTAGCGAAACCAGCCTTCCGACAGGGTGGTAGCCGACCCGCCGTGCATTTTTTGGAGTATTCTGCTTCCATCCGTGCGCGAGAAGGCTTCCGAGCCGTTCTCGAGCGACGTTTGCGCCACAAATTCGGACGATTTGTCCAATTCCGAACTTTTTTTCGCGCTCGATACGTCCCCGGGCGGCTCCAGAGAGCCCAAATTGTCCTCACGCCTGCTGAATACTCCTTTATTTGCACATCGGATGGCACCCCACCCCAACATGTCATCGGAAAACAGCGATTCTCGGCGTCCCAAAGAAGCCATATCCGCCACCTCGCGCACGCGACCGTCCTCAATCCGGTACGCACACGTCGCGTATTCGAGCATTGGGCGCGGCTGATGCGTCGCCACAACAACCGTGCAGCCCAGCTCGCGATTCACACGAAACAGCGCGTGCAGGAAATTCTTCTCCGCAACCGGATCAAGCTGAGACGTGGGCTCGTCGAGCAGCAGCACGCGCGGGCGCAGCGTCAGAACGGCCGCCAACGACAGCAACTGTTTGCGACCGCCCGAAAGCGTGTCAGTATCGCGGTGAAGCCAATCTTCCAGCCCAAAGAAATAGCTGGTCTCAGCTACGCGACGGCGCATCTCATCACGCGCTAGCCCCAAGTTTTCCAGGCCAAACGCCATCTCGTGCCACACGGTTTCGCACACGATCTGGTTCTCGGGATCCTGGAACACATAGCCCACGCGCTCCGCCGATGCCCGCACATCCATGTCGGCGACGTTCTCGCCCAGCACGAGCAGTTCGCCAGTGCGCTCGCCCGCCGGAGCGATCTCGGGCTTGAGTAGCGACAGCAACGTCGACTTACCCGATCCGGTACCGCCGACAAGCAGCGCAAATGCACCTTGGGGAACAGACCAGTCGAGTCCCTCGAGCACCGCAGCATCCGCATCGGGGTAGGCAAAGCTCAGGCTCCGCACCTCAATCGCCGGCATATCCGGGCCGTATGCCGCGCCCGACACCGGTCCCCTATCCAACCGAGCCATCAGCCGAACCTCTTCTCATCGATCGCATGCAACACGCAGGGCAGCATCATCCAGGCAGCGTACACGACATAGCCCAGCCACGGCGCCGGCACCGATAGTTGCGGGTAAAACGAATACTGCGTTGTCGCGGTCCATGCCACCGCCACCGCAGCGGCACCAAACACCGCAAGCCCAACCAGCGCGGCAACATCGCCGCGACCCAGCCGATACCGCGCGTACGTCGTGCGACGTGTCGCGGCGCCCCATCCACGGGAGCGCATGGCGTCCGCGCGCTCCAGCGAATCTTCCATGCCCCAGCCCATCAACACGCTCGATGCCCGTAGGCGCGAACGCACGGGATCGGCCGGCGCGCGACCCGGCACATCAATCGCATCCTGCACCGCCAGTACCGTACGACCGCGGCGTAAAAACTGCGGGATAAGCCGCATGCACATCGAGATCATGAGCGCGAGCACCGGCGCGGCGTTGCCCAAAAGCGCAAGTACCTTGTCGTATTCGAGCATCGACGCCGCGGCCTCAAACCACAGCACGCTCGCCACGAACAGCCCGCCTATGCACAGGCCGTAAACCATGCTCTCTAGATACACCGCACGCATGCCAATACGAAACAGCTCCGTCGAGCCCGATGCACTAAACAGCGGATTGAGCACCGCAATGATCAAAATCACCGGCAGCTGCCAGCGAAGCGCGCCCAACGTGCGCGCAACACCGCGCGTCGCAAGCCCGTACGCCAACCCGCCCGCAAGCGATAGCGCAATCAGCACCGGTTGCATCGAGAACATGGTGAGCCCCAACGTCAGCACCATGTAGAGCGCCGGCACCGCCGGATGCGACATCGAAAATGCCGCGACGGGTTCGTTGCCCGATTCCTCTCGCATGGTGTCCACGGGCATCCCCATCCCCTCGCTCAAACGTCAACGCCGCAGCGCCGCCACCATACACAACCAGCGCAAACGCCGTACCGCCGGCCCAAGCCTCAGCTGCCGCGCATCAATCGTTACGCGCTCATCATATGCCTGCGGTATCATATTGCGCCGTGTATCGTTTCCAAACACACGTCTCTATAACGTAACAGGAGATCACATGGACGCAACCGCAATTATCCTCGCCGCCGGCGAGGGCACCCGCATGAAGTCGAACCACTGCAAGGTTTCGCACAAGATTCTAGGCAAGCCCATGGTTCAGTGGATCGTCGACGCCACCATCAAGGCCGGCTGCAGCCGCGTCGTGGTCGTCATCGGCAGCCACGCAGACGAGATGCGCGCCCTCATCGATGGCGCCTACGCCAACAGCGCCACCAAAGTCGAGTGCGTCGAGCAGACCGAGCGCCTGGGCACCGGCCATGCCGTCAAGGTCGCGCTCGAGGCCTGCGGCATCGCGCAAGGCCCCGTCGTCGTGCTCAACGGCGACCTGCCGCTCATCACCGCCGACACCGTCGCCAAGTTCGCGCAGACCGTCGCCACCGGCGAGCTCGCCTGCACCGTCATGACCATGACCCCGCCCGATCCTTTTGGCTACGGCCGCATCAAGCTGGGCGCCGATGGTCAGATCGAGCGCATCATCGAGCAGAAGGACTGCACGCCCGAGCAGGCCGCCACGCTGCTGGAGTGCAACGCCGGCTGCTACGCCTTCGACGGCGCGCAGCTTGCCGCCCACATTAACGAGATCGGCAACGACAACGCGCAGTCCGAGTACTACCTGCCCGACATGCTCGAAATCCTCAAGGGTCACGGCCAGGCAGTCTCCATCTTCCACTGCGACGACTACCGCGACGGCCTGGGCGTCAACAGCCGCATCCAGCTCGCGCAGCTCACCGCCATCGCGCGCGACTGCATCAACGAGCACTGGATGGCAGAAGGCGTCACGTTCATCGACCCCACGCAGGCCTGGATCGGTCCCGACGCCACCATCGGCCGCGACACCGTCGTGTGGCCGCAGACGCATCTGATCGGTCACGTCACCGTGGGCGAGGAGTGCCAGCTCGGCCCCAACAGCCGCCTCACCGAC
>URPB01000004.1:0-47249 GCA_900549575.1 uncultured Collinsella sp.
ATGTCTCGATTTTTAGCCGAGGCAAGTCCAGTTGACGGGGGTCGAGCCGTGCTGTTCGAGTAGCCGATTGGCTGCCGAGAAGGGACGCGATCCCATAAAGGCGGGGAGTTCTGCCGTGGCGCGGTTGGCCGAAAGCGGCGAGGGGTGCGTGGAGGCCAGGCAGGACTTGTCGGTTGCTTTGCCCGTGCCAGTTGCGACGAGCTTATCTTCGACCATCTGCTGGGCAAAGCGGCCCCATGCCAAAAAGACAACCGGTTGGGGCAGCTGACAGCAGCGCTCGATAACGTAGTCGGTGAGCGTGTTCCAGCCAAGCTTGGCGTGCGAGTTAGCGGCATGCTCGCGCACGGTGAGCGTAGTGTTGAGGAGCAGGACGCCCTGTTGTGCCCATGGTGTTAGATCTCCCGTGGCGGGAATGGGACAACCCAGATCGGCTTTGAGTTCCTTATAGATGTTGCGCAGGCTCGGCGGCAACTTGGTTTGCGTCGCGGGGACCGAGAACGACAGTCCCATTGCCTGGTTGGGTCCGTGATAGGGGTCCTGACCCAAGATGACAACTTTGACCTGGTCGGCCGGCGTGTAGGCGAGGGCATTGAGGATGTCGTCTTGTGCCGGGTAGATGGTCTGCTCGGCACGCAAAAGGGTGATACGCTCGAGCAGCTGGTTCGTAGTGTCACGTACCGGCTGCGGCGCATCGCCCAACCAAGTTGCTATGTTGCGGTCGCGGGTCGCGGCGTCCATGGGGCTCCTTTACGTCAGATGCTCTGCTGGCATCTATTGTAAAGGCGCACCGGTTGCCTTTATGCCGCGGCTGTATGAAGAGTGGGGTCTACGAGACGTGCTCGGGCGCTCCTGCCATGCGAGCCTGTCCATGTGCGCGGAGGCGCGGAAGCTCGACGGTTGCTACCATGACGCCGGTGAGGATGAGGGCAGCGCCAAAGAAGGCGATGGGGCTCAGAACCTCGCCGACCAGGAAGAACGAGAAGACGGCGGAGCAGACCGGCTCGAGCGAGAAGGCGAAGCCGGTGGTCTCGGCGGGCACGTGGGGCTGCACGAGCGTTTGGGTGATAAAGCCATAAGCAGAGCAGATGAGTGCGAGTGCGACGACGACCACGATCTCGCTGGGCGTGCTGGGAAGTGCGAAACCGCCAAAGACGCATGCGGCAATGCCCGAGAACAGGCCGCCAAAGCCCAGCTGCCAAACGCCCAGGGACAGCGGATCGACTTCTTCGACAAACCGCTTGGCGACAATGATGTGTCCGGCATAGACAAAGGCGGAGAGCAGCATGATGAGCGCGCCCGGGTTCAGGCTGGTAAAGTCGGCGCCCGAGAGCAGCAACATACCGCAGGTGACGATGGCGGTGCCGACGAGCACTTTGCGCTCGGGGGCGCGGCGCAGCAGGGCGGCGTTGGCAAACGGCACGATCACGACCGTCAGGCTCTGCAAAAAGCCGGCAGTGGAGGCGGAGGTGAGGCTGGAGCCCAGGCACATGCAGGTGAGCTCGGTTGCCATAATGGCGCCGATGATGGCGGCGCGGACCATAAGGTCGCGGTTGATGCGAAAAGCGCGCTTGTGGAAGAGCAACAGGCAGGCCACAAAGGCGATGATGCAGCGTAGCGCGACGATGCTCGTGGCGTTCATGCTGTCCATGCCGATCTTCATGAGGGGGTACGAAAAGCCCCATGCGACGGGAACGGAAAATGAGAGCGCGATTGCTTTTTTGCGATCCATGGGACTCCTTTTGTTACAGAACGGTTTCGTAAAAAGGATTCTGCTCCCAGATGTGGATGTAGTAAAGCGAATGTATCTTCAGTATGATTAAGAAATACTAAAGTTGGTGCGAAAAGCGCTGGCAAAACGTTTTACGGCTGCATTGATGTGGAGGCACGATGGCATCGCGGTATCAGATTGTTTGTATGGTGGTCGATCGCGGCAGTCTTAAGGGCGCGGCGGACGAGCTGGGCTATACGCAAAGTGCGGTGAGCCAGGCCGTCAGGGCGCTCGAACGTGAGCTGGGTACCACGCTTATCGAGCGCGGTAAGCGGGGTGTGTCGCTTACGCGCGATGGCAAGCAGTATCTGCCGTATCTGCGACAGATCGTAACTGCCGAGGCTGAGCTTGAGGGCAAGCGCCAGGAGCTGCTGGGGCTTTCGTCGACCGATATTCGCATTGCGACGTTTACCAACGTGAGCCGTACCGTGTTGCCGCGCGTGATTCGCGACTTTGGAGCCCTGCACCCGGGCGTGCACTTTACCCTCAAGCAGGGCGATTACACGCGCAACGCCCAGTGCGTGCACGATGGCGTGGTCGATTTTTGCTTTACGGCACGCGGTTTTACCGCAGGGCTCGAGAAGCGCGTGGTCTATCACGACGAGTTGGTGGCATTGCTACCGACCGCGCATCCGCTGGCGGCAAAGGAAAAGGTGACGCTCGCCGACCTGGCTTCCAATCCGTTTGTGCTTCTGGATGAGGGCGAACAGAGCCTGGTGCTCGATGCATTCGCGGCGCATGGCTTGTCGCCGCACGTGACGAGCGAGGTCACCGACGACTACACCATCATGGCGATGGTGGAGGAGGGCCTAGGCGTGAGTATGCTCTACCGTCGTACTGTGGAGGGCATGCGTGCCGATATTCGCGTACGTCCCATCGTGCACGCCCCCTCGCGCGACGTAGTGGCGGCCTGGCGCAGCTGGGACACCATGCCTATCGCCACGAGGCGCTTTATCGACTATATGAGCTCACATATTGTCAATTAATGACTGGCGTGGCGTTGAGTGCGGTGTTTAGCGGGTTGTCGCTTTGGCTTGGGTGGCGCGATAGGTGCGTGCCGGGTGGCAAAGTAGTACCGCTACGACCATAAAGAACGCCGTGGTGCCCAGGCTGATGGGGTAGACCATCATGATGTTCGCAAAGGTGCGGAAGTGCGGGAACACGCAGAACACCCAATAGAAGCGGATGCCGCAGACGCAGATCATGGTGATGAGGGCGGGTGTGAGCGAGATACCAAAGCCGCGCAGGTAGCCTGACATGTTTTCGTAGAACATGCTAAAGGCGTACGCCGGGAAGATTGAGCACACGCGGATATAGCCGATCGAGACGATGTTGGGATCGCTGTTAAAGAGCGACAAGATCTCGCGCCCCAGGCCGACAATAACGATAATTGTGGTGAGCGCGACGATACCGCCTTCGACCAGGCAGACCTTGAGCGTTTTGGTGCAGCGGTCGATCTGGCGGGCACCGTGGTTTTGTCCCACAAAGGTGGTGCAAGCCTGGCTAAAGCTGTTGAGCAGGTTGTAGCACACGTACTCCAGGCTCATGGCGGCGCTCGAGGCCGCCATGACTTCGGTGCCCAGGCTGTTGATGGCAGACTGGATGATGATGTTGGCGACGGCAAAGACAGCGCTTTGGATGCCGGCGGGCAGGCCAATCTTGACGATGCGCTTGAGGGCGACGGGGTCGATAGCCAGGTCGCGTGGGGTGACGCGGACGACGGAGTCGGTCTTGAGTAGGCGGATAAAGAGCGTAGCGGCGCTGACGGTGTAAGCGATGGCGGTGGCGATGGCGACGCCCGCGACGCCCCAGTGGAGTACAGGGACAAAGATGAGGTCCAGGCCAATGTTGAGGACGGTGGACACGGCAAGCGCCTGTAGCGGCATGCGGGTGATGCCGACGGAGCGGAAGATCGCGGCCTCAAAGTTGTAGAGCAAAATCGAGGGCATGCTCAGCAAAAAGACGCGTAGATAGAGTGAGGCGAGCGGCATGGTCTCGGCGGGAACGTTGAGCGCGGCGAGCATTGGCTCGGCAAAGATCTCGCCCAGCGCGATGACGACAAAGCCCACGAGTGCCATTAAAATCGAGGTATGGACGGCGCGTTTGACCATGTTCTGATCGTTGCGGCCGATAGCGTTGGCGATGACCACGTTGGAGCCAAGCGACATGCCAATAAACAGGTTGAGCATAAGACTGGTAAGCGGAACATTGGAGCCGACCGCCGCCATGGCGAGGGTTCCCTGGTCGCCCGAGAAGTTACCGATGATGACCGTGGCGATGAGGTTCGACAGCTGCTCCAAGATGCTCGTGGCGGCCACGGGGAAGGCGAATAGGGGAATATTGCGCCACAGCGAGCCGGTGGTCATGTCAATGTGCTTAGATACGGTGTCAGCCATATGCTCTCAATCTCTAATATGCTCTTTCGTGCTTATTTGCGCAGATGATGATACTCCTAATCGACTAGTCATTGGGGACGTTCTAAAACGATTAGTCATTCAAGAACGTCTCCAATGACTAGGTGGGGAAGGCGTGCGACAATGGTGGGCGTTGTGTAGTCCGCGCTAAGGAGTTGCCATGTTGTTGTGTCCCGTTTGCCATGAGCCGTTGGTGGACGATGAGCGTGGGGCCGCATGCGCGGGCGGACACCGGTTTGACCGTGCGCGCGAGGGTTATCTATATCTACTGCGCTCGTCCAAGAGCGGCGACTCCATGGGCGATCCCAAGTCGCAGGCGCGCAGCCGTCGTGACTTTTTGAACCGTGGATACTACGCGCCGTTGCGCGATGCGATGGTCGAGCTGGTGCGCAAGCAGGTGTCTGGGCGCGCCACGTCTGCGAACGGCCCCATGACGCTGCTCGATATTTGCTGTGGCGAGGGCTATTACACCAGTGCCATGGGCGCGGTTTCGGGCGTGGATGCTTACGGTTTTGACCTGGGCAAGGAGATGGTGCGCCTGGCCGCCAAGCGCGGCGATGCGACCTACTTCGTGGCCAACATGAAGGACATCCCCGTGGCCGATGGCGCCTTCGATATGGTGACCGAGCTCTTTGCCCCCTTTAACGAGCGCGAGTTTGCCCGCGTGCTGGCGCCGGAGGGTTCGCTCTACACCGTGGCGCCGGGCGCTCGTCACCTCTTTGGGCTTAAGGAGGTACTCTACGACACGCCGTACCTTAACGATGAGAAGCTGCCACAAACAACGGAGCTCAAGCTGGTTGGAACGCAGCGGGTGTCCGCGAATATTACGCTTCAGACCCAGGCCGATATCGAGGCGGTGTTCCAGATGACGCCGTACTACTATCGCACGCGCCCTGCCGACAAAGAGCGCCTGGCAAACCTGGACACGCTCCAAACCGATATCGACTTCATCATCGCCGAGTACCGCCACAGCTAACAACCAGCCAAAAAAGGGACAGGTTTATTTTGGTGGGTTTTATCTAGGCAAACGTAAAGGGCCGACCGCGGAGATGCGCGATCGGCCCTTTTTAGTTGCTTGGCTGCAGAGGTTATGAGAAGCGAGCGCTTATAGGCGGTCCTTGTTCTCGGCCTTAACGGCGTGTGCCTGCTGAACAAAGAACAGGTCGTACACCACGATGACAAAGGCGCCAAAGTTGATGGCGTCGCCGCCAAACGCGGGAAGCGTGAGCACCGCTTGGGCAAGCGTGGCGACCGCGGCAACAATACCGAGCTTAAACGCGCCGTCCACCTGCGAAGGCTTGTTGGCGCCCTTGATACCGGCGACGCCTGCGGCAAGGTCGACGAGACCCTTGGCGATAAGCACGACCGCTGCGAGCGTGGCGTACGAACCGTACGTGGAATCGAGACCGCCCGTGGCGATACCGACGCCGGCGGTGACGAGGCTGGCGATGCCCAAAACAAAGTAGATGAGAGCAAGGATTTTGAGAGTCTTGCGAGTGAAGCTCATGGCTGGTCCTTTCGATACGAGTACGCCAACTTGGCGCACCCAATGTACTGCACATATGGTGAAGCACATTGTAGTTCAACGCAGCGATGCATGCGTTTGAAAGCGTCTCTTGCCCGCACGGTCCAACCTTTCAAAAAAGAAAGCTGGGCGTAAGTCAAATCGATGGCAGCGTATGCGCGGCGCTGCGATGATGGGGCCATGGTAAGAGCTGGACCGAAGGAGAAGCCATGATGTACGGAGCAGGGCAAGTGTGTGAGCCGCGGTCGTTGGGAAGGCGCATGAGTGATTCCGTGATCGCTGCCGTGTGCACGGGATTGATGGCGGTGCTTTGCATTGGGATGCTGTGGGCCATGTCGCATGTGGGACAATAGCGGACGGTGGGGTGCCGACACAAACGGCGCTCACGTATTCGTTTTGCTTGCTAAGGAGTACCCATGGGCGTAGTCGATCCCTTTTCTGTTGCTCGGGCCGCGGGGCTTGAGCTGGCCGGGAAGTCCGAGGGACTCACGCTCACCGACGGCACGATGGAGCTGCGCGCCGATTTCACCCGCATGCATCCGCGGCTCAAGCAGGGCCGTTTGCAGCAAGAGCTGCTGGTAAAGGCTGCGCGCGCAAAAGGCGTCGAGTGCCCATGGGCGATTGATGCCACGGCAGGCTTTGGCGAGGATTCGCTGCTGTTGGCGGCCGCGGGCTTTACCGTCGATCTGTATGAGCAGGATTGCGTGATCGCGGCACTCCTCAAGGATGCTTTGGATCGCGCGGCAGATGATCCGGCGCTTGCGACAGCCGTGGCGCGCATGCGCTTACATGCGGGCGAGGACAGTATTACCGGCCTTCGCCATACAGCTGAGCTGATCGGGCAGGGCGAGCTCGCGGCTCCCGACGTGGTGTATCTGGACCCCATGTTTCCCGAGCGTACTAAAAGTGCGGCGGTCAAAAAGAAGTTCCAGCTCCTACATCATCTGGAACAGCCGTGCGCCGATGAGGAGACGCTGGTCGAAGCTGCGCTTGCGGTGCATCCGCGCAAGGTGGTTATCAAGCGACCGGTGAAGGGGCCGCTGCTTGCCGGCGTTAAGCCGAGCTATCAACTTGCGGGCAAGGCAGTTCGTTACGATGTTTTAGTGCCGTCGCGCCCGTAACTTGCGTGCGATTACCGGCGCTTCGCTAGCGCCGTGCCGATGCGGCGTCTATTTCCATGGGTGCGACGTCAGGTGCCATCCACCGCAGTATTCGCATTTGTAGCAGGCCAAACCACGCCGCCCGCGGTTTTCGCAGTCGGCCATAACTGCCTCGGCCTCGGCGCGCGTGTCGTAACGGTTTTTGCGCTCGCACGACTTGTAGCGCCAAGTCTCATCGCGCTCGGCGTCCAAGGCGTCGCGACGCTCGTCCTCGCGCGCAAACAGGTCGCTCATATCGCCGCCGGTGGCAGCGCCCAAAAACTCGCTTTTGGCCTTTGACCAGGCGGCTCGCTTTTTGCTTCCCATCTGCTTCGCGCCCCTCTTCAAACGCTGGTATCATTGCTCAATCAAAGTGATACCAATAAACGTGAGGCCGCCGCGTGATGATCAGAAAAACCCTCGATACCGACATTCCCGCCGTCATGGCTATCTACGACGCTGCCCGCGCCTTTATGCGCGCGCATGGCAACGCCACGCAATGGCCCGAGGGCACGCCTTCTGCCGAGCAACTGGCTGCCGATATCGCCGCCGGTGGTAGCTATGTGTGCGAAGTCGACGGCCGCGTGGTGGCGACGTTTGCCTTTTTACCGGGCCCGGACGAGTGCTATGACGTAATTGAGGATGGTCAATGGCGCAGCGACACTCCGTACGCCGTGCTGCACCGTGTGGCATCCGACGGTACCGCGCACGGTATCGCGGCCGCGATGTTTGCCTTTGCCAAGGAGCGTGCCGATCACCTGCGTATCGACACGCATCAGGACAACCTGCCCATGCAGGGGGCGAGCCTCAAGGCCAGATTTGAGCGCGCCGGCATCGTGTATGTGTCGGACGGCACACCGCGTGTTGCGTTTGACTGGCTGCGCGAGGCATAAGATCGAGGGCGCGTATCAACAATTCGCGCGAACGAAAATGGCTCCGGGTGGGGCCATTTTCGTTCGCTGCGCTGTTTTGCAAGCCGGCTTTCGCAAGGCGCGAACCTACGAAAATCGCCGCGCGGCAACGCGGGGCGATGAGCTCGGTCGGGGGATAGGGCCCGCTTCGCCCGCCGGCCCGTAAATTGTATCATCCAGTGTGGAACGAGGGTGCCCGTTGCCGCGTGCGATGGGCTTGCAATAAGAGGAGAGCCATGTCGAAGCAAGCGGTCGTTGGAATCTTGGCGCATGTCGATGCCGGCAAGACCACGCTGGCCGAGGCCATGCTGTTTAACGCGGGCCGCATTCGCAAGCGCGGCCGCGTTGACGATGGCGACTCGCATCTGGATACGAACGAGATTGAGCGTGAGCGCGGCATTACGATCTTCTCGTCGCAGGCTGTGCTCGACCATGGTGGCACCCACGTTATGCTCGTGGACGCTCCCGGCCATGTCGATTTTTCTGCCGAGGCGGAGCGCACGCTGCGTGCCCTGGACTACGCGATTCTGGTGGTAGGCGCCAATGATGGCGTGCAGGGGCACACCGAAACCCTGTGGCGCCTGCTTGCACGCTATGAGATCCCGACGTTCATCTATATCAACAAAATCGATTTGGAGAATCCCGGCCGCGATGTTTTGCTGGCACAGCTTGGGCAGCGTCTTTCCGAAGGCTGCCTGGATGCCAACGAACTGCTGGCGGGCGGCTCCGTTCAGGAGGACGCTGCTGCGTTGGACGAGGCGGCGCTCGAGGAGTTTCTTGAGGCGGGTGAGCTTTCCGCCGCGACGCTGTCGCGCATGGTTGCCGAGCGCAAGCTCTTTCCTTGCTTTGCCGGATCGGCGCTCAAGGACCAAGGCGTGGACGAACTGCTGGATGGTATATGCGCGCTGATGCGCGAACAGGCGTGGCTCCCGGAGTTTGCCGCGCGCGTCTATCGTGTCAGCCGCGGGGATCGCGGCGAGCGCTTGGCATGGGTTAAGGTGACCGGCGGCACGCTGCATGCCAAGCAGATGATTGCCGGACGTTCCGGTGCCGAGGCATGGGAGCAAAAGATCGACCAGGTGCGCATCTATAACGGCGAGAAATACGAGCTTGCCCGGGAAGTTGCCGCTGGTGGCATCTGCGCCGTGACGGGTCTTGCGCACGTTCGCCCAGGGGACGCCCTGGGCGCGGAGCCCGCGGGCGATGCGCCCGTCATTGCGCCGGTCCTCACCTATACGGTGCTGCCGAACGAGCACGATGTCCATACGGTGTTCAAAGCACTGACTGAGCTGGCGGACGAGGATCCCATGCTCGGCGTAAACTGGAATACGCATCTTGAACAAATACATCTGCAGCTCATGGGGGCGGTGCAGCTCGAGGTCGTGCAGCGGGTGCTGGCCGATCGCTTCGGTCTTTCGATTGCGTTTGAGCCCGGCGGCATTCTCTATAAGGAGACCATTTTGCAGCCGGTCGAGGGCGTGGGCCACTTTGAGCCACTGCGCCACTATGCCGAGGTGCATCTGCGTCTGGAGCCGTTGCCGGCGGGTTCGGGCGTGCAGTTTGGCACCGTGGCCTCGACCGACGAGCTCGATCTTAACTGGCAGCGTTTGGCACTCACCAACGCCATGGAGCGCGATCACCTGGGCGTGCTGACCGGCTCGCCCATCACCGATGTGCGCATTACGCTCATGGGCGGCCGTGCGCATGCCAAACATACCGAGGGCGGCGATTTTCGCCAGGCCACGTACCGCGCGATTCGCCAGGGGCTCATGCAGGCGCGTGAGGCTGGCGCGGCGGTGCTGTTGGAGCCGTGGTACCACTTTGAGCTCGAGGTGCCGGGGGAGTGCGTGGGCCGGGCGCTCTCGGATGCCACGCGCATGGGTGCCGAGTACGAGCCACCGACGATGACGGGGGACCGGGCGAAGCTTGTGGGTCGCGTGCCGGCATCCGAGGTGCAGGACTATGCCCTGGAGGTAGCTGCCTACACGAGCGGTCGCGGGCATCTGTACCTGGAGTTCGCCGGCTATGCGGCTTGCCATGATGCCGAGCGCGTAATCGAGACGGCCGCCTATGAGCCCGAGGCCGATCTGCCCAACACGCCCGACTCGGTCTTTTGCTCTCACGGCGCTGGTTACACGGTCAAATGGTACGACGTACCCGCCGCGGCGCACGTAAAGATCGATCCCGCCACCTTCCGCCCCTGGCGAGCAGCAGACGCCGAGTTTTTCGGCCACATGTGACAGAGGGGCAGCCCCTTTGTCAGATTCAGTTGGTATAACTCGGTATAAGTTGGTATAACTGTTACCAGGATTTACCGATCCGAGGAGGCCGACATGAATCCAAATCCCTTTAAGCCAACGGCAGGCAAGCGGCCTCCGATGCTCATCGGTCGAGAGTCGGTCATCGAAGATTTTGAGGAAGGACTCGACAACGGCGCCGGAGCGCCGGGTAGGCTCATGCTCATTACGGGAAACCGCGGCTGCGGCAAAACGGTTCTCCTGCGGGAGCTGCAACGTCTAGCCAGCGAGCGCGGATGGGCGGTTATCTCCGATTCCGCTTCGCTTGGCTTATGCGACCGCTTAGCCGACGCGCTTCGCTCGAATAAGCCCGTTGTGACGTCAATGGAGTTCGGTCCGTCGTTTGGCCGGATGTCGGTCGAGGCGGCGCGAGCAAAGGGCGAAACGTTGCGAGGGCTGGTCAACGAGCGCCTCAAGAAGCTCGGTCCAGGCAAGGGCATACTGTTTGCGATTGACGAGGCACAATCGGCGTCTATCGAGGAACTGGCGGCCCTTGCCGTTCTCTATCAGCAGTTGCTCGGAGACCAGGATGCCACGGGCTTGCCCGATAGCGACCAGCGCGGTCTTGCGCTGGTGTTCGCTGGCTTGCCCAGTATGGTTGACGATCTGCTCGAAGAGCCGAGCGTGACGTTTTTGCGGCGTGCCCAGCAGCGTACGCTGGAGGCGATATCTTTGCCCAAGGTACGCGATTCGTATATCCAGACGGTCAAAGACGCTGGTCTTTACGTTGACGCGGAGACAGCGGACCTTGCGGCGCACAAGAGCATGGGGCATCCCTATATGGTTCAGCTGGTGGGATATTACATGTGGCGGTCTGCTGTCCGGCGTAGCTCGCAGGTCATCGAAAGGCGCGATGTCGAGGATGGCCATGCGGATGCCGTCTCCGAGTTCTACGAAGCGGTTGACGCGCCTCTGTATTACGGGCTGCGCAGTCCACAGCGCCTCTTTATCGAGGCCATGGCGGTTGAAGAGGGCAAACCGACGCGCATGGCGGATATCATTGAGCGCTGCGAGCGTACCCAGAGCTGGGCGAGTAAATATCGCGCAAGCCTGATTCGCGAGCGCGTCATCGAAGCTGCCGGATACGGCCTCGTCCGGTTTACCGTGCCCATGCTGGGCGCGTACATTCGCGATCGAGTTATATGGCATGAGTAGGGTGATAAAGGTGACGGAACAGAAGATGAGCCCGCAGGCTATCGAGGTGCGCGGCGCGCGTGTACACAACCTCAAGGACATCGATATCGATATTCCGCTGGGAAAGCTCGTGGGCATTGCCGGCGTGTCGGGTTCGGGCAAGAGTTCGCTGGCGCTGGGGGTTCTTTATGCCGAGGGCTCGCGTCGCTACTTGGAAGCACTCAGCACCTATACTCGACGTCGCCTAACGCAGGCCGAACACGCCCAGGTGGACGAGGTGCTGCACGTGCCGGCAGCGCTCGCGCTACACCAGCGTCCGAGCGTGCCGGGCGTGCGCTCTACCTTTGGCACCATGACCGAGCTCAACAACAGCCTGCGCCTACTCTTTAGCCGCTGTGCCCATCACGTGTGCCCGCATTGCGGGGCGCGTGTGGAGCCGAGCCTTAACGTAGCGGCTGGCCTGTCGCTCACGTGTCCGACATGCGGCCGCGAGTTCTACGCGCCGAGTGCCGAGGATTTGGCTTTCAATAGCGGCGGTGCATGCCCCACATGTGGCGGCACCGGTGTCATGCGCGAGGTGGACGAAGCGAGCCTGGTGCCCGACGAGTCAAAGACTATCAACGAGGGCGCGGTGCTTCCCTGGGGTACGCTCATGTGGGATCTGATGAAGCAGGTGGCAGGTGAGATGGGCGTACGCACCGACGTGCCGTTTAACCAGCTCACGCCTCAAGAGCGCGACATCGTGTTTCATGGTCCGGCGGTTAAGAAGCACATTCTCTACGTTCCCAAAAACGGTGAGGGCGCCACGCCGCTCGACTTCACCTATTACAACGCCGTCTATACCGTCGAGAATGCGCTCGCCAAGGTCAAGGACGATAAGGGTTTAAAACGCGTTGCGCGCTTTTTGCGCGAGGGAGCATGCCGCGATTGCGGCGGCACGCGTCTCTCCGAGGCTGCGCGCCAGCCCCAGGTGCGCGGTATCAATCTGGCGCAAGCGGCGGCCATGACGCTGGGCGGGGCGATTGAGTGGGTGCGCGGGGTGCCCGCATCCTTGCCGCCCGAGATGCGGCCCATGGCGACGGATATCTGCGATTCGTTTTTGAGCGCGGCCCGTCGTCTGGTCGACCTGGGTCTCGATTACCTTTCACTCGATCGCGCCGGTGCCACGCTCTCCACGGGTGAGCGCCAGCGCGTACAGCTTGCTCGCGTCGTGCGCAACCGATCGACGGGCGTGCTTTATGTGCTGGACGAGCCTTCGATCGGCCTGCATCCTGCCAATGTCGACGGCCTGGTGGGCGTGATGCGCGATCTGGTGGATGACGGCAACACCGTGGTTGTTGTCGACCACGATACGCGCGTACTGGCGGAAGCCGACTATCTGGTTGAGATGGGCCCCGTTGCCGGAGCAGGCGGCGGCAATGTAATCGCCGCTGGTACGGTAGACGAGGTTGAGCAATCGCAGGACAGCCGTATCGCGCCGTTTTTGCGCGCCGAGCCCAAGCGCTTGCGTCCGCAGGTGATTGACGACGAAATGTTCGACCAGGGCCATATCCGCATGGCGACCGATGCCATCCATACCGTCAAGCCGCTCGAAGTCGATATCCCGCGTGGCCGTCTCGTCGCGGTGACGGGTGTTTCGGGTTCGGGTAAGACGACGTTGGTGCTTGAGACGCTCATCCCGGCACTCAAGGCGCAGGCAGCTGGCGAGCGCCTGCCGGGGCACGTGCGTTGGGTCGATGCCGAGGGCATTGCGCGTGCCAACCTGATTGACGCCACGCCCATCGGCGCCAATGTTCGCTCGACGGTGGCAACCTATGCCGACATCCATGATGAGCTGCGCCGCGCCTTCGCCCGTACGCCCGAGGCCAAGGCAGCCGGCTACAAGGCGGGTGCCTTTAGCTACAACACTGGCGCCTTGCGGTGCCCTACGTGCGACGGCACGGGATCGATATCGCTCGACGTGCAGTTTTTGCCCGATGTCGAGATCGTCTGCCCGGCATGCCGCGGCTCACGTTATGCAGACGCGGCTTCGCATATCCATCGTGAGGGCAAGGACGGGAGCCTGCTTACGTTGCCGCAGCTCATGGATATGAGTGTGGACGAGGCTATCGACGCCACGGTGGGGCTCAAGAAAGTTCAGACGCGTTTGCAGACCTTGTACGATCTGGGCCTGGGTTATCTCACGCTTGGCGAGCCCACACCGGCGCTTTCGGGCGGTGAGGCACAGCGTCTAAAGCTTGCGAGCGAGATGGGCCGCGTGCAGGATGATGCTGTATTCGTGTTCGACGAACCCACGATCGGCCTGCATCCGCTCGATGTTCAGGTGTTGCTGAGTGTGTTCGACGGCCTCGTTGCCAAGGGCGCCACGGTTATCGTGATCGAACACGATCTCGACCTTATCCGTAACGCCGATTACGTAATCGACATGGGCCCAGGCGGTGGCGACGCCGGCGGGCAAATCGTCTGCGCCGGCACGCCGGCGGATATCGTCGCTTGCTCCAAGAGCATTACCGGTCGCTACCTATAACCGAATGTGATAAAGGGACTGTCCCTTTGTTACATTCCCGGAAAGCCTGCCTGGCGTAGGGCCTCGTAGAGGACGATGGCGGCGCTGTTGGAAAGGTTGAGTGCGCTGATGCGGTAGTCGTCCGGATTGATGAAGTTGCCGCAGATGTCCTGTTGAAGAATGGCCTCGTGGCTGTCCTCGGTATGCCCCAGCGATTCCTCGTGGGCTTCCCAAGCCTCGGCGTTATCAAGTGAGTCGCAATCGCGCAGCATGGGGATGCGCTCGCAGCGCTCGGGCGCCGCGGCAAGCAGTGGCTCGGGAATGCCCGAGCTCTCGCTGCCAAAGACCAAATAGTCACCGTCACGGTAGATGCTTTGCGCATAGGTGCGGCGTGCCTTTTTGGTCAGCAGGTGCAGGCGACCATCGGCGGGGGAGAGGCCGTTGCGCGCAAGGAAATCCTCCCAGCTGGCATAGGTCGTCACGTCCAAGTTTTGCCAGTAGCCCAGTCCGGCGCGACGCACCGTCTTGTCGTCGAGCGAAAACCCCAGCGGCTCCACCAGATGTAGGCGGGCGCCGGTAACCACGCAGGTGCGGCCGATATTGCCCGTATTGGCCGGAATCTCGGGCGCATACAGCACAATGTTGAACATGAATCTCCTTGGCTCAGAACGAAAAACCACCACGAAGGGTACCTTCGTGGTGGTTTGGCGGTTACGTGGGCGGAAAATGCCCGCTTGGATAAACCTAGGCGCGGTGCCAGTCGGTCAGACAGGCATCGAGGGAGGCGATGAGCGCATCCTTGTCCATGTGACGGCCGATGATGCACAGGCTCGTCATGCGGTCGCCCGTCTCGTCGTCCCAAATCTGCATGATCTCGGGGTTCTCGTTGATGATCTTCTGCTTCTCGCCCTCGGGCGCCGAGTCGACAAACAGGCCGTTCTCCATCAGGCGCATCTGGTGGCCGGCCTGCTCGAACATGTAGCACATGTCCGGATCGCCGGTCTGCCACAGCGGGCCCTTGACGCGAATGACCTCGTCGGGCCACTCCTGCTCAACAAAATCGGTGAACTTTTGCAGGTCAAACGGCTTGCGGCGCGAGTACACAAAGGTCTCGATGTCGTACTCGAGCACCTCGGGGTCGTCGTGCTCCTCGGGATGCTCCATGGCCTCGATCCAGGCGGCGGAGTTGTAGGCGCGCATAAAGTCGAAGCGGCCGGTGTCGAGCAGCTCCTCCATGGGGACCTCGCCGTTTTGGGCCTCGACGATCACGGCGTCTTTCTGCAGGCTGCGCACGATGGCCTTAAGCTCGGCGATTTGCTCAGGGCTCACGGTATCGGTCTTGTTGAGGATCAGCGTGGAGCAGAACTCGATCTGCTGGATGAGCAGGCTCTCGATGTCGTCCTCGTCGATATCCTCGGCCAGCAGGTCGCGACCGCCGTTGAACTCGTCGTACATGCGGGCGCAGTCGACCACGGCCACGATGTTATCGAGCGCGAGCTTGGGCTCGCCGCCCACCTTGGCCTCGTCGCAGAAGCTCGAGATGGTGTAGGCGATGGGGATAGGCTCGCAAATACCCGATGCCTCGATGATGATGTAATCGAAGTTGCCCGAATCGGCGATGCCCTGCAGCTGGTTGGCCAGGTCATCCGAAAGCGTGCAGCAGATGCAGCCGTTGGTGAGCGGGATGAGGTCGTCGGTCTCGGAAAGACCGCCGTCGGCGATGAGGCTGGCGTCGACATTGATCTCGCCGATGTCGTTGACGATCACGGCGGCGCGGATGCCGCCGTCGTTAGCGAGGATGTGGTTGAGCAGCGTGGTCTTGCCGGCACCGAGGTATCCGGTAAGCATGATGATCTTCACGGGTTTGTTGGGCATGTGCCCTCCTTTGTTAGACATGGCTTACAGTTGAATCTTATGCCAAACGCCTGCTCTTATACCCACGCGCCGGCAAATAACACAGGCTACTCCCAGGCTCCCCATACATCGGGGCAATAACCGACGGTGGCCTTTTTGCCGTTGCGCACGATGGGCTCGGCCAAGACCTGCTGATTCTCGAGCAGTTTATCGAAGCGCTGACTGGGGGTAAGGTGCTGAATGAGTGCGAGCGTCTCCTCGTCCTTGGCTTTGGGGTTGAGCAGCTTGTCGATGCCGCCGACCGCCTGCATCACGCTCGTGAGCTCGCCCTTGCTCATCTCCTTTTCCTTAAGGTCAATAAACTGCACCATAATGCGGCGCTCCTTAAAATAACGCTGCGCCTTCTTGGTATCGAAAGACTTTTTGGTGCCAAAAATCTGAATCATTTTGTTCCGCCGTTCTACCTGCTGAAGTTGGTGCGCTCGCGATCGGCTTCGGGGGCTTCGATGCCGGTGGCCTGTCCTGCTTCGATACAATGCAGAAGCCAGGCCATGTTCTTGCCGATGTTTCGCATGGTGGCCAGGCCCTCGGCGTCCTGGGCGGCCTCGCCCGGCATGGCGCCAAACACGTTGTTCCAGTACGTGGAAGCAACCACGGGCATCTGGTTGATGGTGAAGTACTTGTTGAGCACGTCGAAGGTGGTCGACGTACCGCCGCGACGGGCGACGGCGACGGCAGCGCCCGGCTTGTGTTCAAAAGCTTTGCTACCGGCATAGAATGCGCGATCGAGTGCCGAGAGAATGCGGCCGCTGGGGTGCGCGTAGTAGACAGGCGAGCCAAAGACAAAGCCGTCGGCCTGTTCGGCGGCAGCGATCAGCTCGTTGACCACGTCGTCGTCAAAGGTGCAGCGACCGCCAAGCTTGCCACACTGGCCGCAACCGATGCAATCGCGAATGGGCTTGGCGCCCAGCTGAAACACCTCGGTATCAATGCCTTCGGCATTGAGCTGCTCTGCGATCTCGGCGAGTGCGCGGGCAGTGTTGCCGTTTGCCTTGGGGCTGCCATTGACTAAAAGAACCTTCATCACAAACTCCCTCTGCTTTTGGTGACTTCTGCAGAGGATTATCGCACGATGGGGGAGGCGGCGCGGGCGCGGCGTTAATCCAGTTTGGTACCTGGCACCTGCACGGCTTTCCCGAGCAACGCTTTGAGCTCGTTCAAAATGGAAACGGGCTGACGGTCGACGCCGTCCAGATGGAGCGTGGCCACGCGAATGGGCGGCTGATATTCAAGCGAGCCGATGAGCACGGGAGAACCCAGGAACCGTTCGATGTCGATTGCGATCTCGTCGATCGCCTCGGGGCCGAGCTCATCGAAGAGTGCCACGAACATCGGCCCCGTCGAGCGGAACAGGCGGCCCTTGCCGCGCGAACAATCCATGAGGCAGGCGGCGCTTTCGGCGAGCACGCGGTCGCCTGCATCGAATCCAAAGCGGGCATTGACCTCGGCGATATCGTCGACCTTAATGGCAATAAAGCCTGCCTCGTGCGGCACGTGGCGCATCTCTCCAATAGCGTTGACCAGTGCGTGGACATCGCCCAGGCCCGTTACCGAGTCGGTCGTATCCGCCAGGCTTCGGTTGACGATAATGCCCACATACATGCTGGGCTCGGTATCGGTGCCGTCCAAGCGGTAGCCCGTGCAGTCGCAAAGCACGTACGTTCCGGTGGCATCCATTACGCGATACTGCATGTAGTGGAAGTGCCACGTGCTGTTTATCACCATGTCGAGCTCGGCGCGTACGTTGTCGCGGTCCTCGGGATGAACGCGGGCGAGCCACATGTCGAGTGAGTTAAAAGGGTGCTGGGAGGGCAGGTCAAAATCGCGCACGGCGTTAACCGACCATTGCGATTCTCCCGTATCGAGATTGAGGATAAACGGATAGCGCGTCTCGGAGCTCATGGAGATCGCTTGGAACACCCGGTCGTTGCAGGGAAGCTGATCGACGATTGGGCGTTGCGGCGCGTCACTGTCTTTCGGTTGCTGCACACGATGCATAAGCTTATAGCGATACATCTTGCGATCGGCATCCATCGTCATCTGGCGACGCGTGTCGCCGGCAAGTGGATCGACGCGCGAGCAGCCAAAGCTAAAGCTGCCGATCATTGGCGCCTTGCCACCTGAGCTCGCCTCGATCAGCCTGGTACGTACCTGCTCCAAGCGCTGCTCGAGTTCAATCTCGTTTGCGGAGGGCGAGATGAGCACAAACTCGTCTCCACCGATACGGAACAGCATCTCATCGTGCTCCATGGTTTCGGAGAGCGTGCGGCAGATGCTCAGAATATAGCGATTGCCTTCGGCGTGGCCAAACCTATCATTGCAATGCTTGAGATGGTCGATGTCAATATAGGCGCAGGTGAAGGGGTCGCCTTTGCGCCAGAGTTGGTCGACGTGACGGTCGAATCCGTTGCGGTTGCCCAAGTTGGTGAGCGGGTCGATATAGGCGTTACGCTCAAGCAGCTGGCGCTCTTGTTGCAGGATGGCATGCGTCTTTTGCAGTTGCTCACCAACGGCGCGTAGCTCAGCAGGCAGCGCGGCAACATCGAGTTCAGCGGTCGAGACGCCGTTCGCAAGTCGCTGAAGATAGGCAATAATCGATTGCTCGCCCAGGCGATATGACTCGTTCATGATGGATAACCTCCTTGGGCGGAACAACGGTTTGTATCATATCCCCAATTCGGTTTGAATTGGGGATATAAGTTAGCTAATGGAGACAAATGTCCCCTTCGACGGCGGCGTTTTGCGCGCGAGCGTATCAGTTGCTATTGCCACCATCGAGCAATGCCTCAAAATCCTTCGCCGGCATGGGGCGGTAGTAGAGGAAGCCCTGAGCGTAGCGGGCGCCCATTTGTCGTAGCATGTTCGCCTGCCCATTTGTCTCGACGCCTTCGACCACGACGGGTAGATGGAGCGACTGCGCCATTTCGAGCATCGATGAAATGATTTGCGTGCTGCGGCCTTGATCGCGGTCGGTGGGCACAAAGGTGCGGTCGAGCTTGATGACGTCGACGTTGACGTTCTTGAGCATCGCGAGCGTGGACTGACCGGTGCCAAAATCGTCCATATAGGTCGAGAAGCCGCGGGTGTGCAGATCTGCGGTCAGCTTATCCACGGCCTCGGATTCTCCGGTATAGGCGGTCTCGGTGATCTCGATGTGCATGAGTTCGGGCGGCAGGTTGTACTGGGCGGCGAGCGACCCCATATGCTCGGCGACATCGCAGGCAAGAATGTCTACGCGCGATACATTGAGGGAAATCGGAACCACGCGAAGTCCTCGATTGAGGCGCTCGCGGAGCCACATGGCGACGCCCTGCCAAACATATTTGTCGAGCGTCACTATAAAGCCGCTTTCCTCGAGTGCGGGGATAAACGTTGCGGGCGAAATGAGAGAGCCGTTCTTGTCAATCCAGCGGGTGAGTGCTTCGGCGCCAATAATCTCGCCGGTTTCCATATCGACCTGGGGCTGAAGATAGTACGTGATGCGACCATTTGACAGCGCGTACTGGAATTCGGTCAGCGTGCGGTTGAACACGATTTCGCGCTTGTACTCCTCGGGGCAAAAAATGGCAATGCGCTCCTTAAAGTCGTTTTTTGCGCGCCGATTGGTAAACATGGCCTTTGCCTGCGCATCGAGGGTGATCTCCTCATTGGAATCGACGGGGTAAACGCCCATGGACGGCCAAAAACCTACGCCGCCATCATGCCTGGCTACTGCCTCGCGAACGCGGTTGTAGATTTGATGGACGGTGATGTGCTTAAAGGGGATGAGTACGCAAAAGTCATCTTGGCCCCAGTACCCCGCGACGCCCATGTTGGCATTCTCGATGTCCTTGAGGACCGTGCCCACATGGGCAAGCAGGCGGTCGCCTTCGGCCTGTCCATACCATTCGTTAAACAGGCGCATGTGGCCCATGTCGACCGTGGCGATGCACCAGGCGCCGTCGCGTCTTGCCTCGAGAAAAGCGTTGGCGCGCCGCATAAACTCGCTGGGTCGATAGAGGCCCGTGAGCGAGTCGATACGTTCGACGATGGCGCTTTTGCGCTCAGCCTCGGGTATGGGGAGGCTGTCGTTGGGAACAAGCCCGCCGGCCGTGCGAAGGCGACGGTTGAGTTCGCCTAAAACGGCGGTCGCTTGATGGGTTAAGTGCTCGTAAAAGGCCGGGACGACAAGGCAGACGGGAGTAATGGTGTCGCCTGCGATTCGAACAGGAGCGAAAACGGCCTCTTTAAGGTGGCGGGTCAGTTGCTCGAATGCCTCGTGGTCTAGGTCGTTGCTGAGCACGACGAACTGAACGCTTCGTGAACGGTAGACCCGGCTCCTGCCGCGAGTGATCGACAGCATACGGCCTGCGTATTCGGCAAGCATGTTGTCGACAGCCTCGGCCCCGTAGAGCTCGTTGAGCTTTGTCGTGCCACGAACGCGCACCGCTATAAGCCCTGTCTCGCAACGATCGCGGCGGCAGGCGTCGATGGCGTTGGCCAGCATGCGCTGCGTTCCGAGGCCTGTGGCAGCGTCGACGGTTTCGGCAAGTGAGTGGTTGACGAGCTCGCCGACATAGAGCGAGGGGACATTTCCGTCACCGTCGATACGAAACCCGCGAGCACGGCAAAGGACGTAGTCGCCGACGGCGTTGCGCACACGATACTGCATGACGCGACGGTGCTTGGTGCCGTTGTAGACTTGGTCGATGTCGTTGATGCAGGCCTCAAGGTCGTCGGGATGGATGCGCGTTTTCCAGTAATCGCGACAGTTGTCTATGTGCTCAGAGGGAAGGCCAAGATCGCGCAAGGCACCTTGTGACCAAAGGGTGCGATGTTTGTCCAAGTTCTCGATAAAGAAATAACGGCCCTCGTTGAGCATCGAAAAGGCGTCAAAAATACGATCGCTTATTTCGAAGTCGTCGGCGTGGACTTGCGTGATATTGCGTCGATCGAGGTGCATGGCATGACGTAGCTTGTAGTCGTACATGCGATGGTCGGCATCGAGCGTCATGCGATTGGAAGCTTCGCCCAGGGCGGGGTCGGCATGTGACACTCCGTAGCTAAACGAGTGGGGCATCTCGGAATCGTTGTTTTTGAGCAGAACCGTTCGGCAGTGTTTCAGACGTTCGGCGAGGTCGTCCTCGGTTGCAATCGTAGATAGGATGGCAAACTCGTCGCCGCCTATGCGAAACGCCGCTTCGCCCACCTTCATATACAGCTTAAGATAGAGACTTACCTGCAAGATATAGCGGTTGCCCTCGTCATGCCCAAAGACGTCGTTGCAGTGCTTGAGATTGTCGATATCGATGAACGCCATGGTAACGGGGGCGTCCTGCCCCCAGAGCTCCTCGAGGGAACGGGCAAAGCCGCCACGGTTGCCAAGCCCAGTAAGCTGGTCGGTAAAGGCAGCCCTGATCAGATCTTCCTGCCGCTCGAGAAGGTCACGGATGGTCTTTTCGAGCGTTTCGGTGTAATTGCTGACAGTATCCATGTTCTAAGCGGCTTTCTGAGGTCGGGGCGGATTGCGTCGGGCGAGCTCGTTGTGTACATGCATCGTTGCTCAGCGCTTTGCATGTATCCAGGCCCCGCCTTGCCGCGTTGTTGAGTTAATTTGCCGGCTAATGTTCGCTGTTGATAACAGCTGAGTAGTGTAAACAATAGTGCACAATTATATATGGGTGCACATGCTGTGGGCGGCTATTATTCGACAAGCGGTAGCGCGACGATGCGATGTTCGATAAAAATGCGACTGGGACGATATATGTTGACGGGTATACTTGTCCCGTTTGAATTTGTGGGGACGGAGATGGTCGCATGGCACAGTCAAATACGACGCGCACGGTGGGGCTGGCACTCGAGGGAGGCGGCTACCGCGGTATGTATACGGCGGGCGTGCTCGACGTTTGGATGGAGCACGGCTTAACTTGCGACCATATGGTGGGTGTCTCGGCGGGCGCGGCGTTTGGCTACAACTTTAAATCGCGCCAGATCGGCCGCGCCATTCGCTACAACAAGGCCTATTGTGCCGACAAGCGCTACGCAAGCGTGACCAGCTGGCTGCGAACCGGCGATATGTTCAATGCCGACTTTGCTTATCACGAGGTGCCCATCGAGCGCGATCCCATCGACCTGGAGACATATCGCGCCTGCCCCATGCGGTTTACGTGCGTGTGTACCGATATCGAGACGGGCAAGGCCGTCTATCACGATCTGCCGTATGGCGACGAGCGCGATATCGAGTGGATCCGGGCGTCGTCGGCAATTCCCGTGGCGACGCGTCCTGTCGCCATTGAGGGCCGCAAGTACCTGGATGGCGGCGTGGCCGATTCTATTCCCAGTGCATGGCTGTTTGCGCAGGGGTATGACCGCAATATCGTGGTGCTCACGCAGCCGGCGGGCTTTGTGAAGCAGCCCAACAGCGTGATGCCCATGCTGCGGCGCGTGTTCCGTCACTATCCGGAGTTTGTCGCAGCGCTTGAGCATCGGCATGAGGTCTACAATGCCACGCTCGATGATTTGGCACGTCGTGAGGCCGCCGGCGATATCTTTGTGGTGCGGCCGAGCGAATCGGTGAAGGTGCCGTCGCTGTGTCGTGAGCCCGATGAACTTGAGCGCATCTACCAGATTGGTCGCCGCGATGCGGAGGCGACTTTGCCGGCGTTGGAGACATATCTGGCAGGGTAGAGGCCGCTGCCGCCATCTCGGCGGAAAGCGCATCCCGGAATGGAGGTCCAAACTGGGATGCGCTTTCCATTGCTGAAGATGTGAGGCTGCGAATCGGCTGCTCGGCTTATGGCTATGCCTGCTGCCAGGTGTCGACAAGCTCCTTGGCCGCGGCGTAGGGGTCATCGGCGCTGCAGACGGCGCTCACCACAAAGAAGCCGTTGACGCCGGTGGCCTTAAGCTGCGGCAGGTCGGCCGTCTTGACGCCGCCGCCCACCACGATGGGCACGGGGCTTGCCGCGTGGAGTGCGGCCAGGTCCTCAAAGCTCTTGGTGATGATAGAGCCGTCGGCCGCGCGTCCGCAGTCGCGCTTGGTCTCGGTCTCGTGGAGTGGGCCGATGCCCAGGTAGTCGACTAGGCTCATGTCGGCGGTCTTGACGTACTCGAGCATCTCCTCGCAACGGGCCGAAAGGCCCACGATGGCGTCGGGGCCCAGCAGCTTGCGGCAGACCTCGACGGGAATATCGCTCTGGCCCACGTGCACGCCGTCGACGGCAATGCCCTGCTCGCGTGCGGCAAGCACACAGTCCAGACGGTCGTCGATCAGCAAGGCGACCTGACCGGTCTTGCCGGCCTGAGCGATTGCCTGTGCGGCGTCGCCGGTCAGCGCAATGATCTCGCGGGCGCTTGCCACCTTGGAGCGCACCTGGATGCAGGTAAAGCCGGCATCGAGTGCCTGGGCCACCACATCGCCCACGGGGCGCCCGAGCGTGTTTTCGGGGCCGAGTACCAGATAGGCCGAGATATCAAGGTTGTCGCGGATGCTCATCGTGCTTCCTCCTGCTTTTTGATCTGTGCTTCCATGCGCTCGAGTTTGCCGGTCATGGTGTCGGTAAATCCGGGACGAATATCGGCTTTGAGCACGACTTCGGTGCGGATGCCCTTGCTCGCCAACACAAAGGTTGCGTCGCGCACGACCTGCATGACCTCGTCCCAGTCGCCCTCGATCTCGGTGAACATCGAGGTGGTGCGGTTGGGAAGGCCGCTCTCGCGAATGACGCGCACGACCTCGGCGACCTCGGCGGATAGCTCATCGCCGGTGCCGCATGGGGCGATGGCCACAGCGACGAGCGTGTTCATGCCGGCATTGGTTGCGGGCTCGGACATGGCTTATGCCTCCTCGAGCTCGAGTCGGTTATCGGCGATGTCCTGGGCGCTCGCGCGGTAGAGCTCATCGATAAAGGCGACCTTAAAGCTTGCCGGGGCATCGGCGACGGCGGCAGCACGCGTGCCAGCGACGTTGTAGACGGCGGTGCCGCAGACGGCTGCCGTAAACGGATCGGCGGCGCAGGCATACACAGCCAGCACGCCGCCCTGCGAGCAGCCGCAGCCGGTGATCTTGGACATGAGCGGGCTGCCGCCGTGGGACTTGGCCACGGTCGTGCCGTCGGTGATCAGGTCGACTTCGCCCGAGACGACTACGGCGCCACCGGTGTAGTGGGCGAGCGCCACCGCGGCATCGCGGGCGGCGTCTACCGTGTCGGTGGTATCGACACCGCGTACGCGGCTCAGATCGGCCGCCTCGCCCTCAAGACCCCATAGGCCAGCGAGCGCAATGATCTCGGAGGCGTTGCCGCGCACGATGGCGGGCTTATACTGCTTGAGCTCGTTTACCAACTGGGTACGCAGGCTGCCGATGCCTAGACCAACCGGATCGAGCACCCAGGGCTTGCCGGCGTCGTGTGCCGCCTTCGCCGCGCGGGGAATCGTCTGCTCGTAGATGGGGAAGAGCGTGCCCATGTTGAGATAGATGGCGCCGCCGCCGGCAACGAGCGCCTCGCCCTCGTCGGGCAGATAGACCATGGCGGCCGATCCGCCCACGGCGAGCTGCGCGTTGGCGACAAAGTCGATCGTCACCGTGTTGGTGATGGAGCCTGCCATCGGATTGGTGACGCGAATCTCCTCCACGGCCTTGACCACATTTTGCTTAAGCTGTTCCGAATCAATCACTGCACATGCCTCCTTGGCATAGAAAAGGGGCGCTGTGCATAGACAGCGCCCCTGTAAAGGCGGCATGCTCCCTACGCCAGCATTAACTGACAGGTTCAAAGGATTGGGCCCCATGCCCTCTCAGCCTTGTGGTTTGCACCGCCGGCACTCCCGCATCGAATCTGTTGTTCCCTATACTAGCGCACCGTTACAATGGTTGCGGTGAAAATGACTGGGGGACTCTATGATCAAACTTGTGCTGACCGATATGGACGATACGCTGATTCCAGCCGGGCATGACGGCGCCAGCGACTACGCCATTGAGGGTATTCATGCCATGCAGGCGGCGGGTCTGCACTTTGGCCCGGTTTCGGGTCGTCAGCCGTCCGCGATGGGCTGGATGTTCAAAAACCGTTCCGAGTGTTTTTCGACCGGTGCGTTCTGTAACGGCCAGGTGATGTTTGTCGACGGCGAAGTAGTCGCTTCGCGCGCAATCGACAACGATGCTCTGATGCGTTTGGCTGACTATCTGGAGCAAGAGACCGACGATACATTTCTAAAAGTCTACAGCCTGGGCGATGACTTTTGGGGCAACGATGCCTATTGCGTGACGAGCAATCCCGAGCGTGTGCGTCGCGCTATGGAGTCGGGCGGCAATGCGTGGCTCAAAGGCGAAGAGGCCCCGTGTCGTCCCGTCGTCGATGGCGCGCCGGTGTTTAAGGCGAATATCTGGAGTGCCCGTTCGCGTGAGGAGCTCGCGGAGCTACGCGAGCGCGTTGCCGTTGAGGTGCCGGAACTCTCGCTTGTGTTTCCCAACAACCGAGTGCGCCTGTTCGACATCCTTCCGGATGGTTGGGACAAGGGCTGCGCTGCGCTGGAGCTGGCGCGCGCCTTGAGCCTGACGCCCGACGAGGTGGCCGTATTTGGCGATTCCGATAACGATCTGCCCATGATCGATGCCGTTCCCAACTCCGTTGCAGTTGCCAATGCCAACGGGGCCGTCACGGCTGCCGCGCGCTGGCATATCGGCGCCGCGGTGGATGATGCGGTCGCCGGAGTCTTGCATCAGATTGCCGCCTGCGCCGCGACGGGGGAGATGCCGCCGTTTATGCGCCTGCCGGGTACTGCCGACGCGAATCTCACTAACAGCTAAGGAGACAGCCATGAAGCTCCAGCAGCTCAGATATGTCGTCAAAGTTGCCGAATGCGGCAGCATTACCGAGGCCTCGCGCCGGCTCTTTGTGTCGCAGCCTTCGATTACCGCGTCGATTCGCGATCTCGAAAACGAGATGGGTGTGCACATCTTTGAGCGCACCAACAAGGGCGTCATTGTGTCCGAGGAAGGCGAGACCTTCTTGGGCTATGCGCGCCAGGTACTCGACCAGGCCGACCTGCTCGAGGGCAAGTACAAGGGCGCATCCGAGCAGGTGCCGCACTTTAGTGTGAGCTGCCAGCATTATTCCTTTGCCGTCAACGCGTTTGTCGACGTGATCCGCGAGTTCGATGCCGCGCGCTACGACTTTACCCTGCGCGAAGAACAGACCCACGAGATTATCGAGGATGTCGCGCACATGAAAAGCGAGCTGGGCATCCTATATCTGTCCGAGCACAACCGCGAGGTCATCGAGCGCATGCTGGTGGCCAACGAGCTCGTGTTCGAAGGACTCTTCTGCGCCACGCCGCATGTCTTCGTCTGCGCCGACCATCCGCTGGCGGACCGCTCCAGCGTGACGCTCGAGGATCTGGAAGACTACCCGTTCCTGTCCTACGAGCAGGGCAGCTATAACTCGTTTTACTATTCCGAGGAGCTGACCTCGACGTTCGAGCGTCGCAAAAATATCCGCGTGCGCGACCGTGCGACGTTGTTCAATTTGGCCATGGGCCTCAACGGCTACACGGTATGCTCGGGCGTGATCAGCCACGAGCTCAACGGCCCCGGCATTATCTCGATTCCGCTCGACGTGGACGAGTACATGGAGATCGGCATCATCACACGCAAGAACACGACACTTACGCGCTATGGGCAGGCCTATATCGACGCGATTCGTCAGCATATCTAGGCTGCTGTGCTCCGCGCGGGTCAAATCTCTTTATGGCAGTCCAGACTGATATAGGAAGTATCTATATCAAACTGTTATAAACGTATATTTTACGATGGTCACATGAGCGCTCATACTCTGTCTCGGTAAAGCAACCAATGCAAAGGGAGATATCTATGAGCACTTCGATTCAACCGAACGCGCCGTTTCGCGCCGATATCGTCGGCAGCTTTCTTCGTCCCCAGGCTGTTAAGGATGCACGTGCCGCCTATGCCGCGGGCACGCTCGACGCCGCCGGCCTTAAGGCCGTCGAGGACGAGGCCATTTGCGATTTGGTAGCCAAGCAGAAGGCCGCCGGCCTGCAGGTTATCACCGATGGCGAGTTCCGCCGCAGTTACTGGCACCTCGATTTTATGTGGGGCCTTAACGGCATTGAGCGCCGCACCTCACGCACGGGCTATATGTTCCACGACGAGGAGACGACGGCCGATACCGCCGTGGTGACCGGCCCTATCAGCGGCGAGAACCACCCCTTCGTCGAGCACTTCAAGTTTGTCAAGGCGCTCGAGGGCAAGGGCCAGGTCGCACGGCAAACCATTCCGGCGCCGATTCAGACGTTCTCCGAAGTCACGCTCGACCGCTGCGACGGCCAGCAGGAGAGCCTGCGTGCCGTCTATAAGACCGATGAGGAACTTGCCGACGCCATTGCGGCCGCTTATCGCACGGTGATCGCCGACCTGTACGCAGCAGGCTGCCGCAACATCC
The DNA here is from genome assembly GCA_900549575.1 of uncultured Collinsella sp. Classification (GTDB taxonomy): domain Bacteria; phylum Actinomycetota; class Coriobacteriia; order Coriobacteriales; family Coriobacteriaceae; genus Collinsella. Next base: position 27,047 of record URPB01000004.1, read on the forward strand.
AGTTTGATGACTGCACCTGGGGCATCTACTGCGATATCGATTTTGTCGCCAAAACCGGCATGAGCCCGGTTGACTTGCAAAAGGTGTCCGAGCTAGGTGTGGCGCTCAACAATGCCGCAATCGCGGACAAGCCCGACGATCTGGTCATCAACACGCATGTGTGCCGCGGCAACTACCACTCCACGTATGCCTTCGAGGGTGGTTACGATCCCATTGCGCCGTACCTGTTCGTACATGAGAACGTCGACGCGTTCTACCTTGAGTTCGATACGCCACGCGCCGGTGGCTTTGAGCCGCTTAAGTACGTTGCTCCCGGCAAGAAGGTCGTGCTGGGCCTGGTGACCACCAAGGCGGCTGAGCTTGAGGACGAGGACGTTATCGTCGAACGTATCCAAGAGGCCGCAATGTATGTGCCGCTCGAGAACCTGTACCTGTCGCCCCAGTGCGGCTTTGCCAGCTGCGAGATTGGCAACAAACTGACCGAGGACGAACAGTGGGCAAAGATCGCGCTGGTCAAGCGCATTGCCGAGCGCGTTTGGAAGTAACGCTACCGCTTGCAGGTGACGGCGCGTGCGAGACATGGCGTATCACGTACAATGGTTCGGATCGTATCGTTCGGGCAGGTTATCCGATATGCCTGATCGCCCTTCCATTATGAAAGGACTTCCATGTCCCAATCCTCGACGCCCGCCGTATCTGAACTCGAGGAGACTGTCGAATAGTAGTTATGTTCAGCTAAATCAAAAAATGGCGCCCGTGCGTACGCGTGGACGCCATTTTTAATGCGTCAGTATCCAGTGGATGCCGCGCGCCATGCGCAGGTCAGTTTGGGCAAAATGATTGCCGGGGTTGAGCTCCAGCGTTGTTGGAATGTCACGCTCGATAAGCAGCTCTTCCATCGCGTGCGTATCGTCGAGTACGTGCCGCATCATGCGGTTGGGCGTCTTGGTTTCCTTTTTACCGAGCGACAGATAGGCAGCGTCGGGCGTAGCTGTCATCGTGCGCTCGCGCGCGTAGTCGATAAAGCCGGGGAACCACAGCGACCCCGATGCACTCGCCACGCGCTCAAAGACATCTGTTTGCCAAAGTGCCCACAGTGAAAAAAGACCCGCCAACGAGTGGCCGGCAATGCCGCGCCAGGTGGGCGGGCAGGGAAGTGATGATTCGGCCTCTGGGATTATCTGATTCAGCAGTTCATCGAGAAACTCAGACGCCTGTCCGCCAAAGGGCTCGGCATCTCGTATAGTTCCGTCGCATTCCCAGGGGCTCAGCTCGCGATTCCAATCAAGCCCTCCAATGGCGACAAGGGCGAATGGCGGGCAGTCGAGCTCTCGGCAGCGCTCGTAGACTTCACTACCGTCGCCCATAACCACAGGGAGGTAGATGACGGGCGTACCTTCTGCACACTCTGAATAAACGGTTATCTGCTTCTGATGCACTTCCAAGGCAGGCTTCTCTCGGTGTTGTGACATTGACAGCCTCAATTGTCGCACGCTGGCACGGGGGCAGACGCTAAAAGAAAGGCGCGGAGCCGCTCGATGCGATTCCGCGCCTTGTTGTTTTGCTTTAGCAGACTATGCCGCTACGCTACAAAGAAGTAGACGAGGAAGGCGAGGGCTGCGATCCACATGAGCGGCTTGATCTTGGAAGCCTCGCCCTTAAAGAGCGCGACGACTACGTAGGCGATAAAGCCCAGACCGATGCCGGCAGAGATGGAGTAGGTGAAGGGCACGCCGGCGACAATCATGAACGCCGGGAAACCCTGCGACACGTCGGACCAGTCGATCTCGGAGGCCTCGCTCATCATGAGGTAGCCGACGTAGACCAGAGCACCGCAGGTGGCGGCGCTGGAAACGATGGTGACGATGGGGGAGAAGAACGCGGCGAGAATGAACAGCACGCCGGTGGTGACGGAGGTGAGGCCCGTGCGGCCACCGTCGGCAGCGCCAGAGGTGGACTCGACGAAGGTGGTGATGGAGGAGACGCCCATGAAACCGCCCACAGCAGCGGCGGCGGAGTCGACGACCAGGATCTCCTTGATATTCTCGACGTTGCCGTCGTCGGTGAGGAACTCGCCCTGCTTGGCCACGGCCATCGCGGTGCCCATGGTGTCGAAGAAGTCACTCATGAGCAGCGAGAACGAGATGACGAGGAGCGTGGGGTCGGTAAGGACCTTGACGATGGCGGGCACGCCGCCGGCGTCGGCGATGGGGCCACCGATGCTCGAGAAGTCGAGCGGGGCGATGATACCGGTCGGAGCCTGGGTCACACCTAGGGGGATACCGGCGATGACGGCGACGACGATGCCGATGAGCAGCGAGCCGGGGACGTTGCGGCAGGCGAGGGCGACTGTCACCAGGATGGAGATGATGCCGACGATGAAGGTGGGGGAGGTGATGTCGCCCAGACCGACGAGTGTACCGGCGCCAGCGGTGATAATGCCGGCATCGCACAGGCCAATCATGGCGATGAACAGGCCCAGACCCACCGAGATGGCGTGACGCAGGACAACCGGGATGGCGTCCATGATGGCCTCGCGCAGGCCACAAAGCACGAGCAGCAAGATGACGACGCCCTCAAGGAAGATGACGCTCATGGCCACGTGCCAGTCACCGCCGCAGACGGTGGTGGTGATTCCAGCGATCATCGCGTTGACGCCTAAGCCCGACGCGCAGGCGAGCGGGCGGTTGGCGAAGATGCCCATGCAGATGGTCATGATGCCGGCGCCCAGGCAGGTGGCGCAGGCGAGCGCTCCCGCATCGATGCCGGCGCCCGAGAGCACCGCAGGGTTGACGGCGATGATGTAGGCCATCGCCAGGAATGTTGTCAGTCCAGCGCGAAGTTCGGTCCCGATTGTGGACTTGCGCTCACTGACGTGAAAAAGTTCGTCCATGCATACCCTTTCCTTGTTCGGCCCCGAGTTTAGGCCGATTGACACGAACTCAACTACTATATCGCCTTTGAAAGGTTGATGTTCCTCGCATGTTGATGTTCGGCGCTTTGTAGCAGACGGACGGTATTTTTCGCATGAAAATGTGTGGGTACCGTATACTTAAGCAGTTACAACGACCCCTATGGAGGAACGTATGATTAAAGAGCTCTGCCACGACGAGGCTATTCTGTCCCAGCGTTGCGAGGTCGCGACCGTCGAGGACGAGTCGGTGGCACAGGACCTGATCGATACCATCAAGTCGCTCGATGATGCCGGCTGCCTTGCCGCCAACCAGATCGGCGTCACCAAGAAGGTCTGCGTCTATCTGGACGACGCCGGCGAGCCCCATGTGCTCTACAACCCCCGTCTGGTGTTTGGCCTGGGTGCCAGCAAGATGGAGGAGAGCTGCCTGACGCACGAGGAGGTCACCAAGTCCACGCGCTATATCAAGTGCAAGGTTGCCTTTGACCAGATTGTCGACGGCAAGATGAAGGAGTGCCGCCGCGACTACGCGGGCTTTGAGGCACAGATGATCCAGCATATGATCGATCACTGTCTTGGAAAGTTGGTCTAAGGGGACCAAAGCACCGCACTTCGTCTCTTTTGGCCCGGGCATGACATTGTTGTCATGTCCGGGCTTTTGTGTTTAGCGCCTTTTTGTTTGGAGACAATGAAATTAGCAAGAACGTAAAGCTAGGAGGCGCTATGTGTACGAGTATTCGATTTACCGATAATTCTGGCCACATGTATCTGGGCCGCAATCTCGACTGGAGCTTTGACTACGGCCAACAGGTTCGCGTGATGCCGCGCGGGTTTCACATTCCGTATTCGTTTATCGACGACGCGACAGCGGCGCACGCGGTGATCGGTATGTGCATCGATTACAGGAACTACCCTATGTTCTTCGATTGCGGCAACGATGCGGGCCTCGCCGTGGCGGGTCTCAATTTTCCGGGTTATGCCGAGTATGCCGAGGGCCCTGTCGACGGCAAGACCAATATCGCGGCCTATGAGTTTCCCCTGTGGGTGGCAGCGACGTTCTCGACGGTCGATGAGGTCGAGGCCGCGCTGCGCGACACGGTGATTGTCGCCAAATCTGCCGGAGAGGGGCTGGGCGTGTCACTGCTCCATTGGATTATCGGCGACAGCCAGCGCAGCATCGTGGTCGAGATGATGGCTGACGGCCTGCATGTATACGACGATCCGGTCGACACCCTTGCCAATCAGCCGACCTTCCCGTGGCATATGGAAAACCTACGCACCTATATCACCGCCACAAGCGATTTTCCGCAGACGGCGACATGGCGTGGCGCCGAGCTCAAGCCCTATGGCGCGGGCGCCGGCATGCGCGGTATTCCGGGTGACTGCTATTCGCCGAGCCGCTTTGTAAAGGCGGCGTACCTCAATGCCAATTACCCGCAAAAGGAGAGCGAGACCGAAAACGTCGTTCGCATGTTCCGCTCGCTCGAGGGCGTGGTGATGATCGAGGGAGCGTCCAGGATGGGCGATGGCAAGTTCGAGAAGACTATCTACACCGGATGCTTTAGCGCGCGCACGGGCAATTATTACTACGCGATGTATGGGGATCCGTCGATTCGCTACGTGAGCCTGATGGATGCCGAGGGCGCGAGCCCCGATAGGCTCGTGGTTCCCGAGCCGCGTCGTTCGTAGCTCACTGGTCCGTTGCGACATAAAACGGCCTCGCACCTCTTATGAGATGCGAGGCCGTTGTCGTCAATGGCTGGTGGCGTGTTAGAAGTTGGCGTCGTTGAACTGGGTGCTCTCGAGTCCGTCGAGTTGCTGTTCGGGCGTATCGGCGACGCTCTCGAGCAACTCGGTGGGATCGACGTTCATGTCCTTACCGGCTTCGTTGCCGTTGACCAAGTCGTCCGAGAAAATGTCGACTTCCATTTCCTCGGCCTCTTCGATCTGAACCTCGAGCGGCACCTGGGTGCGCACGAGCTTAACGGCCGGGCGCATGCGGGCAAACAGCGGCACGTACTCGATGATGATGGCCGAGTTCTCAAGACCGTACCAGCGTGCCGGGCTTCCGCAGGCGCGGCGGACGGCGTACTTGATGGCCATCACGCGGTGGTCATTGCGGTTGATGTCCGTTTCGGGGGCAAGCATCTTGCGCAGCATACAAAAGCGGAAGTCACCCACGTTGCCGCGTGTCTCGTAGATGGAGTAGGTGTGATGTTGCGGCGGCAGCTCGCCCGATGCCATCAAGTCGCCGACGATCTGACGCAGATAAGCGTTGACGCGCTGGTTGACTTTAAAGCCTAGGTCCAGGCGAACGCGGAAGAGGAAGTCCGTGCCAAAGGTCTCGACGGAATACTCGTGCGTATAGGGTTCGTCGGTAACGTGCACGTTAATGAACCAATATGCCTTGGCGCGCTTGGGATGCTTATCCAGGATGGAATAGAGCACGTCGCGGTCGAGCGTGAGCGGGTCGGGGCTGTTGGTGAGAAATACCAGATTGTCGGCGAGCACGGGATAGGTCTCGTCGTTGCGCAGGCGGTTGAGCTGATCGATGTACTTGGAGACGGGCAACAGAATCGTCTGCGTGCGCTCGATGGCGGTGCCACGGCGCCACACGTACATAAGGCCAAACAGCAGTGCGGCCAGGAAGATCATCACATAGCCGCCGTCAAAGAACATGGTGAGGCACGAGGCAAAGAAGCACAGCTCAATGGCACCGAAGAGCAGGGCGAAGACGCAGGCGCCCAGCTTGTGCTTGAGAATGCCAGCGATATAGCTCGTCAAAAGCGTCGTGGTCATGAGCATGGTCACGGTAATGGCGAGGCCGTAGGCGCTCTCCATGCGCTCGGAGTTTTGGAACAGCAGCACGATGAAGATGCAGCCGACCCACATGATGTTGTTGACGAGCGGAATATAGAGTTGACCTTTGGTGTCGCTGGGGTAGTGGATGCGCAAGTGCGGCATAAGGTTGAGGCGCGTTGCCTCGGATACCAGCGAGAACGAGCCGGTGATGAGCGCCTGCGAGGCGATGATGGCCGCTACGGCCGAAAGCACGATGGCAAAGGGGCGCAGGGGCTCGGGAAGCATCATATAGAACGGGTTAACAATATCCATCGCGAGCATCTGGGGGTTGGAGTTGTTGGCGAGCAGCCAAGCGCCCTGACCCAGATAGTTAAGGATGAGGGCCGCCTTTACGAACGGCCAGGATGCGTAAATGTTAGCTTTGCCCACGTGACCCATGTCCGAATAGAGCGCTTCGGCGCCGGTCGTCGACAAGAAGACGAAGCCGAGCACCATGATGCCCGAGTGGTTGATGGGCGAGAACAGGAACATAATGCCGCGGATGGGGTTAAGCGCGCGCAAGATGGACAGGTTGCCGAGCATGTTGAACAGACCGGCGCCTGCCAGGAACAGGAACCACAGCGTCATGAGCGGACCGAACAGCTTGCCGATTGACGAGGTGCCGGCGCGCTGCATGGCAAACAGGCCGCAGATAATGATGATGGTAATAATGATGACGTTAGTTTGCCCGTCACCCAACAGCGCGTGGCCCCACTCGATGGTGCGCAGACCCTCGATGGCTGTGGTGACCGTGACAGCGGGGGTGAGGATGCCGTCGGCGAGCAGCGCCGCACCGCCGATCATGGCGGGGAGAATCAGCCACGGTGCCACCTTGCGCACGAGACTGAACAGAGCGAAGATGCCGCCTTCGTTGTGGTTGTCGGCCTTCATGGCGATTACCACGTACTTGACCGTGGTCACGAGCGTCATGGTCCAGATGACGAGCGAAAGCGCGCCCAGAATCATGTCCTCGCTGACGGTACCGATGCCGCCGTTGTTGGCGACGATTGATTTCATGGTGTACATGGGGCTCGTGCCGATGTCGCCATAGACGACGCCGAGCGTTACGAGCAGCATGCCAGCGGAGAGGGGGATGGCTCCGTGCCCGCCTTGACCACGCTGGTCTTGGGGGCTTGCCTCCAGTTTGTTGTGTGCCACGTGGACTCCCTTAGACATCCGGTTATCTGTCTAGGACAGATAATCTTTATGCCGTCTTTATACATACAAGAGCAGTTTGGCACATCAGGTTATTTTAGACAATAATCCCCAGCTGGGGATTATTTATGTACGTAGGTAGCATTTCAAAACAATGGCATATCCGCTGAATGGCTTGCTGCAATGTGATAACCGCGGACGCGCCCCTGTTTTGAAACTGAAGAGGGGCTATTAAGCACGTGCTGTCTGGGCGATGCCAGCCTTGGCGCTTGCGCGTTTGCCGGCGAGTTCGCAAAAAATCGCACCGCCGATGATAAGCGCGGCACCCATCAGACGGACCGGTGTTATGGCTTCGCCCAAAAGGACGGCCGAGAACACGACGGCCGAAAGCGGCTCGAGGTAGCCGACGACCGCGACGGTCTGGACGGGCAGCTTGGCGACGGCACTAAAGTAGAGCAGGCAACCGATGCCGGTGTTGACGACGCCGAGCATGATGACGGCGCGCCAATCAATACTGGCGGCGACGCCGGCGGACAGGAATGAGGGAGCGCCCTGCGTGATGAGCGTGAGGACCAGCGCGGTCACAAAGGCGGCGCTCACCTGGAGCGTGGAGTTCTCGAGGCCTTCGATGTGTGGCGCACCCTTGCTAGCGATGACCATCAGCGCATAGCAAAATGCCGAGGCGATACCGCAGGCGATACCCGCAATGGGCATATTGCCGCCTAGACCTTGTGCTGCAATGAGAAAAGCACCGCAAGCAACGGCGATAAAGCCGGCGATTTTGCCGCCGGTCAGCTTTTCGCCAAAGATGAGCGGGGAGAGCGCCATGACAATGATGGGGCCGCAGTAGTACAGCAGCGAGGATACGCCGACGCCGATCGTCTGATAGGCGCGGAACAGGAAAATCCAGCTGGCGCCCAGCGCGGCTCCCGAGAGAAGGAGTGCTGCGGCTTCGCGGAGACGAGATGGTGCCTGCAGTTTATGGCGTTGGGTGATGGCAAGGATAGTGACAAGCGAGAGGGCGCCCAAAAACGTGCGCAGTAGCACGATATCGGAGCTCGGCAGCGCGATGGCAGCGGCGATGATGCCGTTGGAGCCAAACAATAGCAATGCTGCTAAGTACGTAAACAGTCCGTTGTCCATGCGCTTCCGTCCCCTCTATATCCGAACATGTTCACTATGGGTGAACTGGCAATAGAAGAAAAGCGAATATAATGCATGGCTAACATGACAAAAATTCATGTAAAGGTGGAGGCGTGTCGTGGAAACGAATATTCAAAAGATGCAGGTGCTGCTGGAGACGGTGCGCGCCGGAAGCTTTACGCGTGCTGCCGAGCGCCTGAGCTATTCGCAGTCGGGCGTGAGCCGTATGGTGGCCGATCTTGAGGCCGATTGGGGCTTTAAGGTGCTCGACCGCAGTCGCGAGGGCGTAGTGCTTTCTGCCGACGGGTGGCAGGTCATGCCGGCTGTCGAGGCGCTCTGCGAGGAATTCACTCGCTTGCAGCGACGGGTGGATGAGATGCGCGGGCTCATGCGCGGCAAAATCTGCATCGGTACGTTTTCGAGCGTGGCGACCCACGTGCTGCCGCCGGTGATTGCGCGCTTTCGCGCCGATCATCCGGATGTCGATTACGAGCTGCTGATGGGTGATTACTCCGAGATTGAGCAATGGGTGGCGGAAGGCCGCTGCGACCTGGGCTTTATCCCGCGTGAGCCCCGAGAAAACGGCATGGCATCGCGGTCTTTGGTGCGCGACGAGTTGATGGCAGTAGTGCCGGCAGACTCTTTGCTTGCCACGGCGGAGGTCGTTTCTCTTGCCGATTTAGCCAACGAGCAGTTTATTCTGCTAGAACGCGGCACCGATGACGAGATTACGCCGTTGTTTCGTCGGGCGGGACTGGCGGTGCGCTCAAAACTGTCGACCTGGGATGATTATGCGATTATGGCTATGGTCGAGGACGGCTTGGGCGTGAGCATTCTTCCCGCGCTCATCTTGCGCCGCTGTCAGTTCGATGTTGCCGTGCGCCCACTTGAGGGACATCCTCATCGGCAGATCAACGCCATATATCGAACGGCCGACGTTTCGCTTGCCGCTGCTCGATTCCTTGAATACCTCTAAACGCGTGCATGTCATTGTCCGCTTTGGGCAAATCTCGGAGTCCGGTACGTTTTCTTATGAAATTGAACTTTCGAATGAGGTACCGCGTTATACTGCTTGCTAAATTGAACCATGGTTCAATTCGTGTTCTATAAATTGAACTTTGCCAGCAAGGAGGTTCCTGTGGCCCAAGAGACGTTTAGCGATCGCCTGCGACAGGCTATGTCCGATCGCGACGTTCGCCAGTCGGACGTGATCCGCGCATCGGAGATGCTCGGCAAAAAACTCGGCAAGAGTCAGATGAGCCAATATGTGAGCGGCAAGACGATCCCGCGGCGCGATGTGGCTGAGCTGCTCGCCCGTATTTTGGAGGTCGATGTTACCTGGCTGCTTGCCGGCGACGCCGATCAAGGCGAGGCATCATCACCCCGCAACGATTCCAAGCCCGAACCCCATCCCTCAGCTCAAATTGCAAGGAGCACCACCATGCGTACTTTTTCTAAATCCACCAAACTCGACAACGTCCTGTATGACGTGCGCGGTCCCGTCGTCGACGAGGCCGCCCGTATGGAGGACGAGGGCGAGCGCATCCTCAAGCTCAATATCGGCAACCCGGCGCCCTTCGGTTTCCGCACGCCCGATGAGGTCATCAAGGACATGCGTCAGCAGCTGCCCGACTGCGAAGGCTATTCCAACTCGCGTGGCCTGTTCTCCGCGCGCAAGGCGATCATGCAGTATTCGCAGATCAAAGGCCTGCCCAACGTTCAGATGGAACATATCTACACGGGCAACGGCGTGTCCGAGCTCATTCAGCTTTCGATGAACGCGCTGCTCGACAATGGCGACGAGATTCTGATCCCCAGCCCCGACTATCCGCTCTGGACGGCGTGCGCTACCCTTGCTGGCGGTCATCCCGTACATTATCTGTGCGATGAGCAGGCGGATTGGTATCCCGACCTGGAGGATATGGAGTCCAAGATTACGAGCGCGACCAAAGCCCTCGTCATCATCAACCCCAACAACCCCACGGGTTCTGTCTATCCGCGCGAGGTGCTCGAGGGCATCGTCGAGATTGCACGCAGGCATCAGCTGATGATCTTTGCCGATGAGATCTACGACCGCCTGTGCATGGACGGCTACGAGCACGTCTCGATTGCCTCGCTCGCTCCCGACCTGCCCTGCGTTACCTTTAGCGGCCTTTCCAAGTCGCACATGATCGCGGGCTATCGTATTGGCTGGATGGTGCTTTCGGGCAACCAGCGCTGCATGAGCGACTTCATCATGGGCATCAACATGCTCTCCAACATGCGCCTGTGCTCCAACGTGCCGGCTCAGTCGATCGTTCAGACGGCACTCGGTGGCCATCAGTCCGTTAACGACTACATCCGTCCCGGCGGCCGTGTCTACGAGCAGCGCAACTTTGTGTATGAGGCACTCAGCAAGATTGACGGCATCTCGGTGGTTAAGCCGCGTGCGGCGTTCTACATCTTCCCCAAGATGGATGTTAAAAAGTTCAACATCACCGATGACGAGCAATTCGCCCTTGACCTGCTGCACGAGAAGAAGATCTTGATTACGCGCGGCGGCGGCTTCAACTGGGCTGAGCCCGACCACTTCCGCATCGTATACCTGCCGCGCATGGAAGTACTCAAAGAGTCCCTCGAAGACCTCGCCGACTTCTTCGATCATTACCGTCAGGCGTAACGGCAAAGGTAGCCTGTAATGAAACGGTCGGCCCGCAACGGATGCGGGCCGACCGTTTTCTGTCTAAGCCCGTGCTGTTAGCGCTTGCCTCGTTGAGCGGGCGAGGTTCGCGTGTGAGCGGTAAGTTCTATTCCAAAATGGAATACAGTTGGCTTAAGCTGGAATTGATGTCCGGGTACCTGCTTTTCTAGAATGTTTTCAACAAGATGAAAGGCGGTTCCAACCAATGATTATCGATGCAAATTCCTACTGGTTCGACGAGCGCATCTTTCATGACGAGACGCTCTGCGAACAGTTTTTGGCCGAGGTACCCCGCGCCTATGACACCGAAGGCTATCTGACCATGAATTCCGCCGGCAAACGACAGATCGTGATCGAGATGCCCGCCGGTTCTCCGGGTCTTAACTACATTGAGGGCGACTACACCCTCGAGAAGCGCTTGGCCGATATGGATGAGGCGGGGGTCGACAAGGCGATCCTCAAGCTCCCCGGCTGCCACGAGTGGATGTCGCTAGAGATGTGCCGGCGTTTCAACGACGGTATGGCTGCTGACGCGAAGGCGTCAAGTGGCCGTCTGATTCCGCTTGTCGCCGTGCCGCCCTTTGGCACCAAAGCGAATTTGGAGGAGCTCGACCGCAGGCTCGACGATGGTTTTGCGGGTGTGCAGCTCTGCGCTCACTACGGCAAGCGCTATCTCGACGATCAGGTCTTCTCGAGCTTTTTCGAGCACCTGAACGAACGCCATGTCACCGTTTACGTGCACCATGTTCCCGTGCCGGTCGAGAACGAATCGCTTCTCGCGTACGACAACCTTCGCCGCTCTTATGGCCGCTGCGTCGACCAAACTACGGCGATCGGCCGAGAGATCTTTGGCGATTTCTTTGAGCGCTACCCCAATATCAAGATGGTCCACTCCATGCTCGGCGGCGCATACTTTGCGTTCAAGGAGATGCTGCTGCCTCATGGTCCCAAGCGCCCTGATGCTTCTGGCCGTTTTCAGGTCGATACCGAGACCGTTTCCAGGCGCCTCGAGAACAACATCTATTTCGACATGTCCCATGCTCAGCCTTGGGGCAAGACACTCCTTGCCTGCGCGGTTGACGTGCTGGGTGCAGACCATATTGTTTTTGGCACGAGCTATCCCGTTAAACGCGAGTGGCTCACCGAGGGTGTCGCCTGCGTTCGCGCTGCAAATCTGAGCGATACAGACAGCGACCTTGTGCTTGGCGGTACGGCGCAGCAACTGTACGGTGTCGAGTGAGCGGCAATCAGAGGGGAGTATCTGCCATGGACGAAGGAGAGATGAGGGCTGGGGCCGCTCGTGTGGCCATCGATCTTGGGGACGTGTTGCCGTTCGACGGTTTCGACGAACTCCGTCATGAGGTCTTCGCCCGTGCCCTTATCATCGAGGGGACGGGGCGACGCGCCTGCGTCCTTTCGCTTGAGGTCACCTCGATCGCTCCGGCTCTACTCGCCGATCTGCGTGAGGTTGTTGAGGATGCCGCCAATTGCAGCGGTGCTTATTCTTGGGTGGTTCCTACCCACACGTTTTCCATGCCTCACGTCCGCACTCCCGGGCATCTTGCCGACGATGCTGCCCGCAATCGCAACGAGCGCTATCGCGCAGCGCTCGTCGCTGCCGCCCGCACGGCTGTCGAGCGCGCTGTTGCGGGCATTCGCTCTGCCACGCTCGCCACTGTGGAGGGCGAATGCCCCGTGAACGTTAATCGCGACATTGAGACGCCTGCCGGCTGGTGGTTGGGCTCGAATCCCAGGGGGTTTGCCGACCACACGATGCCCGTACTCGCCATAAGGGATGCCGGGGGCGAGTATGTTGCCGTGCTCGCGACGGCGGACGTTCAGTCCTCCGTGCTCGACGGGTCGCGCGACTCCGAGGGGAGGCGCATGGCGAGCGGAGACCTCTTTGGTTTTGCCGCCATGTCACTCGAGCGCGAGCTGGGCGGCGTTGCCCTGTTGCTGCCAGGGGCCGCGGGCGACCAAGGTCCGGCGGAGCACGCCATGAACGTCATGTTCGATGCGGCCGGCGTTAAGCAGACGGTCGATGCCCATGAGGACGGATACCGCATGCTGCACCAGCAGGGGCAGGCCTTGGGCGATGCTTTAATCGAGGCCGCTCGCATGGCGCGTGAGGATGACGCTACCGGCATCGATGCCCGCACGGTCGACGTTCTCCTGCCCGCTCAGACACGCGCCGATTTTCACTCTTTGGCCCCGCACCGAACGTATGAGTTTCATGCCGCTGGCGAGCAGCGCACGAGGGTCTATCTGCTCCGGCTGGGAAACGTCGAGCTTGTCGGCGTACAACCCGAGGTCTCGAGTGCATTCGGCGCCACTGTGCGCGCCGCTCGGTCCGGCTCTGTGTTCTTTGCCACGCTCGTCAACGGCGGACAGAAGTACCTACCGGCTCCCGACGCGTACGAAAAGATCACCTATGAGGCCATGAACTCCGGTTTTGCCGCCGGATCCCATGAGCGCCTCGTCGAAATCATCATTGCCGCCTTGAATGCGGCGTGACACAGAAGGAGAACGTGCATGAACATTGGACACGCGCGCCGCAAAATCACCCCACAGGGCGACATCTACCTGATTGGCTACCGCAATCTTCCCAACCGTCTTGAACCTGCGACGGGCGTCCATGACGACGTCTTCGCCAACGCCATCCTCTTCCAGCAAGGCGAACGCGAAGTTTTTCTCTTCAACGCCGATGTCCTCGAGTTCGAGGAAAGCATGGCCGAGGAAGTCAAGACAATGCTCGCCGAGCGCTACGGCATTGACCGTGATTGCGTCCTGCTCTCGGCGACGCACGACCATACTTCAATCGTCGCTTACCACCGCAGCTGGTGGACGGGAAAATTCGACGAGAACTACTACTGCTGGTTCCTCGATACCATCTGTCAATGCTTTGAGGAGTGCCGCGCCAACGCGCGACCTGCGATTTGTCGCTTGGGCAAGCAGGTCATCACCGGTTTCTACGACAACCGCATCATCCCAGGTGAACTCGCCGACAATGAGGTCATTGTCGTATCGTTCTTCGATACCGAAGGCAAGCCATTTGCGGGCTTTGTGAACTGGGCGGTGCATTCCGCTTGCGTCGGACCCGACTGCACGGAGCTCACGAGCGAACTCGCCGGTCTTACCGGCAAAAAGCTCGCTCAGAGTCTTGGCTACTATCCGGCCATGGTCGTCGGTGCTGCTGGCGACTGTAGCGACCGCAATTTTCGCCAGGGGCGCGGCATTCCCGAGGTCGAGCGCGTTTCGACCGGTCTTGCCGAGGCGATTTCCCAGATCAAGCTCGATCGCGAGGTCGTTCTTGACCGCATCGAGCCTCAGACGTTCTATCACACCGTTGCCCATGACGACTTTTCGCTCACGCTTAAGTGTGCCGTCATCAGTCTGGGCGGCCTGCATCTCTTTGTGTTCCCGAGTGAGCTCGGCAGCGACTTGGGTATTCGCATGAAGCGCGAATGCCCGGTCGAGGGAATAGTTTGCGGTTACACCAACGGCTATTTCGAGTATTTCCTTCCGGCACGCGAGTACGGCCTCTCCTTTGAGACCGAGCGTACTCAGATTCCCCAGGGCGAACCGGAACGTCTGTGTGACAAGTTCTGCCAGACGACGAGACTTCTCGGCGCAGCAGATTCGCGTCTGTAGACCTGATTGCGTGACATGGGCCAATGAGGCTCGCTGCCATGTGATCGGCATCTTCCATCTTCTCTGCTGTTTCCCATCCCGGGCGTACGTGCGTCCGCGGATTTCAAAGGGGGAAGCGGGTTCCTTGCCCTCCCACGTCGACTACGGAGGCATGAAATCGATGCTATACCCCGCTCAGAAAAAGGAGAATTCCATGAAATACCAGAAGCTTTGCGATGAAATCATCACAAAGGTCGGTGGTCGAGACAATGTGTTAGACGTGAGCCACTGCATTACGCGTCTCCGCTTCCACCTCAAGGATGAATCGCTCGCCCAGACCAATGAGCTTAAGGCGACGAAGGGCGTCGTTGACGTCATCCAGGCCGGCGGACAGTACCAGGTCGTGATTGGTGCCATTGTCGAGGCCGTCTACAACGACCTTGTTCAGATTGGCGGGTTCGACTCCAAACCCGCACTCGATATCGATGAAGGCGACGACGTCAAAAAGGGCGATCCATTCTCGCGTCTGCTTGCCATCATCTCCGAGATTCTGCAACCGGTTCTTGGCGTGCTTATGGCCGGTGGCTTTATCAAGTCGATGCTCGCGCTCTGCACGGTTGCCGGTTGGCTTGCCAAGGACAGCAATACGTATGTGACGCTCTCGGCAATCGGAGATTCGGTCTTCTATTACTTTCCGCTAATCATTGGCTGGACGTCGGCCAAGAAGTTCGGACTTAAGCCCGTTATGGGAATGGCGCTCGGCGGTATCCTCGTCTACCCGACGCTCGTTGCCCTTATGGGCGGAGATCCGCTCTACACGCTCGGCGCCGGCACGGTCTTCGAGTCCAATGTCTACGGTGATATTTTTGGCATCCCGCTGATCATGCAGAATTACTCATCGACGATTCTGCCTGCGATCTTTATCGTCTGGATTGCCTCCAAGGTGCACAAGGCCCTTTCTAACGCGCTGCCCGCGCTTGTGAGCTCGTTCTTCTCCAACATCCTGACGCTCCTCATTTGCGGCATCCTTGGCCTGCTTGTGGTCGGTCCGGTCATGACGGTCCTCTCCAACATCGTTGCCCAGATCATTCTGATGCTCATCAACGTCCAGCCCGCCCTCGCCGGCTTTGTCATCGGCACGTTCTGGAGCCTGCTCGTCATGTTCGGCCTGCACTGGGGTATCATCCCGCTGTGGTTTTTCGATGTCGCAACCTACGGCTATGACCTCATTAACCCGCTCGTGTATGCAGGCGGTTGTGCCATCGCCGGTGCTGTGCTTGGCATGATCATCCGAACCAAGGATTCCGAGGAAAATGCTGCCGTCAACATTCCCGCCCTTGTCTCTTCGATTTTCGGTGTCAACGAGCCTGCGCTTTACGCCATCTTGCTGCCGCGTAAGCGCCTTATGTGGGCAACCTTTATTTCCGCTGGTGTAGGCGGCGCCATCGCCGGCCTCATGGGTGCCAAACTCTATGCCTTCGGTGCCTCCGGCCCGCTCGGTTTTCCGAGCTTTATTAACCCTGCCGGCATCGACATGGGCTTTATCGGCCTTGTCATCTCCGGTGTGGTCGCTTTCGTTCTGGCTCTTGTCGCCGCTATGGTGATCGGTACCAGGAAGGACGAGGGCGGTAAGGCGCTCAACATCTCGGTGGACTAGTCTGTCTGCGCACTTTAACTAAATATGCCTCGGACGGCGACGTGCCGCCCGAGGCATATTTGTGTTTTGTGCCGTTGTCAGCGTGTTTGCGGACACTAGTCTGCGGTTGTGGAGCAGCAGGGATTATGACGGTCGTGCCGCGGTGGAAGACGTACGGTCGCCCTGCAGGAGCTGACGGTAGGGGAGGAAGCCGATGAACGAGACGACCGCCTGCGAGTGCGCGGCGTTTCGCTTGAGGTAGAGCCTGACCTCGGAGGTCGTCGCGGGCTCGAGCGGCACCAGGGCTACCTTTCCGCTGGCGAGCGATTCCGCCGGCTTGCGCATGAGGAATGAGACGCCGGCGCCGCGTGCGACAAGAGAGATGATGTTCTCGGCTCGTTTGCCGGTGAACGTAACACGTGGGCCAAATCCAGCTTCGCGACAAAGGGAAAGGACGAGCTCGCTTACGAACGAGCCTTGGGGAAGCATGAGGAAATTCTCGTCGATAAGGTCGTCTATCTCGACAGTGTCACATTCGGCGAGTGGATGGTCGAGCGGAAGGACGGCCACGAGCCGGTCGGTCGTAAAGGGAATCTTTTTGAACTCCGGCTCGATGGCGCCGCTGTCACGGATGAAGGCCAGGTCAATGTCCTCGTGCAGGAGCATGCGCTTGAGTGTGTCGCCCTCGCCTTCGATGAGCTCGACAGAATATGAGGGGTTCGCCTGCTGAAAATCGATGACGGCGTCCGTGATCCCATAAGGGGCCATAATGGGGATAGAACCTACGGTGAGGTGCTCGAGCGGCTCACCTGCGCCTATTTGAATGGCGGCAAGATAGCGGTGCTGAAGCGTCGCAATTTTTTGCGCATAGGGGAGGAGCGCTTCACCTTGCGCGGTGAGTGTTACGTGGCGCTGGCTTCGATCGATGAGCTTGCAGCCGAGTTCGTGCTCCATTGCCATGATGTGCTTGGAGAGGGTTGATTGCGACATGAAAAGCAGTTCCGCCGCATCAAGAAACGTGCGTGACTGCGCTAAGATGGCGAATTCGCCAAAGCGGCTGATATCCATAGGGAGGCCTCCGGTACCCTCATTTTGGCAGGTGGCCTAAACCACGACGCCGTTGCAGTGGTCGATTTCGTGCTGGATGATCTCGGCGGTGTAGCCCGAGAAGTTTTTGATGCGGTGAACGAAGTTCTCGTCCAAATACTCCACCTTAATGCGGCGATAGCGGGTACAGGGACGCTCGCCGATCAGCGAGAGGCATCCTTCGCTCGTCTGATAGGCATTGACCTGCTCAAGAATCTGAGGGTTGTACATCAGGAGTGTCCTGTTGCCGTCCTTTACGCAGATGATGCGTTTGCGCACGCCGATCATGTTGGCGGCGAGGCCCACGCACTCGCGCTCATGCTCGTGGAGTGTATCCAGGAGATCCTGCCCGGTTGCGGCATCGTCGGGTCCCGCGTCTTCGGAAGGCAGACGCAAAAAGAACTCGGATTTCATGATGGGCTTAATCATGGCGGGCTCCTCATGTCTTATGCTTTCGTGGACTTTTAATAATAGCGCGGAAGGAAAGCTGTGCGTCCGCGTTACAATCTTTCGATGTTGGACCATGTTGCCAGATTCGTCGTGTACGGCGTCTGGCGTAAGTCTAGGGCTCATTTTTCGCCCTGGACTGTTCCTCTGGGGCGATGCGACTGTCGTTCCAAGAGGAAGGAAATGCATGGGGAGCAAATCTCAGCAACAAGTTCAAGTAACGCCATCGGCCACTGCGGCGATTCTCGTCGTTATGTATATTGCAGCCTTTGTTGCCGCGTTTAACGAGAACATCATTAACGTGGCGCTGCACGACATTATGGCAGCCTTTTCGGTGAGTGCCACCACGGCACAGTGGCTCGTCTCGGGCTACATGATCGTGACGTCGATTTTTACGGCCATCATGGCCTTCCTGTCCGGCCGTTTCTCGACGCGCAAACTGCTGTTTTTCGCATGCGGATGCATGGTCGCCGGCGAAGTCCTGTGCCTGGTCGCTCCGTCGTTTAGCGTTTTGCTGCCAAGTCGTATTTTGCAGGCTGCGGGATCGGGCATCTTGTTCCCGCTCATGATGAACGTGGTGTTGTCTTGCGCGCCGCGCGAGAAGCTCGGTCTGTATCTGAGCCTGGGCGGTGCCTGCATTACGCTGGGGCCGGCGTTTGGACCTGTGATCAGCGGTCTTATGTGCACGTTGTTTGGCTGGAGGGCGGTGTTCGTAGTGCCGCTGGTGGGCGGCATTGTGGTCGCTGCGGCGGGCGTAAAGCTTGTTCAGAATGTCGGAGAGCGCTCGAACGCCACGCTTGATATTCTGTCGGTTGTTTTGCTCGCTGCCGGCATTACGGCATTTGTGTATTCCGTAGGCGAGTTCTCGACCAATCTGATTGCCGGCATCGTGACGCTTTTTGCCGCCGTTGTGCTGCTCGGCCTGTTTGCGGCCCGCCAGCTTAAGCTCGAGCATCCGGTGCTTAACGTGCGTCCCATGGCGAGCGTTCGTTTTTGGCCTGCGTGCTTGCTTGTGGTGGTGTCGATGATGACGACGTTCTCGATGAGCGTTTTGTTGCCGCTCTATTTTGAGGGCGCATACGGCATGACCGCGCTTGTTGCGGGCCTGCTCATTTTGCCGGCAATTGCCTGCAACGCTGTGACCTCGATTGTGGGCGGACGCGTGATGGACGCCCGTGGCGCATGGCCGCTGCTGCCGGTCGGCTTTGCCCTGATTGCCGTGGGACAGACTGCCATCTCGATGACGGCGGCAAGCATGAACATCGGCGTCGTCGTGGCGCTGACCGTTGTGGTGTATGCCGGAGTCGGTTTGGTGTTGAGCCCCTCGCAAACGGCCGGCTTGGAGACGCTGCCTGCCGCTGAACATCCTCACGGAACGGCATTGCTCAACACGTGGAACATGATTGCCGCATCGTTTGGCCCGTCGCTGTTTATCGGTCTGCTCTCGAGTTCTGCTGCGACTGCCGGCGCCGCTGGCGCTGCGACGGACGTTGCCCAGGCGATTGGATTTGCAGCTGCCGTGCGTGTGGCGGCTGTAATTGCCGTGGTCGGGTTCGCGGTGTCGCTGGTGTACGCTCGTCGCGAGTCGCACATGTCGCATTAATGTGTGCACATAGATTCTGCAGCTAGATTGGATGGCGACACCATAAACTAATGGACGTTTTGCCGAGAGGCATGAATGTTTAAAGCGCAAAGAGTGCGCGACGGGCCCCGCGAATGGGGCGATGATGCCCGAGAGGGCCAAAAAGGAGTCTCATGTCCGAGAACGAAGAGATCATGAACGAGACCGAGAACGAGACCATGGCTGCCGAGGTCGAGGCAGTCGAGACCGTGGAGACCGAAGCTGCCGAGGTTGAGGCTGCTGACGAGGTTTCCGCCGAGGAGGAGGCCGAGGTTGTCGAGGCCGCCGTTGATTACGATGACGAAGAGCTGATGGACAAGATGCAGAAGGCCGCCCGCCTGCTGCGTAGCCGTCGCTTTGCTATTTCCAAAGAGGAGGAGGCCAAGGCCGAGCGCATGGCGAACATCGAGCGCGCCATCAAGCTTCTTGACCTCAAGCCCAAGATGGAGCAGAAGGAAATGTCCGACCTGCTGGGCATGCGCCTCCGTGAGCTCGATGGTCTGATGGCCGAGGCCGAGGCTGCCGATCTGGTCGGCCGCATCGACGACGCCGAGGGCGATATGCGCAAGATCGTTGTCTTCGCTGCCGAGGATGCCGCTGAGGGCCTGACCGAGCTTGCCAACAAGAAGGAGAAGCTCCTGCCCGAGCTTTCTTACGAGGAGGCCACCGAGCTGATGGCCGCTCTCGATAAGGTTATCGCTCCGCTCGTCGCCATGGGCCTGGACGAGGACCGCGGTCCTCGCGGCGGCCGTGACGAGCGCGGTGGCCGTGGCGGCGACCGTGGCGGTCGCGGCGGCTTTGGCGGCAACCGTGGTGGCTATGGCGATCGCGGTGGCAACCGTGGCGGCTTCGGCGGCAACCGTGGTAACGACCGCGGCGGTCGCGGTGGCGACCGTGGCGGCCGCAACGGTGGCGGCTTCCGCGGTAACCGTTTCTAGTTGGGTTACGCGGTTTTACCAAATCGCGTAACTAGTTGACGCTGCAAACCCGCCAGGGCGGCAATCTGCCTTTCAACTTCGGCGGCATGACCAGAAGGTCAATGCCGCCTCG
>URPB01000005.1:0-40207 GCA_900549575.1 uncultured Collinsella sp.
AGTTCCACGCTGTCTTTACCGCGCATCCCACCGAGGCCCGTCGCAAGGCCGTCGAGGGCAAGATTCGCCGTATCTCCAATCTGCTGGAGGAGCGTCCGCGTCTGGGCGGCTCCGACCTGGTGGAGAACGAGCGCCATATGCTGCAGGAGATCGACGCCCTGGTGCGTACGAGCCCCATCGCGCTCAAGAAGCCCACGCCGGTCGAGGAAGCCGATACCATCATCGACATCTTCGATAACACGCTGTTCGACGTCATCCCCGTCATCTATCGTCGCTTTGACGACTGGGTACTGGGCGACAAGGCCGGTACCGTGCCGCCGCTGTGCCCGGCGTTCTTCCATCCCGGCAGCTGGATCGGTTCCGACCGCGACGGTAACCCCAACGTCACCGCCAAGGTGAGCCGTGAGGTCGCCGCCAAGTACTTCACCCATATGGTGCTCAAGCTCGAGGACAAGTGCCGCCGCATCGGCCGGAACCTCACGCTCGAGGCCACCTACAGCAAGCCTTCTGCTGAACTCATCAACCTGTGGAACCATCAGGTCGAGATGAGCCCTCGGTACACGGCCCGCGCCGAGCTGATCTCCGAGCACGAGCCGCATCGCGCCGTCATGCTCGTCATGGCAGACCGACTCAACGCCACCGTGCGCCGTATCACCGACACCATGTATCACAGCGCCGATGAGTTCCTGGATGACCTGCGCGTCGTCCAGCGCTCGCTGGCTGCCTGCGGTGCCGTCCGTGCCGCCTACGGCCCGGTCCAGACCATCATCTGGCAGGTCGAGTCCTTCGGCTTCCATATGGTCGAGATGGAGTTCCGTCAGCACTCCGTGGTGCATGCCCGCGCCCTCAAGGATATCCACGAGAACGGTATCCATGGCGACCTGCAGCCCATGACGCGCGAGGTCATCGACACCTTCCGCGCTATCGGCTCCATCCAAAAGCGTTACGGCAAGAAGATGGCGCACCGCTACATCATTTCGTTCACCAAGAGTGCCCAGCATGTGGCCGACGTCTTTGAGCTTGCCCACCTGTCCTTCGCACACGAGGAGGATGTCCCCGAGCTCGACGTGATCCCGCTGTTCGAGCAGCTCGAGGACCTCGAGGGCTGCGTCGACGTGCTCGACCAGATGCTTACGCTGCCCGTGGTGCAGAAGCGCCTTGCCCAGACCAACCGCCGCATGGAGGTCATGCTGGGCTATTCCGACTCCTCCAAGGATGCCGGTCCTACCACGGCCATGCTCGCGCTGCACTCCGCGCAGGAGCGCATTGCCAAGTGGGCCGAGAAGAACGATATCGACCTGGTGCTCATGCACGGTCGCGGCGGTGCCGTGGGCCGTGGCGGCGGTCCGGCCAACAAGGCCGTGCTGGCGCAGCCCAAGGGTTCGGTCAACTGCTTCTTTAAGCTCACCGAGCAGGGCGAGGTCATCTTTGCCCGTTACGGCAACCGCACGCTGGCTCAGCGCCATGTTGAGTCCGTTGCCGCCGCAACGCTTTTGCAGTCGGCCCCGAGCGTCGAGAAGACCAACACCGAGACCACGCAGAAGTTCTGGGATATGGCCGAGAAGCTCAACGCCGTAAGCCACGAGCGCTATCTGGACCTGCTGAACACCGAGGACTTTACACCGTGGTTCTCGACCGTGACGCCGCTGACCGAGGTCGGTCTGCTGCCGATCGGCTCGCGTCCCGCCAAGCGCGGTTTGGGTGCCAAGTCGCTCGACGACCTGCGTACCATTCCGTGGATCTTCAGCTGGAGCCAGGCGCGCATCAATCTGGCCGCCTGGTACGGCCTGGGTACCGCCTGCGAGCAGTTTGGCGATCTGGACCAGCTTAAGGCTGCCTACCAGGAGTGGCCGTTCTTCCGCACCTTTATCGACAACATCGAGATGTCGATCGCCAAGACCGACCAGCGCATCGCCAAGATGTATCTGCACCTGGGCGATCGCCAGGATCTGTCCGAGAAGGTCTTTACCGAGATGCAGCTCACCCGTAAGTGGGTCCTTGCTATCGTCGGTGACGAGTGGCCGCTGCAGCGTCGTCGCGTGCTCGGCTGCGCCGTCCGCGTGCGTAACCCCTATGTCGACGCCCTATCCATCGCCCAGGTCCGCGCCCTTCGCGAGGTGCGTATGAACCAGGACGAGATGGCCGAGGAGAAGAAGGCCGAGTACATGAGCCTGATTCTTTCGACTGTGACCGGCGTTTCGGCAGGATTGCAGAACACGGGGTAATCGATAGCCCTGTGGCTCTCACCGGGACCCGATGGGTTTCCCTCTGAATGCGTCCTCGCACTTGAAGCCCCCTTATCCTGCTCCTTCGGAGCTGTGGATAGGGGGGGGCTTCGTGCTGCGGAATGCATTCAGAGGGAAACCCATCGGGCCCCTTCGTCCTCGGTCTTCTGGGATTAAAGCTGAAGGGAATAAGGCGCGCTTCGCGCATAGCGTGGAGTGCGGCGAGGGCTTCTTGCGTCCTGCGGAGTGTGCCTAAAAGTAAACTAATGGCGGGCCCTGCGATGTCCGGTCTTCGGCGGATCAGCCGCTGGGTGAGGGTGGTGCTTGGGGCGACGTGCAAAAAACGGAGTTTTCAGCAGCCAAAGATTGATGCATAAGGCCATAGCCGGCTTTCGCGGCTCCTGTTGATGCTTTTGCATGACGATTGGGCTTTGCCGATGTTCATATATGGCTGGTTTCTCGCCGCATGCCATCCAGATGGGACGAGCCATGAGGACTATCTACCTTTTGAAAGACTTTTGGCACCAAAATCTTATCCCGCGATGCTGAATACTCGCAAAAATGCACGCTCCGGAGAGCACTACCCTGTTACGGCTAGAAATCCATGCGCCATTTTATGCAATTAATTAACGCATTTATGCAAAATGGCTTACGTGCGTACGTCTCGGGCTAGATGTTTGCCTCGGCGCTGCGTAAATCATCCTGTCTATAGTGTCTTTGACAGGCGGCCGCGGTCCCGTTTGGGGTCGCGGTTGTTTTGTTGTGGGTCAAATATGAACGTTGTGTTAATGAGTCGGTGGACGGTGGTGTTTTTCGGTGAGCGGCGTATCCTTCCAACGGTTTATCTAGTGTGTCAGTTGAAAGGAAGAGGGCGCTCATCATTGTTTGAATGTGAACTGCCGTTTGACCACAAAACGTTGCATCTGGAGCTCGAGGATAAGAACTTCGCGGGTGTGATGGAAGGTCATCAAAACGAGTTTAAGACTACAAAATCTCAGGAAGAGCTGGTAGAGGAGTCGCTTGCCAACCCTTATGGCTCGCCTTCGCTCGAGGAGCTTTGTGCTGGCAAGAAGGATATTGTCATCATTAGCTCCGATCATACGCGTCCCGTCCCCTCGCGTGTGACGATGCCTATTCTGCTGCATCACATCCATTCCGCTGCGCCCGAGGCGCGCGTTCGCATTCTGGTTGCTACGGGTATGCACCGTCCGTCGACGCACGAGGAGCTCGTCAACAAATATGGCGAGGAGATCGTTGCCAACGAGGAAATCGTTATGCATGTCGCGACCGACGACAGCATGATGAAAAAGATCGGTACCCTGCCTTCTGGTGGCGAGTGCATCATCAACAAGATTGCTGCCGATTGCGATCTGCTGCTTGCCGAGGGCTTCATTGAGCCGCATTTCTTTGCCGGTTTCTCTGGTAGCCGCAAGTCCGTCCTGCCTGGCATCGCCAGCTACAAGACCATCATGTACAACCACAACGGTCAGTTTGTGAACGATTCCCACTCGCGTGCCGGTAACCTGTGCCACAACCACGTGAGCGAGGACATGTTCGCCGCCGCCGAGATGGCTCACCTTGCCTTTGTGCTCAACGTGGTGCTCAACGGCAAGCACGAGGTCATCGGCTCCTTTGCCGGCGACATCCACAAGGCGCACGAGGCTGGCTGTGAGTTCGTGAAGAGCCTTGCCGGCGTTGAGCCCGTTGAGTGCGAGATTGCCATCACCACCAACGGCGGCTACCCGCTCGATCAGAACATCTATCAGGCCGTGAAGGGCATGTGCGCTGCCGAGGCCACGCTTCCCGAGGGCGGCGTGATCATCGATGTCGCCGGTTGTGCCGACGGCCACGGTGGCGAGGGCTTCTATCACAACATCGCCGACAACGATCCGGCAGAGTTTGAGCGTGCCTGCATCGATCGTCCCAAGGACGAGACCCTGCCCGATCAGTGGACGAGCCAGATCTTTGCCCGCATCCTGGCGCATCACCCCGTGATCATGGTCACCGACCTGTGCGATCACCAGATGCTCAAGGATATGCACATGACGCCGGTCAACACTATCGAGGAGGCGCTCAAGCTCGCCTTTGAGATGAAGGGTGCCGATGCCAAGGTTGCCGTTATTCCCGATGGCCTGGGCGTTGTCGTCGCGCAGCACTAGCACGCGGCCTAAACGAATCGTTTTTAACCGACAAGAAAGATAAGGTTTTATGCTTACCAAACTCCTCTGCGAATTCGGCGCAACTGCCCTCATGATCGTCTTTGGCGTGGGTGTTCACTGCGATACCGTGCTCAAGGGCACTAAGTATCAGGGCTCCGGCCATATGTTTGCCATCACCACCTGGTCTTTTGGCATCTCGGTCTGCCTGTTTGTCTTTGGCGGCGCCGTGTGCATGAACCCGGCCATGGTGCTTGCCCAGTGCATTGTCGGCCTGGTGCCGTGGAGCAGCTGCATCCCCTTCATGATTGCCGATATGCTCGGCGGCTTTGTGGGTGCCGTAATCGCCTGGTTTATGTATGCCGATGAGTTCAAGGCTTCCGAGGGCGTCGTCGACCCCATTGCCCAGCGCAACATTTTCTCGACCAACCCCACCACTGAGGGCACCAACTATGCCCGCAACTTCTTCTGCGAGGCTATCTGCACCTTCGTGTTCATCAGCGCCATCCTTGCTGCTGCTAGCCGCGCCGGCGAGAACGTTCTGATGCTCGCCATCTGCGTCGGCCTGATCGTTTGGGCTGTTGGCATGGGCATGGGCGGCATCACCGGCTTCGCCATGAACCAGGCTCGTGACCTTGGTCCTCGCATGGCCTATCAGGTGCTGCCGATCAAGAACAAGGCCGACAACAACTGGAAGTATGGCCTGCTTGTTCCTGGCATCGCTCCGTTTGTCGGTGCCGCTCTGGCTGCACTGTTTGTGCACGGTTTCTTGGGCATGTTCTAGTCAAAGGACGGCTCTATAAGGTCCGGGCTCGGTAGGGGTTAACTTTCCAACGCGTCCTCGGACATGCAAAAAGGCTCGCTGCGCACTTTGTGCGGCGAGCCTTTTTGCGTCCTGCGGAGTGCGTTGGAAAGTTAACCCCTACCGAGCCCTGGGCATTCTTGGCTGTGTTCGAACAAGCAACTCAACATATATATCTGAATTTGGATGGGAGGGGCTTGTTGCTGGTAGGGGCGTTGAAGCGTGAGTGAATCTTTGGGATGCGTGGCGCCTTGGGTTGGGGCGATGCTTTGGGATGAGGTTCTTACTTAGTTGAAGAGGGGTTTTATGGCTGAGAGGTAGTCTTTGGCTACGTCCTCTTTTGGGGCTTGGAAGTTGTGCCAGGCCCACCATTGGACCATTCCTACGAAGCTTGAGGCTATGTGGTGTAGTAAGAAGCTGCGGTCCATGGTGGCGGCGGGGCCTGCGGGGTCGACGGGGACGGTTTCGGCTGCGCGCGACATGATGGTCTTGCGGAGGCAGTCGGCGAAGACGCGTGAGCCGGCGCCGGCTACGAGGGCTCGAACGCCCTGACGGCGTTCCCAGAGGTTGTTGAGGATATGCTCGACTTGCACGAGTGGGTCGTCGAGCGGCGTACCATCGTCGTCGAGGGCGTGGGTGCAGATGTCGCTCACGAGCTCGGACAGTAGGTCGTCTTTGCTCTTAAAGAGGCCGTAGAATGTCGCGCGGCCTACGTGGGCGCGCGCGATGATGTCGCCGACGGTGATCTTGCCGTAGTCCTCTTCGCGCAGCAGCTCGGAGAACGCCGAAACGATGGCAGCGCGGCTTTTTGCCTTGCGGGCATCCATGGCTATGCGTCCGCGTGAACGAGCAGGCAGCGGAGCGTACCGGAGCAACCCTCGTAGGGGCGCTTGCCAGCGCCGTAGCCGACGGCTTCGATGCGGTAGCGTGAGGGCAGTTGGTCGGACGTACACAGCGCGGTGACGATGGCGGCGCCCGTGGGCGTCACGAGCTCGCCGGCGACCGGTGCAGGCGTGAGGGCGATATTGCCCGCCTGGCACAGGTTGACGACAGCGGGGACGGGAATGGGCATGAGGCCGTGGGCACAGTGGATGGTGCCGTGGCCCTCGGAGAGCGACTCGACGACAATATCCTCGATGCCCAGGTCAACGAGGCAGATGGCGACAGAGCAGACGTCGACGATGGAATCGACGGCGCCTACCTCGTGGAACATGACGGTCTCGGGCGTTTTGCCGTGGGCCTTGGCCTCGGAGGCGGCGAGCGCGGTAAAGATGGCGTGCGCACGACGCTTGGCGCCATCGCTTAACTGCGAGCCGTCGATGATGGCGGTGACGTCCGCCAAAGAACGGTGGTGATGGTGGTGGGCGTGATGGTGACCCTCGTGGCCATGGCCGTGGGTCTCATGATCATGCTCATGGCAGTGCTCATGCTCGTCATGGTCATGATGGTGGTGCTCGTGCTCGTGCGTGTGCTCGGCAGCTGCTTCGTTGCCGTAGAGCCATGCCATGTCGTGGTCGTGGTTCTCGAGCTCTTCTGCCAGCTGAACGTCGAAATCGCAGGCGTCGATGCCATGCTTGTTTACGCGCGTGACGGCGATCGTAAAGCCGTCGACCGGCAGTGTGGCGAGCTGTTCGCGCAGGTGCTCCTCGCTGGCGCCCAGGTCGAGCAGGGCCGCGACGGTCATATCGCCGCTGATGCCCGAGGTGCCGTCGATGATAAGCGTGTGCTGATGATTGGACATGGAATGCTCCTTAGCGGGCGCGGGGTGTGCCGGCGCTCAGATGATTGATAAGACTTGCCTGGTAAGCGGCGCCAAAGCCGTTGTCGATATTGACGACCGATACGCCGCTGGCACAGGAGTTGAGCATGGCGAGCAGTGCGGCTACGCCACCAAAACTTGCGCCGTAGCCCACGCTGGTGGGAACGGCGATGACCGGACAGCTCACCAGGCCGCCGATAACGCTCGCCAACGCGCCCTCCATGCCGGCGATGGCGATGACCACCTGTGCCTGGGCAAGTTCCTCGGCATGCGCGAGTAGGCGGTGCAGGCCGGCGACGCCTACGTCGTAGAGGCGGTCGACCTCGTTGCCATAGAACTCGGCCGTCAACGCGGCTTCCTCGGCGACGGGCAGGTCGCTCGTGCCGGCGCAGGCGACGACGATGCGTCCGTTGCCGGTAGGGGAGGGCTTGCCGCCCACGAGGGCGAGCTGCGCGTCCGGGACATATCCCAGGTCGATGCCGTTGCCGAGGAGCTCCGAGGTGCGGGCTGCCTTTTCGGCATCCAGGCGCGTGACCAGGATGCGCTCCTGGCCGGCATCGCGCAGCGCTTCGATAATGGCGGCAATTTGCTCGGCGGTTTTACCGGCACCGTAGACAACCTCGCCGGCTCCCTGGCGCACTCCGCGCGAAAGATCGAGCTGCGCAAAGCCTAAATCGGCGGTCGGAGCCGTCTGGATGCGTGTGAGGGCGTCGGCAGGGGTGACTGATCCGCCGGCAACATCGCTCAGTAGCTGCTCTAGATCTCGCTTATCCATATATGTTCCCTTCGACGGCGCAAAGTCTAGCACTCAAAGGGTGTTTTTCCGAACACTAAGACAAAATTGTTCGGAAACTATAGGACAGACTGATTCAATTGTTAGACAGATCGGCTAGTCGCGCAGGATGATGTCCATGGCGAGCATCAGGTTGCGCTCGTCGATGGCAAACGGGGCTGCCTCGCGCGTCTTGGGCTTGGCGCAAAACGCGATGCCAGTGCCCGCGGCCTGGATCATGGGGATGTCGTTGGCGCCGTC
This sequence comes from uncultured Collinsella sp., assembly GCA_900549575.1. Taxonomy (GTDB): domain Bacteria; phylum Actinomycetota; class Coriobacteriia; order Coriobacteriales; family Coriobacteriaceae; genus Collinsella. The sequence goes on from URPB01000005.1 coordinate 7,976, forward strand.
GCCGATTGCCACGGTATGGGTCATGTCGACACCGCACTCAACTGCCCAGTCCAGCAGCTGGATGAGCTTGGACTCCTTGGTCACAATGTCGGCAGCCAACTTACCGGTGAGCTTGCCGTCCACGACCTCCAGGCGGTTAGCGAGGCAAAAGTCGATACCCGCGGCAGCCACGATCTTGTCAGCGACCTCGTGGAAGCCGCCGCTTACCACGCCGACCCTCCAGCCCTTGCTGTGCGCCGAGCGCACAAGCTCCAGCGCGCCGGGGGTAAACGTCACGCGCTCAAACGTGCGCTCGAACACGCTCTCGTCCAGGCCGGCGAGCAGCCCCACGCGCTTCTCGAGCGCTTGCTTAAAGTCCAGCTCGCCGCGCATAGCGCGCTCGGTGATTTGCGCAACTTGCTCGCCTACGCCGGCCTCCTCGCCCAACAGGTCGATGACCTCCTGGTTGATGAGTGTGGAGTCGATATCCATAACGATGAGGCGTGCAGTCATGGCGGGCCTTTCCGAGTGCAGTTGTATTGGGGCACATTGTCGCACGTGGCGCGCCTTGGCGACGGCCGCGGTGCGTCAATTGTTTCGTCTCCGTCAAGTCTTTGGGCAAGAGTTACTTTTCCGCGGCACATCGACACAGGTGCGATAAGATAGAACGCCATGTCTGGCTGCGCGGTTTACGCAGGCTGGGCAAATCTGTACGACGCCGCCCGGAACGACACGGGGCGGCACAGATCCATAAAGGAGGATCACTGGTATGAGCCAGACCCGTCCCATCGACGAGCATTCCATGCACACCCGTACCTGCGGCGAGCTTCGCCGCGAGAACGTGGGCGAAGAGGTCACCCTCACCGGTTGGGTGAGCCGTCGCCGTGACCACGGCGGCCTTATTTTCTGCGACCTTCGCGACCGCGAGGGCATCACGCAGCTCACCTTCGACCCCGAGCACTCCGACGGCGACGCCTTTAAGATCGCCGAGACCATGCGTCCCGAGTGGCCCATCAAGATCCACGGCGTCGTGCGCTCCCGTGGCGAGGAGACCACCAACACCAAGCTCGCGACCGGCGAGATCGAGGTCCTGACCGACCACGCCGAGGTGCTCAACACGTCCGTCACCCCGCCGTTCCAGATCGAGGACGGCATCGAGACCAGCGAGGACACCCGTCTGCGCTATCGCTATCTGGATCTCCGCCGTCCCGAGATGATGGCCAACCTCAAGCTGCGCTCCGACTTCACCTTTGCCATTCGCGAGGCGCTGCACAACCGTGAGTTCATGGAGGTCGAGACGCCCTCCCTGTTTAAGTCCACGCCCGAGGGCGCCCGTGACTTCATCGTCCCCAGCCGTATTCAGCCGGGCAACTTCTACGCCCTGCCGCAGTCCCCGCAGCTCCTGAAGCAGCTGCTCATGGTCGGTGGCGTCGAGCGCTACTACCAGGTTGCCAAGTGCTTCCGCGACGAGGACCTGCGTGCCGACCGTCAGCCCGAGTTCACCCAGGTCGATATCGAGATGTCCTTCGTGGACCAGAATGACGTCATGAGCGCGCTCGAGGAGGTCCTGGCCGACGCCTTCGGCCGCATGGGCGTCGAGATGTCCACGCCGCTGCGTCGCATGGACTACTGGGAGGCCATGGACACCTATGGCTCCGACAAGCCCGATACCCGCTATGGCATGCACCTAGTCGACCTGACCGACATCTTTGCCAACTCCAAGTTCAAGGTCTTTGCGACTGCCGCAAACGAGGAGGGCTCTGCCGTCAAGGCCATTAACGCCAAGGGCGCCGGTGCCTGGGCACGTGCCAAGATCGATAAGCTCGCCGGCGTGGCTTCCACGTTTGGCGCCAAGGGCCTGGCTTGGATCGCCTTCCGCGAGGACGGCTCTATCAACAGCCCCATCGTCAAGTTCTTCTCGGACGAGGAGATGGCAGCCCTGCGCGAGCGCATGGACGTCGAGCCCGGCGACCTTGTGATGTTCGCCGCCGGCCCGCGCCTGCTCTCTGACGAGATCCTGGGCGGCATGCGTTCCCACATGGCCAACGCGCTCGAGATCAAGCGCGAGGGCCACGACTTCCTGTGGGTCGTCAACTTCCCGCTGTTCCACTGGGATGAGGACCGTAAGGCCTATGCCGCCGAGCACCAGCCCTTCACCCTGCCGACCGAGACCGACATCGCCAAGATCGAGGCCGACCCGTTGGCAGCCGGTTCTTGCACCTACGACTTTGTCATGGACGGCTTTGAGGCCGGCGGCGGCGGTATGCGTATCCACAACGCCGAGATGCAGATGTCCATGCTCAAGCTCCTGGGCTTTACCGAGGAGCGTGCCGAGTCTCAGTTCGGCTTCCTCATGGAGGCCCTCAAGTTTGGTGCGCCCCCGATGGGCGGTTTCGCTCTGGGCCTGGACCGCGTGTGCATGCTGCTCACCGGTTCCGACTCCATCCGCGACGTCATGGCGTTCCCCAAGACGGCCAGCGGCTCCGACCTTATGTCGGGCGCTCCGAGTGCCGTTAGCGGCGCCCAGCTCAAGGACGTCAGTCTGCGCCTGATGTAGGGAAGCAGCTACATATTGCCTGTAACGAGGGAAGGACACGTGCCTTCCCTCGTTTTTTATGCGCGGGCGTTGCGAGGGCATAGGTTGACCGAACGTCGCGGAAACTGCGACCCGGAATTTGCGTTCAAAACGGGTCGCGCTTTCCCAAGGGGGGTCCTCTGGGAAAGCGCGACCCAGAATTCGGCAAAATAATGGGGCACAGTTTCCGGTTGAGCTGTCTAACGGAAACTGTGCCCCAGAATGAGCGCTCAAAACGGGGCAGGCTTTCCGCAACAACTGTCTGGCAGAAAGCCTGCCCCAGTTTCTTATAGCGAGTCTCTCTGGATCAGCTGCATGTGCATCACGGAGGTGGTAGGCTCGGCACCCTTGATCATGTCGAGCGCAATGTTGGCGGCCATGTGGCCTTCTTCGCGCAGGGGCTGGCGGACGGTCGTGAGCGCGGGGACGCAGCGCGTCGCAATCTCGTGATCGTCGAAGCCGACGACAGAAACGTCCGCAGGAACGGATAGGCCTGCCTCGTTGAGTGCGGTGATGACGCCAGCCGCGATACGGTCCGATCCGCAGAGCACGCCATCGAAAGCAATCTCGCGCGCGAGGATCTGGTGCATGGCCTGATAGCCGTCTCCGCTGTTCCAGCCGGTATAGATAACGTTTGCGTCTGGGAGGTCTTCGCCCAAGACGGCGCGGTAGCCGCGCAGGCGGTCGACAACAGCGGGGTTGTCTTGCGGTCCCAACACGGCGACGATATCTTTGCGCCCGCGATCCTTCATGGCGAGTGCCGCAAAATGTCCGCCCTCTTCGTCGTCAGAGTAGACCGTCGAGAACACATCGCGATAGGGGTGGCCCTCGAGCTGGCCGCACAACACGGTGGGTACGCCCAGCTCGCGCAGCACCTCGAGCAGCTCGCTGCCTTTGTAGGGAGAGACGTCGATCACGGCGTCGAACGAGCGGCGCTCAAAGTGCTCGCGTGCGCGGTTGCGCTCATGCGTAGAAGACGCCTGCAAGATAACGGGCAGATAGGACGACTCCGACAGTTCCTCGGTAATGCCGCTCAAAAACTCGCTATAGGTGGGGTCGCTGAAGAGTTCACTCAGAGGCTCGGTCACGAGCACGGCGATGATTTCCGTGCGCCCGACAGCGAGCGCTCGGCCACGAGCGTTGGGGACAAAATTGACTTCCTTGGCCGCCGCGCGGACGCGCTTTTTGGTTTCCTCGCTAATGCGGGGCGAATCGTTGAGGGCGCGCGATGCCGTGGAGCGCGACACGCCGGCAGCTGCGGCAACCTCGGCAAGCGTAGGTGCGGTGCGAACTGGTTGTGTCATGGCGTCTCCTGGAAAATGCGGTCGATGTTGTCACTGATACGGGCTAGTGCGGATACAGCTTACTATAGTGCGCCTGAACAGCGTTCATGATATCCGGTGACCGGTGTCGTTTTGCAACCAAGCCGAAATCGAATACGTCTCGTGTGGGTGAGATATCAGCGGGCGTGGAGGTTGCCTACGAGCTTAAGAACGATGTCTTGTGCTGAGTTTCGATACTCAGGGTGACATAAGTGTTGCGATTGTACAACCGGTTGCACCGTTAACCCGGCCAAATCGACCGTTCAGCGGACAACCGGTTGCACAGTTTTTTGCATCGCCCGTAAGATAAGGACAACCGGTTGCACAAGAATCACTACGATGATGAAGGAGCATCACCATGGACGCCATTAACGATTGGGAAAACCAAGCGCTCACCCACAGGAACCGCCTGGCACCCCATGCGTACTTTATGGGTTACGAGACCGCCGATCTCGCTGCAACGTACAGCCGCGAGCTGTCGCGCGGGTTTGTCCAGCTGTCCGGCTCGTGGCAGTTCCGCCTCTTTGAGGGCCCCGCTGCCGTCTCCAACGAGGAACTCTCCACGTACAAGCCCGAGTGGGATCACGTGGAGGTTCCGCACCTGTGGCAGGTGGACGGCTATGGCAACCTTGCCTACACCGACGAGGGTTTCCCGTTCCCGGTTGATCAGCCGTTCGTTCCCTCCGACGACCCCACGGGCGTCTACCAGCGCATCGTCAACCTTCCCGCCGTTCCTGCTGGCGCTCGCGAGATCATTCGCTTCGACGGCATCGAGAGCTATGGCGAGCTGTACGTCAACGGTCAGTATATCGGCATGACCAAGGGTTCGCGCCTGTCTGCCGAGTTCGACGTGACCGACGCGCTCGTCGAGGGCGACAACCTGTTTGCGGTCAAGGTCCTGCAGTACAGCGATGGCAGCTACATCGAGGATCAGGACATGTGGTGGGCCTCGGGCATCTTCCGCGATGTGTACCTTATGCAGCGTCCCGCCGCGCACCTGGTCGACTTTAGGTTCCGCACGCACCGCGAGGGCGATGCCGCTCTGATCACGCTCGATACGGTTGCCGAGGGCGCTTCCCGCGTTGTGTTTACGCTCAGCGATGGCGAGAACGTGGTGGCTACGGGTGAGTGCGTCGACAGCCATGCCGAGTGCGGCGTGACCGATGCCCACTTCTGGAATCCCGAGGACCCCTTCCTCTACGACCTTACGTTTGAGGTCTACGACGGTGACCAGGTCAGCGAGTACGTCCCGCATCGCCAGGGTCTTGCCGAGGTGACGGTCGAGGGCAATCATATCTACCTCAACGGCACTTACTTTAAGATGCATGGCGTCAACCGCCACGATCACGACGATCACAAGGGCCGCGCCGTGGGCCTCGATCGCATGCGCCGCGACCTGGAGCTCATGAAGCAGCACAACATCAACGCGGTGCGCACGTCCCACTACGCCAACGACCCGCGCTTTTACGAGCTGTGCGATGAGTACGGCATCATGCTGGTCGCCGAGACCGATATGGAGAGCCACGGCTTCGAGAATATCGGCAATATCGCCCTGGTCACCGACGACCCTGCCTGGGAGCCGGCCTACGTCGACCGCATCGAACGCCTGGTGATGCAAGAGCGCAACCACGCGTGCATCATCATGTGGTCGATGGGCAACGAGAGCGGCTATGGCTGCAACATCCGCGCGATGTACGCCAAAGCTCACGAGCTCGACGGTCGTCCGGTCCACTACGAGGAGGATCGCAACGCCGATACCGTCGACGTCATTTCCACGATGTACTCCCGCGTGTCGCAGATGAACGACTTTGGCGAGCATCCGTTCCCCAAGCCGCGCATCAACTGCGAGTACGGCCACTCCATGGGTAATGGTCCCGGAGGCCTGTCCGAGTACCAGGAGGTCTTCGATCGCTGGGATTGCATCCAGGGCCAGTTTATTTGGGAGTGGTGCGATCACGGTCTGGCTGCTGTGACCGAGGACGGCGTTGCCTACGACATGTATGGCGGCGACAACGGCGATTACCCCAACAACAGCAACTTCTGCATCGACGGCATGGTGTTCCCCTGGCAGCAGCCGAGCCCGGGCCTTATCGAGTACGGCCAGGTCATCTGCCCGGTCCGCATGGCTTATGACGCCGAGGCGGGCGAGCTGACCGTCACCAACAAGCGTTGGTTTACCACCCTCGAAGATGTCTGCCTGTCGGCGGAGACCCTGGTGGACGGCGACGTGGTCTGCCGCAAGACGCTCATGCCCGGTGCGGTTGCCCCCGGCGAGTCCGTCCAGCTGCCACTGGTGATTCGCGAGGCCGCGGTGGGCGAGACCCTGCTGACCGTGCACGCCTACACCATGGCTGCTCACGCCTGGTGCGAGCCGATGTTCCAGCTGGGCGCAAGCCAGTTTGCCATCGCAAACCATCCGGCGCCGGCCATCGCGGCTCCCACTCGTCCTGAGCTTACGGTCGAGGAGACCGAGCAGGAGATTCGCATTCGCTCCCTCAACGGCGAGCTGGCCTTCAGCAAGGTCAACGGCACCGTGAGCGAGTGGAAGGCATCCGGCCGCGACGTCATGACCTCCGGTCCCCAGGTTGGTTTTTGGCATCCGCTCGTCGATAACCACGCCCAGGAGTATGACTCCCTGTGGAAGGACAACTTCATCGATGTGATGCAGACGTCTACCCGCAAGGTTTCTTGGAAACAGGACGGCAATGCGGTCGTCGTTACCGTGAGCCAGCGTATCGCTCCTCCCGTCCGCGCGTTCGGCATGCGCGTCGAGCTCGTCTACACCGTGCTTCCGAGCGGTCGCGTCGACCTCAAGGTTTCCGGAGAGCCCTACGGCGACTATTCGGACATTATCCCGCGCATCGGCATCTCCTTCGAGGTTCCCGGTTGTGATCGTGCCGTCGAGTGGTATGGCCACGGCCCGGGCGAGAACTATCCGGACTCGCTGCGCGCCAACCCGGTCGGTCATTACCGCACTACGGTCGACGACATGTTCACGCCCTACGTTATGCCTCAGGACTGCGCCAACCGCGAGGGTACCCGCTGGGTTGCCCTGCGCTCTAGCCACGGTGACGGCGTGCTGGTGACTCGTCCGGCCGACGCCGCTTCCAACCCGTTCTCGTTCTCCGCATGGCCCTATAGCTGCGAGGCTATCGATAACGCCAAGCATGTCTACGATCTTGTCCCGGGCGACACGGTTACGGTCAACATCAACGACCAGCTGCTCGGCCTTGGCTCGAACTCTTGGGGTTCCGAGGTGCTCGATTCCTATCGCATCCGTTTTGAGAGCTTCAGCTTTGAAGTGTCCCTGCGACCGCTGACGTCTGCCGATTTGGCTCAGGCGCTGGCACCCATTAAGGAGGCATAAGTCATGCATGTCTTTAACTCGCGTGCCGATTTCGACGCCCAGATGAAGTCGGTCAAGAAGTGGATGCGTACCGGTCAGGCACTCGACGGCGTTTCTGAACTGCAGCACGATGTGGCGTACTCTATCGGCGACTCGCTGGTGTATTGGTGGGTGAACGCCCACGAGGCGGCTACTGCCGATCTGGTCGGTCACCGTCGCTACCATGCCGTGCTCGCCCCGCTCGACGGCGATCTGACCGTCGAGGTGGCTTCCAAGGCCGATCTTACCTGTACGCGCGCCTACAGCGATATCGACGATCGCGAGCGCTTTGAAGGTGCGGGGGAGACCGTGACGATTCCCGCCGGCGGCGTTGCCGTCATCGAAATTGACGAGGCCTACCGTGTTATCGCCGAGGCTTCGGATCCCCGCGTCGTGGTGCTGCACGTGACGGTTGAAGGTTATTCCTTCCCCAACAAGTAGTATTCGTCCGCCTGGACGTTTGCTTCGCGCCGTTAAGGGGGATGGCTTTGTTGACTCCCTTTTCCCCATTCCCCTTAGCAGGTGCGCCGTCCGTGTTTGCACTTGCAGCTCGGACGGGTTTAGATGACATTTAACAGATGATTGGGAGGGCTTATGAGCTCTGAAAAACGAGGAACGATTGGTTCGTTCGCTCTGCTGGGCATGACGGTCGCCGCCGTGTTCGGTATCAAGAACATCATCAACAACAACGCGGCCATCGGCTTGGCAGCAGCGCCGTCGTTCTTTTTCGCCACGCTTTTGTACTTTGTCCCCTATACCCTGGTTACCGCCGAGTTCGTCGGCCTCAACAAGGACTCCGAGTCTGGCGTGTACGCATGGGTTAAGACCTCGATGGGTGGTCGCTGGGCGTTCCTGACGGCATTTAGCTACTGGTTCGTTAACCTGTTCTTCTTTGCGTCCGTCCTGCCCAACGTCATCATCTACGCGAGCTACGTGTTCTTTGGTGCCAACGCCGAGCTTTCGCAGCTGTGGATCACCATTATCGAGATCGTCGTCTTTGCTATTGCCACGTGGGTGTCGACTAAGGGCGCTAAGTGGATTGGCTCCATTTCCTCCTTCGGTTCGACCGCGGCTCTCGGCCTGACCGCCGTGTTCATCCTGCTGTCCCTGGCTGCTGCCTTTGGCGGCGTTGAGTTCGCTACGGCTCCTACTCCCGCTAACATGGCTCCCGACATGAGCAACTTCGCAACTGCGTGGGGCTTCTTCGGTACGCTTGCCTGGATCATCCAGGGCGTTGGCGGCGCTGAGTCTGTCGGCGTGTTCCTTAACGACCTTAAGGGTGGCGTCAAGGCCTTCGTGCGCACCGTCGTTATCGCCGGTCTGACCATCGGCCTTCTGTATGCAGGCGCTTCGCTGCTGGTTAACCTGTTCATCCCCGAGGGCGGCGTTGCCATCTCCACCGGTATCTTCGACGTATTCGGCGCTGTCTTTGCCCACTTTGGCATTCCCATGGAAGTGTCTACGCGCGCCATCGGCTTGATCCTTCTCGCCGCCACGCTGGGCTCCCTCATGATGTGGACCTCTGCTCCCATCAAGGTTTTCTTCACCGAGATCCCCAAGGGTGTCTTTGGTAGCAAGATCGTCGAGCTCAACGAGCACGGCATTCCCGCCCGCGCTGCCTGGCTGCAGTTCGCCATCGTCGTCCCCATCCTGATCATCCCGGCCCTGGGCTCCGGTAACCTCGACGACCTGCTCATGATCGTCACCAACATGACGGCTGCCACCGCTCTGCTCCCGCCGCTGCTGATCCTGCTTGCCTACTTTATGTTGCGCAAGAACTTCGACGCTGCTCCTCGTGGCTTCCGCATGGGTTCGCGCACCTTTGGCCTGGTCATTGCTGCATTCCTGCTTGTGGTCTTCTGCTTCGTGCTTATCTGCGGCACCATTCCGCTCGATCAGCCGCTGTGGCTGACGCTGGTCTACAACGTCGGCGGCGTGGTTGTCTTCCTGGGCCTTGCCGTGATGTGGTACAACCGCTACATCAACCGCCTGCGCGAAACCGATCCCGAGGCTGCTGAGAACGAGCTTCGCCCCTCCGTCCTCGACATGATGGAGTAGCGGCTAGGATTAATCTACGGCTGTGGAATAAATCGATTCCCTTTCCTAAGGAGGGGCCTTACGAGGCCCCTCCTTTTGTGTTTTGGAGCATGGTTTTGGACCCTGTGGGCAAAAAATGCCAAATATGAGTACTGTTGCAAAAGAGGTGTCATATTTTTCGGCCTGTTCTGAGCGAAAATGGGCTCAAAATCAATTTATCTAACCCCCTATAGACGCGATTCGATGGCTTCCAAAACATTAAAATCGGCCAAATCGGCCAATTTGCTCTCAATTCTGCTGCTACTAAATTTGTGACAGTACTCATATTTGCCACTTTTTGTCCACGGGGTGTCCAGAGGGGCTCTCGACAAGCATCTAACGCTACAATAACTACCACGTGGCTGGGTTTGCCGGCCGAATGTGCGATGCCGCGGGAGGGGACATGGTCGAGTTTACAAAGACGATTAAAGATCCGTTGGGATTACATGCCCGCCCGGTTGCGCTGCTCTATGACATCATTGCCAAGCACCGTAGTGACGTGTCAGTCAGTATCGGCGACCGCCACACGGATGGCCGCGATGTTATGGGACTCATGGCTCTCTACGGCGAGTGCGGCGAGGACATCATCTTCCGCGTTTCGGGCGTAGATGAGGCCTCCTGCGTTACGTCGATCAGAAACCTCTCGCTCTAACCTCAACAATGTGACAAAGGGGCAGTCCCCTCTGTTGCATCAATTGGTATGGCAAGGCGCCGCAAAGAGACAGTCTTTGCGGCGCCTTTGTTTCGTATAGGAAACTTTTTCGAAATCTGAATGCGGACCCTTTCCAAAAAGTTAACCACGTGTTAGTTTACTATAGCGAACATAGGCGTGGTTAACTTTTACCGTGTCGATGTTAAGGACGAACTGACGTTAGGAGCCACTCATGTCTTGCGGACCGCAGATGCCGGCCATGCCGCTTTCGATGGTAAAAGCGGGCGAAACCGTGCGCGTGTCCCGTGTAAAGGGCAATGAGGACATGAAACACCACCTCAAGGACCTCGGCTTTGTCGAGGGCAACGAAATCCACGTGGTGAGCTCGAGTGGCGCCAATATTATCGTCACCGTGCTGGGCGCACGCTTTGGTATCGATTCCAAGGTTGCCATGCACATCATGACCGTCGGTTAGTCTGCAGCATTTCATAAAAACCGAAAGGGGGACAAGAGGATGAAGGCGTTGGGTGACGTTAAGGTGGGCGAGAGCTCCACCATCGTCAAGCTTCACGGTGAGGGTGCGCTTCGCCGCCACCTTATGGACCTGGGGCTCATCAAGGGCACTTCGTTCAAGGTCGTGAAGGTTGCACCGCTCGGTGATCCGGTCGAGATCAACGTGCGCGGCTACGAGCTTTCCATCCGCAAGGAGGAGGCCGCCGTCGTCGAGGTCCAGTAAGGACTCGTGGCGCATATTTCTGCAGATAAAGTTAGGTTTTTCTAACTTAATGCAGCATCTTTGAAGCACATTATCCAGCCTGCGCGGAGAAAGCAGCGCAGGCACACAAGGAAGAAGGATTGAATGGCGGATTCTCAGATCCATGTCGCGTTGGCGGGTAACCCCAACTGCGGCAAGACCACGCTTTTCAACCTGATCACCGGCGCCAACGGCTACGTTGGCAACTGGCCCGGCGTCACGGTTGAGAAAAAGGAGGCCAAGCTCCTAAGCGACAAGAACGTTACCATCACGGACCTCCCTGGCATCTACTCGCTTTCCCCCTACAGCCCCGAGGAGCAGTGCTCGCGCGATTACCTCATGAGCGGCGAGCCCGATGTTGTCGTCCAAGTCGTCGATGCCACCAACCTCGAGCGTAACCTGTACCTGGCGCTTCAGGTTATCGAGACCGGCCTGCCCGTGGTCGTTGCCCTCAACATGGCCGACCTGGTCGAGAAGAACGGCGATAAGATCGACACGGACAAGCTTTCCAAGAAGCTCGGTTGCCCGGTCATGATGATCTCGGCTCTTAAGAACAAGGGCATCAAGGAGCTTTTCGAGCAAGTCAAGAAGTCCGCTGCTTCTAAGGGCCAGGTGCCGGAGCACAAGTTCGATTCCTCCATCGAGGACGTTCTGACGCACATCGAGAACAACCTTCCGGCGAGCGTTCCCGCCAACAAGCGCCGCTACTACGCGGTCAAACTGTTTGAGCGTGATGCGGACGCCTGCAAGCTCATCAACCTCACCAAGGAGAAGGCCGCTCGCGTCGAAGAGCTGGTCGCTCAGTGCGAGCAGGACTGCGAAGATGACGCCGAGTCCATCATCACCGGTGAGCGCTACGGCGTGATCGCACACATCATCGACGAGTGCCTCACCAAGGCCCCGGCCAAGATGAGCACCTCCGAGAAGATCGACCGTGTGGTTACCAACCGTATCCTGGGCCTGCCGATCTTTGTGGTCATCATGTTCTGCGTGTACTACATCGCCGTTTCCACCCTGGGCGGAACGGTGACCGACTTCACCAACGATCAGCTCTTTGGCACCGACGGTTGGTATGTGCTCGGTCAGGGCCGCGATGCTTACGATGAGGCTGTCGAGGCCGCGGGTGACGACGCCGACTCGGTCGACCCGGCACAGTACGGCCCCTATGTCCCGGGTATCACCACCATGGTGCACGACGCCCTCGTGGCGGGTGGCACCGAGGACGGTGGCCTGGTCGATTCGCTGGTCTGCGACGGTATCGTTGGCGGCCTGGGCGCCATCTTCGGCTTTGTGCCGCAGATGTTCCTGCTGTTCGTGATGCTGTCCTTCCTGGAGGACTGCGGCTACATGGCCCGCGTCGCCTTTATCATGGACCGCGTGTTCCGCCGCTTTGGCCTGTCCGGTAAGTCGTTCATCCCCATGCTCGTGTCCTCAGGCTGCGGCGTCCCCGGCGTCATGGCCACCAAGACCATCGAGAACGAGAAGGACCGCCGCATGACGGTCATGACCACCACGTTCATCCCCTGCGGCGCCAAGCTGCCGATCATCGCCCTGCTCATGGGCTCCATCATTGGCGATTCTTCCACCACGGCCGCATGGATCAGCCCGCTTTTCTACTTCCTGGGCGTCTTTGCCGTCATCGCCTCGGGCCTCATGCTCAAGAAGACCAAGCTCTTCGCCGGCCGTCCGACCCCGTTTGTCATGGAGCTTCCTGCCTACCACTTCCCGGCGATCCGCTCTTGGGCGCTGCACGTGTGGGAGCGCTGCTGGGCCTTTATCAAGAAGGCCGGCACGGTCATCTTTGCGTCCACCGTCGTCGTTTGGTTCCTCTCCAACTTTGGTAGCTATAACGGTTCCTTTGGCTTCCTGCCTGCGATGGACGGCATCCCCGAGGAGTTTATGGACTACTCCGTGCTTGCCATGCTGGGCAACCTGGTCGCTTGGATCTTCGCCCCGCTCGGCTTTAGCACCTGGCAGGCCACCGCGCTGACTGTCTCTGGCCTCGTCGCCAAGGAGAACGTCGTCGCCACCGCCGGCTCGCTGCTGTCCGTCGCCGACGCGGGCGAGACCGACCCGAGCCTGTGGACCGCGTTTGCCGGTATGTTCCCCACCATGGGCGCTTGCGTTGCCTTCGGCGCCTTCAACCTGCTGTGCGCTCCGTGCTTTGCCGCCATTGGCACCATCCGCAACCAGATGGATTCCGGCAAGTGGACTGCGATCGCCATCGGTTACGAGTGCGCCTTCGCTTGGGTGATCGGCCTGTTCATCAACCAGTTCTACAACTTGCTTGTTCTTGGACAGTTTGGTATCTGGACGATTGTGGCCATCGTGCTGCTAGTTGCGATGCTCTTCCAGATCTTCCGTCCCATGCCCAAGCATGTCTGGACCGACGAGGACGAGACCAACACTGCCTCCGCCGCAGTTTCCGCGTAAGTCCGAATAAGGATTAGCCCCTTTCCACGAGCCCGGGTGTCCCAGCGACACTCGGGCTTTTTGGTAGGGGAGATGTGGCGTTTCCGCAGATAAAACCGACCAAAATAAACCTGTCCCTTTTTGGTAGGTGGAGAATGGGGTAAAGTAAGTGATGGTTAACTAGAGGAGGCTTGCTATGGCACCTATCGATATTGTTGTACTGGCTGTTATCGGTATTGCGTTTGTCGCCGTGTGCGTGCGCATCTACCGCAAGGGCACCTGCGCCGACTGCGCTCAGGGTGGCGTTTGCACGGGGCATTGCTCCAACAAAAAGACGTGCGCCGCACTTAAGGGCGTAGACAAAATCGCCGAAGACTTGGGCCGCGGTATCAAATAAGGTCCAGATATCCAAGCGCCTCGCGAGCATCCATTCGCGGGGCGCTTTGCGCATTTGAGGGAGAGCGCGGCGAGTTGTAGAGTGATTTTGGGGTATCGTTACCTGTACTGTTAATTGGCAACTTATCTATAACGGAGTATCCCCATGAGCGCTCGCGTAACCATGAAGGACATAGCCGCCGAGCTTGGCGTTTCCATCAATACCGTGCACAAGGCCCTGACGGGTAAGGCCGGCGTGAGCGAATCCGTGCGCTCCAAGGTGAATGCTAAGGCCGAGGCCATGGGTTACCATCGCAATACGAGTGCCTCGAGCCTGCGCCGCAAGGATATCAACCTGGTGTTTTGCCTGCCCCGCGCATCGCGCGAGGGAGCGTACTTTTTCCGTTACCTGTGGGAAGGCTGCAATCGCTTTGAGCAAGAGGTCATCGACCAGGGCATTACCGTTGAACGCGTTGAATTTGGCGTGGGCGGCTACGCTGATGCACTCGAGCAAATCGACGAGCGTCTGCAGGTGGGCGAGAAGATTGATGGCTTGCTCGCCTATGCGCCGGGCGACGATCGTGCGACTGAGCTTTTGGGGCAGATCGCCGAGGCAGGCGTGACGATTGAGCTCGTTGACGGCGACCGCCCTCACCTCGATCGTCTGGGCGCTAGTTTGGCCGACTACTCCACGGCGGGTAGCCTGATGGCCGAGCAGGCAGCCAACCTGGTTCACGCTTCTGGGACCGATACCCGCGTGCTTTTATTGGCGGGCGACCCCTATACCGACTCGCACTATTTGACCGCTCGCGCCTTCCACAATTACCTTCGCGAGCACAATGTTCCCTGGCAGGTCGAGGATCTGACCGGTGCTCATGCCCAGGTCAAGCAGCTCGAGCACGAGCTCAACCAGCGTCTAAAGTCATCGGAAGCCCCCGAGTTGATCTGCAGCGTGTTCGCCGTGGGCTCTGAGCTGATTGCCGATGCGCTTGTCTCGGCTAACAAGGCCGGCGAAGTAATGGTGATTGGCAACGACCTGTTCCCAGAAAGTGCGCTGGCTTTGCGTCGGGGCATCTTTACCAACATCGTCTACAAGGACCCGGTGAGTCTGGCATATCGTGGCGCCAAGACCTTAGGCGATTACCTGCTGTGGGGAAAGACGCCGGCGGAGCCTGTGCAAAAGGGGGCTGTTGAGATGGTGTTTGCCAGCAACGTCGATCGTTACTGCGAGCTCGCCGGAATCTAATGCGTTTAGGGAGTTCCCTACTTGCCGCGTACTTTTTGGCTGGGGATTGAAAAATTGTTTCGAAGGCCGCTGATGGCGAATCTGCCGTCAGTGGCCTTTCTTTGTGCCGATCCAACGCAGGGTCCATGGCTCGGCAACCGTTAAGCGGTCAAAACCTACCGTTCGCCCCATGATGGTTAGGTGAACGTTCACCTTGTAACGCATTTTGCACTAAGATGGTGAACGTTCACCTAGAGGATGACGAGCGTATTGTGCGCCCGCCTTGCCAGCAAAGGGGCTGTTTGATGAAAAACTTTATGGACGATCAGGATTTCCTGCTGAGCACTAAGACCGGCGAGGAGCTGTTCCACAACTTTGCCGAGGACATGCCCATCGTCGACTATCACTGCCACATTTCTCCCAAGGAGATTTGGGAGGACAAGCGTTTCGAGAACATCACCGAGGTTTGGCTGGGCGGCGACCACTACAAGTGGCGCCTGATGCGTGCCAACGGCGTCGACGAGCGTTTTATCACTGGCGACGCCCCTGCTCGCGAGAAGTTCCAAAAGTGGGCCGAGACCCTGGGTCGCTGCGTTGGCAACCCCGTCTTTGAGTGGAGCCACCTGGAGCTTAAGCGCTACTTTGGCTACGAGGGCGTCCTCAATGGCAAGACTGCCCAGGAGGTCTGGGACCTTGCCAACGCCAAGCTCGCCGAGGCCAGCTTTACCTGCCGCAACCTGATCAAGCAGTCCAACGTCCGCATGATCTGCACTACCGACGACCCCGCCGACAGCTTTGAGTGGCACAAGAAGATTGCCGCCGATGACAGTTTTGACGTTCAGGTCGTTCCCGCCATGCGCCCCGACGCCGCTCTGCGCATCGAGCGCGGCCAGGAGTTCGCCGACTACTGCAAGCACCTTTCCGAGGTTGCCGGCATTGAGGTCAGCGACTTTGAGGGCATGAAGTCCGCCATCTCCAAGCGCTACGATGTTGCCCACGAGCTGGGCTGCCGCGCCTCCGACCACGCACTCGACTACGTTATGTATGTCCCGGCTACCGCCGATGAGATTGAGGCCATCTTTGCCAAGGGCCTGGCTGCCGAGCCGCTCACCGAGGAAGAGGTCCTCAAGTACAAGACCGCCTTTATGCAGTTTGTCGCCGGCGAGTATGTCCGCCTGGGCTGGGCCATGCAACTGCACTTTGGCTGCAAGCGCGACAACAACCGCGCCATGTTTGCCAAGCTCGGCCCCGATACCGGTTATGACTGCATCTCCAACTACACGCCGTCCGACCAGCTCGCCGATTTCCTCAACTCCATCCAGGAGACCTGCGGCTTGCCCAAGACCATCCTGTACAGCTTGAATCCCATCGACAACACCATGATCGATACCGTGATGGGCTGTTTCCAGGAGGCTCCGACTGCCGGTAAGATCCAGAACGGTTCCGCCTGGTGGTTCAACGACAACGAGGTCGGTATGCGCGAGCAGCTCACGGCTCTGGCCAACGAGGGCGTCCTGGGCAACTTTGTCGGCATGCTCACCGACTCCCGCTCCTTCCTGTCCTATCCGCGCCACGAGTATTTCCGTCGCGTGCTGTGCAGCGTGATCGGCGAGTGGGTTGAGCAGGGCAAGTATCCGGCCGACATGGAGCTGCTGGGCACCATCGTGCGCGATATCAGCTACAACAATTCCGTTCGCTATTTTGGCTTCGATCTGGGCACCGTCGAGGCATAGATCTGTATGTGCTCCGATTGGTGAAATCGGTTGCAAAGGGGAGGGACCATATGGGAACAGGGCAACAGAAAAACGAGCAGATCGTGTCTGCTCAGGCGGATTCGAGATCTATGCAGAGCTCGCAGGATATCAAGCTGAGCTGGCGTGAGAAAATCTGCTATGGCTTTGGCGATTTGGGCAACGGATTCATGTTCGATCTTGGTCAAGCATATCTGACCAAGTTCTACACTGACATCTGTCTGATTTCGCCAGGCGTAGTGAGCCTGATTTTCGCCGTCACCAAGATTTTCGATGCGTTCATGGACCCGATTGCCGGTGCATTCGTCGACGGTAGAAAGAAGATTGGCAAGCACGGTCGGTTTCGTCCGGTCATGATGGTTTCGGCCGTGATCCTTGCCGTTCTAACCGTGGTGACCTTTACTGCGCCCGATATTCCCATGGCGGGCAAAATTGCCTATGCGCTGATAACCTACATGATCTGGGGCGTCGTATACAGCTTCACCAACGTACCATACGGATCTCTGGCCACGGTAATGATGCGTGACGTCGATGACCGCGCGCACATGGCGTCAACGCGCCAGGCCGGTTCGCTCTGCGCACAGCTCATCACGGGCGTAGCGTTCATCCCATTGGTCCTGTTCTTTGCGGGTGGCGACACGCTCGACGGCAATCCGCACGGCTATACGATTGCAGCTGTCGTCATGGGACTGTGTGGTATCGCCGGATTCGCCATCTGCTTTTTGGGAACGCGCGAGCATATCCGTATCGATCGACAGGCCGAGGAGAAGGCTGCGGGAAAGGCCGGCAAGAAGTCGAGCGCATTCAGCACGTATTTCAAGGTCGTTTTCACCAACAAGAACCTGGGAGCAGTTATCCTGCTTACGCTGTTTACCATCTCGGCCATGAACACCAACAACACCATGATGGTGTATTTCTGCCAGTACAACCTGGGTAACATCGCGTTGCAGCCCATTGTCAACGGCATCATGATCGGAACGTCGGTTGTCGCCATTCTCGCCATCCCGACGCTCGTCAAGCATTTTGGCAAGAAGCGCACGTGCGTTGCCTGCTTTATCGTCGGTGCCGTGGCAAACGGCCTCAACTTCATCCTGCCGACCAATACCGTGACGTTCATCATCTTCGTCACCATCGGCTACGTCGCGCTTGCCATCCCCAACGGTATCACCTGGAACCTGGTTTCCGATGTTATCGATTACGGTGAATGGCACACGGGAATCCGCAAGGAGGGTACGACCTACGCCGCGTTCAACTTTTCTCGTAAGCTTGCGCAATCCCTTGCCGCGATCATTTCCGGCGGCATCCTTGCCCTTACCGGATATGTGGCAAATAAGCCCCAGACGGCCGCCACGCTGCTTGGCATCAAGGGCGCTCTGACGATTTATCCCGCTTGCGCCCTTCTGGTGGCAGCCTTGATCATCTTCGCTCTCTACGACATTACCGAGAAGAAGTTCAATTCCATTTCCAACGACCTGTCGAATGGTCGCTGGGAGCGCGGCAAGATCGGCGAGAGCACTATCGAGACGATCGATAAATAGTCCCGCTGCTTAAACAATCATGAATGCAACCCGGTGCGGCGATGCCGTACCGGGACTTGAGTTGAGAGGAAAACCTCTATGAATAACATCAGCTACGAGACGCTCGAGAAGATCGGCTACGAGGGCTACGTGCTGCCCAAGGACGCCCCCGAGAAGGTCCTGCAGTTTGGCGAGGGCAATTTCCTGCGCGCCTTCGTCGATCGTTTCTTCGATATGGGCAACGAGGCCACCGGTTGGAACGGCAAGGTCGTCATGGTGCAGCCCATCAGCGGCGCCTTCGATTTCGCCGATGGTATCAATGCCCAGGATGGCCTGTACACCGTACTGGTGCGCGGCAAGGAGAACGGTGACACGGTTGACGATTCCCGCGTGATCAGCGCCTGCAGCCGTTGCCTCAATCCGTATCGCGAGGCTGACTACCGTGCCATGATGGAAGTCGCCGTTTCCGATGACCTGGAGATTATCGTCTCCAACACCACCGAGGCCGGTATCGCCTACGATCCGTCCTGCAAGGCCGACGACATGCCCCCCGCGAGCTTCCCTGCCAAGCTTGCCCAGGTGCTCCATGCCCGCTGGGCTGCCGGCAAGCCGGGCGTCATCGTGCTCGCCTGCGAGCTCATCGACCATAACGGCGAGGAGCTGCTGCGCATTATGAACCAGTACGTGAGCGACTGGGGCTGGGAGGACGAGTTTTCGCAGTGGATGGCCAGCGACTGCACCGTCTGCACCACGCTCGTCGACACCATCGTTCCGGGTCGCATCCGCGATCCCAAGGAGGCCGCTGCCGTGGCCGAGCGCTTGGGCTATGAAGATCCGTTCTTGGCCGTGCGTGAGCCCTTCCAGATGTGGGGTATCCAGGGTGACGAGTCGCTCAAGGAGCGTCTGCCCTTCGTGAAGGCCGGTCTGCCGGGTGTCTTTGTGACCCCCGACGTCACCCCGTACAAGAAGCGCAAGGTCCGCATCCTCAACGGCGCCCACACCGCCTTTGTTCCGGGTTCCTGGGTTGCCGGCTTTGATATCGTGCGCGATTGCATGCACGACGAGATCGTCCGCGGCTTCATGAACACCATGCTCTACGACGAGGTTATCCCGACGCTCGCCACCGACCTGGATGCCGAGGATTGCAAGGCCTTTGCCGCTGCCGTCGAGAACCGCTTCGACAATCCGTTTATCGACCACGCGCTGCTCTCCATCTGCCTCAACTCCACGGCTAAGTGGCGTGCCCGCGACCTGCCTACGCTCAAGGACTACGCTGCCGAGACCGGCAACCTGCCCAAGTGCCTGGCGACGAGCCTGGCCACGCTCATCTCCTTCTACACGCAGGAACTCGTGTCCCGCGAGGGCGACGGCCTGCACCTGCGTCGCTCCGACGGCACCGAGTACACCGCTCAGGACGACGCCTTTGTGCTCGACTTCTACGCTGCCCACGCCGGCTCCGACGACGCCGAGCTGGTGCACGATGTGCTCTCCAACGAGCAAATGTGGGGCGAGGATCTTACGCAGATCGCCGGCCTGGAGGAGTTTGTCGTCAACGCTCTCGCCGTCGTGCGCTCCGAGGGCGTCAAGCAGGCGTTCGCGAACGCTCAGGCCTAAATCCTTCTGTACGCCCGTCGGGTAACTGGCGGGCGTCACTCGACTTCTGCTCAACCTGTAGGGTTAGGACTCTTTGTAATGAACACTATCCAGATCAATCCGGCCGACAACGTCATCGTTGCGCTGTCGCCGCTCGCCAAGGGTGCTGCCGTCGAGGTTCCCGGCGTGGGCGAGGTCGTTGCCGCGGAGGATATCCCGCAGGGCCACAAGATGGCCGTGCGCGCCATTGCAGCCGGTGAGGATGTCGTCAAGTACGGTCTTCCCATCGGTCACGTGACGAAGGACATTCAGCCCGGCCAGTGGCTGCACACGCACAACGTGAAGACCAACCTCTCGGGTGAGATAGAGTACGCCTACAATCCGACACATCCGGTCGTTGAGCCGGTCGAGGCCGAGTCCTTTATGGGCTTCCGCCGTGCCGACGGTCGTGCCGCCACGCGCAATGAGCTTTGGATCATTCCCACCGTCGGTTGCGTCAACGAAGTCGCTCGTGCCATGTGCGAGCAGGCTCAGGACCTGGTCGAGGGCTCGTTGGAGGGCGTCTATTACTTCCCGCATCCGTTCGGTTGCTCACAGACCGGCGCCGACCATGCCCAGACCCGTCGTCTGCTGGTGGCGCTGTCGCGTCACGCAAACGCCGCGGGCGTGCTGTTCTTGTCGCTCGGTTGCGAGAACTGCACGCATCAGCAGGTGCTCGACGAGCTCGGTGACTTCGATCACGAGCGCGTTCGTTTTCTCACCTGCCAGGATGTAGCCGACGAGCAGATCGAGGGCCACAAGATTCTGTCCGAGCTGGCTGACCTGGCCAAGCAGGCCAAGCGTGAGCCCATTCCGGCCTCAGAGCTGGTTATTGGTCTTAAGTGCGGCGGCTCTGACGGTCTTTCGGGCATTACCGCCAACCCCACGATCGGTCGCGTGAGCGATATGGTCGTCGCCCGTGGCGGTACGTCGGTGCTCACCGAAGTGCCCGAGATGTTTGGCGCGGAGAGCATCCTGCTCGATCGCTGCGAGAGCGAGCAGGTCTTTAACGCTGCCTCTGACATGCTTAACGGTTTTAAGGATTACTTTATTAGCCATGGTGAGGTGGTCTACGAGAACCCGAGTCCCGGTAACAAGGACGGTGGCATCACCACGCTCGAGGACAAGAGTTGCGGCTGCGTGCAAAAGGGCGGCTCCGCACCCATCGTCGACGTGCTGCCGTATGCCGGTCAGGTCACCAAGCATGGCCTGAACATGCTGTGCGGCCCGGGCAACGACATGGTATCCACCACGGCGTTGACGGCTGCTGGCTGTCACGTGATTCTGTTCTCGACTGGACGCGGCACGCCGTTTGGTGCACCGGCGCCCACCCTCAAGGTGTTCACCAATCAGCGTCTGTGCGACCACAAGGCCAACTGGATGGACTTTAACGCCGGCGTGATTGCCACAGGCGAACGCACACTCGACGAGGCTGCCCGCGACCTGTATCAGCTGGTACTGGATACGGCGAGCGGTAAGCTAACGAGTGCCGAGCGCCGCGGCTGCCACGAGATCAGTATCTGGAAAGACGGCGTCTGCCTGTAGAGAGATTCGCCATTCGTGGGGGTGGCGAATCTTTTGATCTCGATGACGGGGCTGCACGGTGGTTCTGTGCGAGGAAAGGGTTGCTGCTGCGCGTTTGTGAGATGCTCTTCGGTGCCCTTTTCCGCACTGTTGAC
Source organism: uncultured Collinsella sp. (assembly GCA_900549575.1). Classification (GTDB taxonomy): domain Bacteria; phylum Actinomycetota; class Coriobacteriia; order Coriobacteriales; family Coriobacteriaceae; genus Collinsella. The sequence continues at coordinate 29,310 of URPB01000005.1, forward strand.
GTATCAATGGTTATAAATTCGGGCAAATTGGTTTAAGAAGCCGATTTCGTCCAGGTCAATAGAGGGGAATTGCGTGGCTATCCACATCGTTGAGGAAGCAAATCGTTGTCTGGGCTGCAAAAAGGCGTTCTGTCAAATCAAGGGCTGTCCGGTGCAGACGCCCATTCCGCAGGTTATCGACCTCTTTAAGCAGCGCCGTCTGCAAGAGGCGGGCGAGCTGCTGTTCCAGAATAACCCGATGAGTGCGGTCTGCTCCATGGTTTGCAACCATTCGGGCCAGTGCGAGGGCGCGTGCATCCAGGGCCGCAAGGGCGCGCCCGTGCATTTTTCGAGCATCGAGAACTATATCTCCACGGCGTATTTGGACCGCAAAGAGTGGAAACCCGCGCCGTCGTGCGGCAAGCAGGTTGCCGTGGTCGGTTCCGGTCCTGCCGGCATGACCGTGGCCATTAAGATGGCGCAGCTGGGTTGCGCCGTCACTGTTTTTGAGCAGCGGCCCGAGATCGGCGGCGTGCTGGAGTACGGTATCCCCGAGTTCCGTCTGCCGCGCTCGCTCGTGCAAAAGTACCGCCACGTGATGTGCTCGCTCGGCGTGCGCGTTCGCCCCTCGACCACCATCGGCGGTGCGCTCCACATCGACGACTTGCTGCGCGACGGCTACGATGCGGTCTTTGTTGGTACCGGCACCTGGCGAGCTCGAAAGCTGGGTATTCCCGGCGAGTCGCGCGGCAATGTGCTGTTTGGTATCGACTATCTGGTCGATCCCACGAGCGTGGCAATCGGGCAGAACGTGGCGGTTATCGGCGCCGGCAATGTGGCCATGGATGTTGCCCGCACGGCCCTGCGCTCGGGTGCTCGCAAGGTTACCGTGTACGCCCGATCGCGCCATATCTCTGCCATCGATGACGAGGTGGAGCTGACCGAGCTTGACGGTGCCGAGATTATGTGCGGCAAGGCGATCTGCGCCATCGACGATAACGGTCCGGTGTTCGAGACGGCTATCTTTGACGAGGACAACAACGTGGTGGGCTACGAGGAAGAGCTCGACCATGCGTCCGCCGACACGGTTGTGATTGCGGCGTCTCAGGTGCCCAAGGACAAGCTCGTGCTTACAACGGGCGGTCTGGAGACCGACCATCGCGGCCTGCTTTCGGTCGACGAGCATGGCATGACCACCGTGCCTGGCGTCTTTGCCGCCGGCGACGTGGTCAACGGCCCGCTCACCGTGGTCCATGCCGTAGCTGGTGCCAAGCTCGCCGTCGAAGGTATGATTGCCTACCTGGGCCTCTAACTCCATCCCGCCCATCAGCTGCGGTGAAATACGGACTGTTTTGGCTGTCAAAGGCCTTATCTACTCCGTATTCCACCGCAACTTTTTGTGGAGTGGGCTAGAGACGCTGCATGCGGTACCCGACGCCCATGTGCGTCTGAATCATCTTGGGGTGAGAGGGGTCTGCCTCGATCTTCTTACGCAGGGTGCGCATGAACACGCGCAGGCTCGCCAGATCGCTGTCCCAGCTCGTGCCCCATATCTCGCGGGTGATGAAGGTGTGGGTGAGCACCTTGTCGACGTTTTTCGCCAGAAGGACGAGCAATTTGTACTCGGTTGGGGTGAGCGAGAGCTCGCGTCCGTCTTTCGTCGCGTATCCCGCGGCGTAGTCGATATGCAGCGGACCGTTGTCGAACGTGCTCACTTCTGTCGACTCGCTCGACGCCATCGAGGAGCGCCTCAAATTCGCACGGACGCGCGCGAGCAACTCATCCACAGAAAAGGGCTTGGTGAGGTAGTCGTCTGCCCCTGCGTCAAGTGCTGCAATCTTGTCGGAATCTTCGGTGCGCGCCGAAATGACGATAATGGGGACTGCCGACCAGCTTCGGATCTTCGTGATGACCTCGATACCGTCAATGTCGGGAAGGCCGAGGTCGAGCATGATGAGGCTGGGGCCGTGCGACACCGCATCCATGATGGCGGCTTGGCCGTTGCAAACCTTGCTCACGACATAGCCGTGGAGGTCAAGCGCGGTCGAAACGAGGTTTTGAACGGTCGGGTCATCTTCGACCAGGAGGATGCGTGGCTTAGCGGCATTATTCATGAATCTCAATCTCCTCGGCGGGCAGGGTAAAACGGAAGACGGCCCCATGGGGGTGGTTGTCGCGAACTTCGATGACGCCGCCATGCGCCTCCACGATGGAGCGGCAGAGCGACAGGCCAAGGCCGATGCTTCGACGCGAATCCACGGGCCGCGTATTGCTTGAGGTGAAGAAGCGCTCAAAGATATGAGGCTTGTCGCAGTCTGCCACACCCGGCCCATCGTCTGCGACGTCCACCACGACGAACGCGCCCTCGCGACGTGCGCTGATGGTGACAGTCGAGTCCTCGGGCGTGTATTTGAAGGCGTTCATGATGAGATTCGTAAGCACCTGCATGATGAGATGGACGTCGATGCGTACCAGCAGGATGTCGTCAGTGTGCTCGATGGTGACGGCACGTCCATGCGATGCTTGGGCGACATGGCTGAGGGCGGCCTCGATGACCTCGTCGATGAGCTCGGATGTTAAGTTGAGGCGAATGGTGCCGTCCTCGACGCGTGTGATGGCGAGGAGGTTCTCCACGGTATCGATAAGCCAGAGGGAGTCGTCGTAGATGGCATCGGCAAGATCGCAGCGTTGTTCGAGGCTGAGCTTCTCGTCGCTCTTCCGAAGGATTGCCGCAGATCCGGATATAGCCGTGAGGGGTGTCCTCAAATCGTGGCCGATGGAGCGCAAAAGGTTGGCGCGCAGCTGCTCGTTTTTCGCCAAGACCGCAGCCTCTTCGCGCTCTTGCGCCGCCCGGTCGCTTTCGAGCGCCAAGGCGCATTCACCTACGATAGATAGGACGATCGAATGCTCGAAGGCTTCGATCTCGCGCCCCTCCAGGGCGATGCCGATGACACCGAATACCTTGTCGCCGGTGCGAACCGCGAGGTAGAGACAGCGCGCCTCAGGCAGGGTCCGCGTGCTTGCGCCCGCGCGCTTGTTGTTGGTGTAGGTCCAGGTTGCAACGGCGCGCTCGTAGTCGGTGAGCAGCGACGCGGATCGGTTTTCGGTGCCAGCGGACTCATAGAGCGCCTTGCCGAGCGTGCCGTGTTCGGCGGGGTAGAAGACCACGTCGAGTTTTAGCAGTTTGACGAGTTGGTTCATGGCGACGCGGGCGCACTCCTCCGCGCTATGGGCTTGCTGCAAGAGCTGGTTCGTTTCGAGGAGTACGCGCGTTTTGAATGCGTTCTCGGCGGATGTACGGGCGTTGTCGGCGATGCGCGCAGTTAACTCGCCGGCGACCATAGCGGTGGCGAACATGATGCCGAACGTGACCAGATAGCTTCGGTCGTAGCTGGCGAGCGAAAACAGAGGCGTGACAAAGCAGAAGTTGTAAAGCACTACAGAGAGCACGCTCGATACGATCGTGCAGATACGCCCCGTCGTGGTGACGGCGGTCAGCAGGGCCGTGAAGATATAGAGGGATATGATGCTGGAGTCGGCAAATCCCAGATGGCGGAAAGCCGCGCCGATCGCCGTGGCGGCAAGAGAGAGGGTCAGCGTGCGAAGCACGTTTCGGCTGCTGGGCGGCTGCAGGGCGAGCGCATGGCGGCGTCCTTTGGGTCGGGAGGGCGGAGTCGACTGTTCTGGAATGATGTAAATGTCGAGGTCCGGGGCGAATGTTATGAGCTGTTCTACGAGAGATTTGCGGCCAAAGAGGGCCTGACGGACGCTGCTGCGCTCGCCCGTGCGCCCCATGACGATCTTCGAAATACCCGACAGGCGCGCGAACTCGGAGATCTGAAACGCGATGTCGTCGCCATAGACGGTTTCCATATGTGCTCCGAGCTGCTCGGCTAGGGCGATATTGGCTACAAGCTTGGTGCGCTCATCATCGCTCATGGCTTGCGTGCGCGGGCTCTCTACGAACAGGGCGACGAGTTCGCTGCGAAACGCTTTCGCCATGCGTGCGGCGGCACGGACGATGCGGGGATTGGTCGGCGCCGGGGAGACGCAGACTAAGATACGCTCCCTGGTGTAGTAGTCACGGTTTCCCAGCACGCGTGCGGCGTCTGTGAGGTGACCGGTGCGATCGGCGCAGCGGCGCAGCGCGATTTCTCGGAGTGCGGTGAGGTTCTCGACGGTAAAAAAATGCTGTTGCGCTCGGTCGGCTTGTGCGGGACGGTAGACGAGGCCGGCGCGAAGGCGCTCAAGTAGGTCTTCGGGCTCTATATCGACGAGCTCGACCTGGTCGGCATCATCGAAGATACGGTCGGGGATTCGTTCGCTCACGACAACGCCGGTGATGGATGCAACCATGTCGTTTAGGCTCTCGATATGCTGAACGTTCACGGTCGTATAGACGTCGATGCCCGCATGTAGAAGTTCCTCGACGTCTTGATAGCGTTTGTCGTGGCGAGACCCCGGCGCATTCGTATGGGCGAGCTCGTCGACAAGGATGAGCTGAGGGGCGCGTTCGATAGCCGCATCTAGATCGAACTCGCTGAGCGCAATGCCGTTGTGCTCGATGAGTTTACAGGGCACGTTCTCAAGCCCTTGTGCAAGATGGGCAGTTGCCGGACGTTCGTGCGGCTCGATGTATCCCGCGACGACGTCGACACCTCGCCGCTTGGCGGCGTGGGCGGCTTGAAGCATTGCATAGGTTTTGCCTGTGCCAGCAGCGTAGCCAAAGAAAATTTTGAGGTGTCCCCGGCTGGTTCGAGTGTCATCGGCGACCTCGTCTTTCTCAATTGCCTTGAGGATGAGGTCTGGATTGACGCGAGTGTCCGATGCGTCGCGCTGCATAGCGTAGCCTTTCTGAAGCGTTGTCCATGCGTGCATACGCGGTGAAGACACCACTGTATGCTCGCGAGGTCGAGTATAGGCGCACTGCAGCTGCAATAGTGCTTTCTACCTGCATCTTTACGGCATCTTAAGGACGTGAGCCCCGGCCCTCACGCCTCTTTAATCCCTAGAAGCGTTTACTGTCCCCAGACGCTTGCGAGGGCAGGCGTCCGAGACATCGGACCGCGTGTGAAAGGGGCGGTAAATGGACATCCTCATTCCCATCATCGGAGTCGTCTGCATTGGACTTCTTATCTATTACATCTACATTCTGATGAGGAGTGATTCGTAAACTATGGACGCTGCGATTCAGTACATCTTGTACTTTGCCGTACTCGTCGTCCTGGCCGTTCCGCTCGGTCGGTTCATGGCCCATATCATGGATGGTGAGCATACGTTCCTGTCGCCTGTGATTGCTCCTGTGGAGCGTGGCGTCTATCGTCTGCTTCGCATCGACGCGGCAGAACAGATGGGGTGTAGGCGCTATCTGGCGAGCGTGCTGGTCTTTTCGGGGATCGGCTTCGTGATTCTTGTGGCACTCCAGGCGCTTCAGTCCTTCTTGCCAGGCAATCCCCAGCACCTGCCGGGTGTGTCATGGGACCTGTCGTTCAATACGGCTGCTTCCTTCATAACCAACACCAACTGGCAGTCCTACTCCGGTGAGACCACCCTGTCCTACCTTGTGCAGTTCATGGGTCTCACTGTGCAGAACTTCGTTTCCGCTGGCACCGGTATCGCGGTCATGTTCGCGCTGATCCGCGGCTTCCGTCAGGTCAAGGAGCAGGGTCTGGGTTCCTTCTGGGTCGACCTCACCCGCACCGTCCTGTATGTGCTCATCCCGCTGAACCTCGTGTTCGGCATCTGCCTGGCTGCCGGTGGCGTCATCTCCAACTTCCAGCCGGCTCAGAAGGCTGAGCTCGTAGAACCCGTCGCTGTTCAGCCTAATGCAGACGGCGGCTGGAGCGTCATCGACGGCGCCCAGATTGAGGGCGACACGGTCAAGGTCGACGGCAAGGTTGTCGAGGGCGCGCGCGTGGTCACCGAGCAGTTCCTGCCCCAGGGTCCCGCGGCTCCTCAGGTCGCCATCAAGCAGTCCGGCACCAACGGCGGCGGCTTCTTCGGCGTGAACTCCGCCCATCCGTATGAGAACCCCAGTGCCTTCACCAACATCATCGAGATGACCAGCCTGCTGCTGATCCCGGCCGCCTGTTGCTTCGCCTTCGGTATCGGCGTCAAGAACACCAAGCAGGGCAAGGCCATCTTTGCCGCCATGTTCATCCTGCTGGTGATCTTCACCGGCATCATCGCCGTCAACGAGCATGCGGGCACCCCGCAGCTGGCCGATGGCGGAGCGGTCAATATCGAGATGACCGACGGCCAGGCCGGCGGCAACATGGAGGGCAAGGAGAGCCGTTTCGGTATCGCCTCCTCTTCTACCTGGTCCGCTTTCACGACGGCTGCTTCCAACGGCTCGGTTAACTCCATGCACGACTCCTACACCCCGCTGGGCGGTTTTGTCCAGATGCTCCAGATTGCTCTGGGCGAGGTCGTCTTCGGCGGCGTGGGCTGCGGCCTGTACGGCATGATCGGCTTCGCCATCCTCACAGTGTTCATCGCCGGCCTCATGGTCGGACGCACGCCTGAGTTCCTGGGCAAGAAGATCGAGCCGGGCGAGATGCGCTGGGCAGTTGTCCTGTGCTTGGCAACTCCGTTTGCCATTCTGGTGTGCTCGGCCATCGCCTGCATGGTGCCCGGTCTTGCCGACCAGCTCAACAATGGTGGCGCGCACGGCTTCTCCGAGGCGCTGTATGCCTTCACCTCATGCGGCGGCAACAACGGCTCGGCGTTTGCAGGCATGAACTGCAACATTCCCTGGATCAACGTCATGCTCGGCCTCGAGATGCTGTTCGCCCGCTTCATGCCCATCATCGGTACGCTGGCTATCGCCGGCTCGCTGGCCAAGAAGGGTAAGGTCGCCGAGAGCGCCGGTACCTTGTCTACCACCAACGGCATGTTCATATTCCTGCTCGTGTTCATCGTTCTGCTGATCGGTGCCCTGAGCTTCTTCCCGGCCCTGGCGCTTGGCCCCGTTGCCGAGTTCTTCCAGATGATTGCGTAAAGGAGGGCGCAGATTTATGACTATGCAAAAAGACATGATGAGTCGCGCGGTCCGCGACTCGTTTGCCAAGCTGGATCCTCGCGTCCAGATTCAAAACCCGGTCATGTTCCTGGTGTGGCTTTCCGCCGTCATGACCTCCGTCCTGGCCGTCGCTTCCATCTTCGGTGTGCAGGACGCGGGTGTGCCCACCTACTATGTGGTCGCCATCGCGGTCATCCTGTGGCTCACCGACCTGTTCTCGAACTTCGCCGAGGCGCTTGCCGAGGGCCGCGGTAAGGCTCAGGCCGATTCCCTGCGTGCGGCCAAGAAGGATGTCGAGGCCCATCGCATCGAGTCCGTTGAGGACAAGGAGCACTTCACCGTCGTTCCCGGCATCGAGCTTACGCGCGGCGACCTGGTGATCGTACGCGCCGGCGAGCAGATTCCCGGCGACGGCGACGTCATCGAGGGCGCTGCTTCCGTTGACGAGTCCGCCATCACCGGCGAGTCCGCCCCCGTGGTCCGCGAGGCCGGCGGCGACCGCTCTGCCGTTACCGGCGGTACCACGGTGTTGTCCGACTGGATCATCGTCAAGATCTCCAGTGAGCCCGGCCAGAGCTTCCTGGACAAGATGATCGCGATGGTCGAGGGTGCCGCGCGCAAGAAGACCCCTAACGAGATCGCTCTGGAGATCTTCCTGGTGGCCCTCTCCATCGTCTTTATCCTGGTCACGCTGGCCCTGTATTGTTACTCCTGCTTCTCGGTCGGTCTTAACGACATGGCCAACCCCACGGCCGTGACCACGCTCGTGGCGCTGCTCGTGTGCCTGGCTCCCACTACCATCGGCGCCCTTCTGTCCGCCATCGGCATCGCCGGCATGAGCCGTCTGAACGAGGCCAACGTGCTGGCCATGTCCGGCCGCGCCATCGAGGCCGCCGGCGACGTCGACATCCTCATGCTCGACAAGACCGGCACCATCACCCTGGGTAACCGCCAAGCCGCCGAGCTCATCCCGGTCGACGGCGTCGATCCCGCGGAGCTTGCCGATGCCGCCCAGCTTTCCTCGCTGGCCGACGAGACCCCCGAGGGCCGCTCCATCGTCGTCCTCGCCAAGGAGCAGTTCGGTCTGCGCGGCCGCACACTCGAGGATAAGGGTATGGAGTTTATCCCGTTCACCGCGGCAACGCGTATGTCCGGCGTGAACTACGAGGGCAATGAGATCCGCAAAGGCGCTGCCGATTCCGTGCGCACCTATGTGGAGGCAGCCGGCGGCGTGTTCTCAAAGGAGTGCGACGAGGCCGTCGAACGCATCGCCAAGGCCGGCGGCACCCCGCTGGTCGTGACCAAAAACTGCCGCGTGCTGGGCGCTGTGTACCTCAAGGACATCATCAAGTCCGGCGTTAAGGAGAAGTTCGCCGACCTGCGCAAGATGGGCATCAAGACCATCATGGTGACGGGCGACAACCCGCTCACCGCCGCGGCAATCGCCGCCGAGGCCGGCGTTGACGACTTCCTGGCCGAAGCCACCCCTGAAGGCAAGCTCGAGAAGATCCGCGAGTTCCAGCGTGAGGGGCACCTGGTCGCCATGACCGGCGACGGCACCAACGACGCGGCCGCTCTGGCCCAGGCCGACGTCGCCGTGGCCATGAACACGGGCACCCAGGCTGCCAAGGAGGCCGGCAACATGGTCGACCTCGACTCCAGCCCCACCAAGCTCATCGAGGTCGTGCGTATCGGCAAGCAGCTGCTCATGACCCGCGGTTCGCTCACGACCTTCTCGGTGGCCAACGACATGGCGAAGTACTTCGCTATCATCCCGGCCCTGTTCTCGCCGATCTACCCCGGGTTGGACGCCCTCAACATCCTCGGTCTGGCAAGCCCGCTGTCCGCGGTTCTTTCGGCCATCATCTATAACGCGCTCGTTATCGTCGCGCTGATCCCGGCCGCGCTGAAGGGCGTTAAGTACCGCGAGGTCCCGTCCGGACCGCTGCTGACCCACAACCTGCTCGTGTGGGGTCTGGGCGGCATCGTTGCCCCGTTCGTATTCATCAAGCTCATCGACATGCTGCTCGCGTTCTGCGGCATTATGTAAGTGGAGGTTTGTATGTTCAAAGGTGTTGCATCGCGCGCACTGGGCGTGTTCGCGCTGTTTACCGTTGTCTGCGGCCTGGCCTATACGCTTGTCGTGACCGGCATTGCCCAGGTTGCGTTCCCGTATCAGGCGAACGGTTCGCTCATTACGGTCGACGGCAAGGTTGTGGGTTCCGAGCTCATCGGCCAGAACTTCGAGGATGAGGACCACATGTGGGGCCGCATCCAGAACGTGTCAATTTTCGAAGGCGAAGATGGCGAGCTCATGGCGTATGGTGCCCCATCCAACCTGTCCCCGGCGAGTGAGGAGTATCGGCAGCTTGTGGATGCGCGCGTGAAGAAGATCCGCGCCGCCAACCCCGATGCCGATATGGACGCTGTGCCCGTCGACCTGGTGACGTGTTCCGGCTCAGGGCTCGACCCCGAGATCTCTCCCGATGCCGCCGAGTACCAGGTCCCGCGCCTTGCCAAGGCCACGGGCAAAAGTGAGGACGAGGTGCGCGACATCATTGCCGCGTGCACCAAGGGCCGTTTCCTCGGCGTGTTCGGCGAGCCCACGGTCAACGTGCTCAAGGTGAACCTTATGCTGGACGGCGCGCTGTAGGTGAGGGAGTGGCGGATGAGGGCATAACTGGCTATCTGAGCCCTCAATTCCACCCCGCCCATCGGTTGCGGTGAAATACGGACTGTTTTGGCTGTCAAAAGCCTCATCCACTCCGTATTCCACCGCAAATTTTTTGTGAGGGTTGGGATTGAAGGTGGGGAGTGCGAGCGAGTGCGAATGCGGCGGATACTGATACAATAGGTACGTTAGCAACTGCCGCCGAGCGGCTCAACGAAAGGAAGCCTGTATGGAGTCATCCGCCTACCCGATGCTCTTTAGCCCGATCAAGGTCGGTACGACCGAGGTCAAGAACCGCGTCTTTATGCCGCCGGTGTCCACCAACCTGGCCGATCATGGCTATGTGACTGACGACTTGGTCGATCATTACCGTGCCCGTGCCAAGGGCGGCGTGGGCCTCATCATCACCGAGGTCGTGACGGTCGAGCCTACCTATACCTATCTGCCGGGTGACATGTGCTGCTACGACGACACGTTTATCCCCGGCTGGGAAAAGCTCGCCGCGGCCGTCCACGAGTACGGCTGCAAGATCATGCCGCAGCTCTTCCACCCCGCCTACATGGCCTTTAACATTCCGGGCACGCCGCGCCTGATCGCTCCGTCTTTTGTGGGCCCGTCCTATGCCCGCGAGGCGCCGCGTCCTATCACGGTCGATGAGATCCACGAGCTCACGCATCAGTTTGGCGACGCTGCCGTGCGTATGCAGAAGGCCGGTGTCGATGGCGTCGAGGTCCATGCGGCACACGCCCACGGTATGCTCGGCGGCTTTTTGACTCCGCTCTACAACAAGCGCACCGACGAGTACGGCGGCTCTCTCGACGCCCGCATGCGCTTCCTGCTCGAGGTCATCGCCGAGATTCGCGAGCGTTGCGGCAAAGACTTTATCATCGACGTCCGCATCTCGGGCGACGAGTACACCGATGGCGGCCTGACCCTCAACGACATGATTTACGTCTCGCGTCGTCTGGAGAAGGCCGGCGTCGACATGATTCATGTGTCGGGCGGTACCACCATCAAGCGCGGCTCCGCGATTCCCGCCGCCGGTACCCAGCAGGCCTCGCACGCCGCCTGCTCGCGCGAGATTAAAAAGCACGTCAACATTCCCGTCGCCACGGTCGGCCGCATCAACGAGGCCTGGATCGCCGAGGAGCTGATCGAGGACGGCGCTGCCGACATCTGCATGATGGGCCGCGCCAATCTGTGCGATGCCGAGTTCTGCAACAAGGC
>URPB01000006.1:0-39905 GCA_900549575.1 uncultured Collinsella sp.
ATCTACACTATCCTCTTCGTCGGCAGCGTCAGATGTGTATAAGAGACAGTGTTTGCTCAGGATATCATCCCTGGCACCATCGGGTGTCTTGCTGGCGGTGCCGTGACGTTTGCGTTGGCGATGATTTTTGGATTTGAAGGACAGGAGAAGATGCCGTTGAAGTCCAAGAGCGGCGATTCTGAGGCCGTTGAATCCGTCGAGGCATAAGAGGCTACTACACAAATATGCTCCCCAGCCGTTGCGCGGTCCGACCCCTTGGCCGCGCAACGGTACTGTGCTGTTGCGCGGCACTTGCCGAGTCCGTTGCGTTCGACAGTGTGGGCCGGGAATTTGATAGAAAGGACGACACCATAATGTTTAGAGAAGATTTTTTATGGGGCGGGGCTCTGGCTGCAAACCAGTGCGAGGGAGGATGGAACGAAGGCGGTCGCGGTTTAGCCAATTCCGACATGCTGCCGTTTGGCGATCAACGCATGGACGTCATGCGGGGAGACCTTGATCCGCGTGCGTTGGCACCCGACAGCTTCTATCCCGCTCGCAAGGGCATTGATTTTTACCATAGGTACAAGCAGGATATTGAACTGTTTGCCCAGATGGGTTTTAAATGCCTGCGCTTATCAATCGCCTGGAGCCGCATTTTTCCCAAAGGAGACGAAGCCGAGCCCAATGAAGAAGGCCTTGCCTTTTACGAGGATGTTTTTAGGACGTGTCGCGCGCATGACATTGAGCCTTTGGTGACGCTCAACCACTATGATGTCCCCATGCATCTCGTCGATGCGTATGGCGGATGGCGCGATCGCAGGTTGGTCGACCTGTTCGAGCGATATTCGCGTACCGTGTTCGAGCGCTATCGGGGATTGGTCAATTATTGGCTGACCTTTAACGAGATCAACATCATGACGCAGGCGTGCTTTATGGCGGCGGGGATCATCTTCGAGCAAGGGGAGAATCGCTATGCAACGGTTCACACGGCCGTGCACCATGTATTGGTTGCGAGCGCCCGTGCGGTCGGGGCGTGTCATGAACTGTGCCCTGGGGCGAAGATCGGTTGCATGCTCAACGCAGGTGTCTTCTATCCGGCTACATGTGATCCGGACGATGTGCTGGCTGCGCAGGCTGAGAATCGCAGCCATTACATGTTTACCGACGTCCAGGTGCGCGGTGCGTACCCGAGCTATGTTCTCAAGGAATACGCCCGCCATGGTTTTGAGGTGCCCTATCGGGATGATGACCGCGAAGTACTGGCTGCAAACCTGGTCGATTTCGTCTCGTTTTCGTATTACTCGACGCGCGTCGCAAAAGCGCATGCGGAAGGTCAGTTCGATTCGAACCTTCTTCGCTCGGCGCCTAATCCGTATCTAAAACAGGAGCCTTGGGGGAGGTTTATCGACCCCAAAGGGCTGCGCGTCACCATGAATGAAATCTGGGATCGCTATCAAAAGCCGCTGTTCATCGTCGAAAACGGTTTGGGTGCTCCTGATGTGCCGGAAGATTCGGGTGAAATAGAAGACGACTATCGAGTTGAATACCTGCGGGCCCACATCGAGGCGATGAGGGAGACCGTCGAGCTCGACGGGGTGGAACTCATGGGATATACCTGTTGGGGCCCGATCGATTTGGTTTCGGTCGCCACAGGACAGATGCGTAAGCGCTACGGGTTTATCTATGTCGATCGAGACGATAGCGGTGCGGGCTCGTTTGAGAGACGTAAAAAGAAAAGCTTCGAATGGTACCGACGCGTAATAGCAAGCAATGGCGAAGACCTTGCGTAATAACGTTAAGATGGACAAATACGCCCGTTGGGGGAATAGTCGCGCCGCTTCGCTTGACAACAGGCTAAACTAGCTATTAAACATTTACTATTCTGTTTAGATTGAATTTGCGGTCGTTTAGTTGTCGAGTCACGGGGCGGTCAGGCCACGATGCTCGACCGCGACCGCTACTAGGGGGAACAATGGCCAAAGCAAGTGTTCGCGAAATCAGCCGCATCACCGGTTTTTCGCCTGCGACCGTGTCCAACGCGCTTAACCGCAAGCGCAGCGTGAGCGAGGAGACCGCCAAGGTCATCCTGGAGTGCGCGCAGTCGCTCGGCTATCAGCAGTCGACGCAGCTCGAGAGCATCCAGTTTGTGCTCGCGCGCAAGACGGGCGCCATCCTGGACGAGAGCACCTTCCACCCCGCGGTCATCGAGGGCGTGGAGCGCCAGGCGCGTCGCCACGGCATGAGCACGAGCTTTGTCTCGCTCGACTTTAGCGACCTGGACGCCGTGCGCCCGCAGGTCGAGGGCCTGATCGCCGACCCGTCGGCCGCCATCGTGCTGATGGGTACCGAGCTGGGTGAGGAAGACTATGCCTTGTTCGCCAACGCTGCCGCCCACTTGATCGTGCTCGATGGCTGGAGCGATCGTCAGTACTTCGATGCCGTAGTCATTGCCAACACCGACTCGGTGCTGCGCGCCGTGGACTACCTTATCGAGAAGGGTCACAAGCAAATCGGCTATCTGGCAGGCGACCTTCGCATCCGCAACTTTAAGGATCGCGAGCGCGGCTATCGCCAAGCGCTTGAGGATGCGGACCTTGAGGCCAACCCGACATGGCGCGTCACATTGGGCACCACGCTCGAAGGTGCTTATCGCGACATGGGCGCATGGCTCGACAGCGTCTCGCGCGACGACCTGCCGACGGCTTTCTTTGCCGAAAACGACGTGCTCGCCGTAGGCGCCATGCGCGCGCTGAACGAGCACGGCATACGTGTCCCCGAGGATGTCTCAATCATCGGCTTTGACGATCTGTCTTTGGGCGCCTTCTCCAATCCGCCGCTCACCACGGTGCACGTTCCCAAGCACGAGGTGGGCGAGATCGCGGTGCGCCGCCTGGTGGGCAACATCCGCAATCCCAAGAGCTATACCTGCAAGACGGCCGTGTCGACCTATTTTGTCGAGCGCCAAAGCGTGCGTGAGATCTAGGCAAAGGCAACGCTGGGCCGTAGGGAGGCAAAGCTCGCTAAGGCAGCCATACATAACGCTACTAAGAGAGGGTCCTTTGGGCCCTCTTTTTGATGCCCTTGTATGTTCAGTTTGTTTACATACCGTTTAGGCTGATTTCTCTACCGTCTACGGGTATTTCGCGTTAAACTTCTAAACAGTAGAGTAAAACATTTAGTAAACAGAACAAAACGAAACATGCGTCTGTTTACTGAACATGTGATTAGGGGAGGACGTACATGGACAAGATCAAGCTCGGCTTTGTGCCCACGCGCCGCAGTATCTTTAGCGCGCCGGACGCAATCAAGTATCGCGGCCTGACGGCTGATCGCCTGCGCGAGATCGGCGTCGACATCGTGGATATCGACGACATCAATGAAGAGGGCCTGCTGTTCGACGACAGCCATATCGAGCCCATCGTCAAGAAATTCCGCGCCGAGGGCGTCGATGGCATTATGCTGTGCCACGCCAACTTTGGCACCGAGTACGTTTGCGCTCGCCTTGCCCGCGAGCTCGGTCTACCCGTACTGCTGTGGGGTCCGCGCGACGAGCGCCCCGAGCCCGACGGCACACGCCTGCGCGATAGCCAGTGCGGCCTGTTCGCCACCGGCAAGGTCCTGCGCCGCTTCCAGGTTCCCTTCACCTACATGACCAACTGCCGCCTGACCGACCCCGAGTTCGAGCGCGGCGTTTGGGACTTTTTGGCCGTTTGCAACGTGGTCAAGACCTTCAAGCACACCCGCATCCTGCAGATGGCCACCCGTCCGTTCGACTTCTGGTCGACCATGTGCAACGAGGGCGAGCTGCTCGAGAAGTTCAACATCCAGCTTTCGCCTATCCCCATGACCGAACTTGTCCAGGCTGTGCGCGACGCCCAGGCCGACGAGCAGGCCATGGCCGCCATGCTTGCCCACATCAACGACAGCTTTGAGATCTGCATCCCCGAGGACAAGGTTCCCGCGGTCGCCGGTCTTGCCATCGCCATGAAGCGCTTGGTCGAGAAGTATGGCTGCAACGCCGGTGCCATTCAGTGCTGGAACGCTCTGCAGGACGAGCTGGGCATTATGCCCTGCGCCGCCAACGCCATCCTCAACGAGATGGGCATTCCTATCGTATGCGAGACCGATATCCACGGCGCCATCACCGCGCTGATGGTCGAGGCCGCCGACCTGGGCCGTCACCGCGGCATGTTCGCCGACTGGACCGTGCGCCATCCCGATAACGAGAACGGCGAGCTGCTGCAGCATTGCGGCCCCTGGCCCTGCAGCTGCGCGGCCGTCAAGCCCAAGCTCACCTACCCGCTGGCTTTCGATCACCCCGGCGCGCTGACGGCCGAGGCCAAGCACGGCGACCTCACCCTTGCCCGCTTTGACGGTGACAACGGCGAGTACTCGCTGCTACTGGGCAACGCCCGCGGCATCGACGGCCCGGCCGGCATGGGCACCTACCTGTGGGTCGAGGTCGACAACCTCAAGCGCCTCGAGGCCAAGATCGTTGAGGGTCCCTACATCCACCACTGCGTCGCCATTCATGCCAACGTGGTGCCGGTGCTCTACGAGGCGTGCAAGTATATCGGCATCGCCCCCGACCTGTACGACCCCATCGAAGAAGACGTTAAAGCCTACCTGCGAGGAGAGTAGAAATGGCAACTATCGAAGAGCTTGAGTCCCTGCGTTGGGACCTTCGCCGCGATTGCGTCGATATCATCATGGCTGGCGCCGGCGGCCACATCGGCGGCGACATGTCGGTGATCGACGCCCTCATGACCCTCTACGCCAACCACCTCAACATTTCGCCCGAGACCGTCGACGATCCCAATCGCGACCGCTTCGTGCTCTCTAAGGGCCACGCCATGGAGGCTTACTACGCGGTGCTCTGCCACGAGGGCTATCTTGACCTCGACGACGTCAAGGCCCGCTTCTCCAAGTTCGGCAGCCCCTACATCGGCCACCCCAACAACAAGCTCAAGGGCATCGAGATGAACTCCGGTTCGCTGGGCCATGGTCTGCCCGTGGCCGTCGGCATGGCGCTTGCCGGCAAGATGGACGGCCGCGACTACCGCGTCTACACCATCATGGGCGACGGCGAGCTTGCCGAGGGCTCGGTTTGGGAGGGCGCCATGAGCGGCGGCAACTACCAGCTCGATAACCTGTGCGCGCTCGTGGACCGCAACCGCCTGCAGATCAGCGGCAGCACCGAGGACGTCATGAAGCAGGACTCGCAGGAGGAGCGCTGGGCCGCCTTCGGTTGGAACGTGCTCTCCATTCCGGGCAACGACATTCAGGCCATCGACGCCGCGCTGACGCTGGCCGCCGAGACCAAGGGTAAGCCCACGGTCATCATCCTCAACACGGTGAAGGGCTATGGCTCGCCCGTTATGGAGGACAAGGCCGCCTGGCATCATCACCTGCCCAACGATGAGGAATATGCCCAGATCATCGCCGATTTCGCTGCCCATAAGGAGGCTATCAATGGCTAACAAGATCGCCAACCGCAAGGCTATCTGCGACGCGCTGCTCGAGGCCGCCGCAACCGATAAAGACATCGTCGTCCTGTGCTCCGACTCCCGCGGCTCCGCATCGCTCACGCCGTTCTTCGATCAGTATCCCCAGCAGTCTATTGAGGTCGGCATCGCCGAGCAGGACCTGGTGAGTATCGCCGCCGGTATGGCCTCGTGCGGCAAGAAGGCCTGGGCCGCCTCGCCGGCGTCCTTTGTGACCACGCGCTCGTATGAGCAGTGCAAGGTCGACGTTTCGTACTCCAACACCAACGTCAAGCTCATCGGCATCTCGGGTGGCGTGTCCTACGGCGCTCTTGGCATGAGCCATCACTCCGTGCAGGATATCGCCGCCATGAGCGCGATTCCCAACATGCGCGTGTATCTGCCGAGCGATCGCTTCCAGACCGCCGAGCTCGTGCGTGCCCTGGTCGCCGACAACAAGCCGGCCTACATCCGCGTGGGCCGCAACCCGGTGGAGGACGTGTACACTGAGGACGAGTGCCCGTTCCAGATGGATCGCGCCACCTGGGTGCGCCGCGGCACCGATGTGACGATCGTCGCTACCGGTGAGATGGTCCGCCACGCCGTGGACGCCGCCGATCTGCTGGCCGAGCAGGGCATCTCGGCGACGGTGCTCGATATGTACTGCGTCAAACCGCTCGATGCCGAGGCCGTGATCGAGGACGCCGGTGCCACGCGCGCCGTCGTGACCGTCGAGGAGCACAGTCCCTTCGGCGGCCTGGGTTCCATGGTCGCGCAGGTCGTGGGTGAGCACTGCCCGCGTCCGGTCAAGTGCCTCTCCCTGCCCGATGCGCCGGTCATCACCGGCACGAGCCCCGAGGTCTTCGCGCACTACGGCCTGACGGGCGAGGGAATCGCCAAGACGGTCGCCGAGGTCCTTCCCGCAGAGTAATTGGTGCATCGGGGACAGGTTTGCACCAATCCTTTTAGGTTGAATTCTGAGCAGGCCGGCTGTGCTCTCATGAGCCGGTCGGCCACTCGCTCCTTGTCCGTCGGGTTTTAGTTTTGAATCGACGGGGGAGACAGGAGAGTACATGAGCAAATACATCATCGGAATCGATCAGTCCACACAGGGTACTAAGGCGCTGCTGGTGGACGAGGGCGGCCATCTGATCCATCGCGCCGACCGCTCACATCGCCAGATTGTCAACGAGGCCGGCTGGGTGAGCCACGACCCGGCCGAGATCGCCGCCAACGTGCTGGCTGTGGCACGCACCGTGGTGGAGGAGACCGGGGTCGATCCGGCAGACATCGCCGGCGTTGGCATTTCCAACCAGCGCGAGACCACCGTTGCCTGGAGCCGCACGACGGGCGAGCCGCTGTGCGATGCCGTGGTGTGGCAGTGCGCCCGCGCCCGCGAGCTGTGCGACGAGCTGGCTGCGCGCGAAGGCGTGGCCGAGCTGGTGCGTGACACGACGGGTCTGGTGCTCTCGCCCTACTATCCGGCGGGCAAGATGGCCTGGATCCTCGCGAACGTTCCCGCGGCTGCCGAGGCCGCGGCGGCGGGCGAGCTGTGCCTGGGCACCATCGATGCCTGGGTGGTCTGGACGCTCACGGGCGGCGCGGAGTTCCGCTGCGACTGGTCCAATGCCAGCCGCACGCAGCTTTTTGACCTGCGCCGTGGCTGCTGGAGCGAGCCGGTGTGCGAGGCCTTTGGTGTCAATCCGGCGTGCCTGCCGCAGGTGACCGATTCCGATGGCCTGTTCGGTACAACGGACCTGGGCGGCTTTTTGCCGGCGCCCGTGCCCATCCACGGCGTGCTCGGCGACAGCCATGCCGCCTTGTTTGCCCAGGGCTGCCATAGCCGCGGCATGGCCAAGGCGACCTATGGCACCGGCAGCTCGGTCATGATGAACGTCGGCGACGAGTTTGTCGCCAGCTCGCACGGGCTTTCGAGCTCGCTTGCGTGGCGTATGGACGGTGTGACCGAGTATGTTCTCGAGGGCAACGTGAGCTACGCCGGCGCCGTCAAGACGTGGCTGCGCGACGACCTGGAGCTCATCAACAATCCCGAGGAAGTCACCGACCTGTGCTACGCCGCCAATCCGGCGAGCCGCGTCTACTTTGTGCCGGCGTTCACTGGCCTGGGCGCGCCGCACTGGGCGAGCGATGCCGAGGGCTGCGTCTTTGGCATGACGCGCACCACGGGCCGTGCGGAGTTCGTAAAGGCCGCCGACGAGTCGATCGCCTATCAGATCTTCGACGTGATCGATGCGATGGTCGAGGATTCGGGCGCGGCACTGGCCGAGCTTCGTGTTGACGGCGGTCCCACGCGCGACGCGTACCTGATGCAGTTTGAGAGCGACCTGGTCGGCTCGCCCATCCGCATTGCGAGCAACGACGAGATGAGCGGTCTGGGTGCGGCTTGGGCCTGCGGCATTGCGCTGGGCATGTACACGCGCGATGTCGTTGACGTCTACGGCGCCCGCGGCATCGTGGAGCCTGCCATGCCTGCCGACGAGCGAGCCAAAAAGATCGCCGGCTGGCGTCACGCCGTCGACGCGACCATCGCCTACACTGCCTAGGCGGCTGCGCGGCGCCCGCAGGCTATTCCCGGGTAGCTCATTTGGGACGGGGCTTATTTGGGACGGGGCTTTTTTGACTGGTATGATTGGTGCGACCATTCGAACCAGCTAAAAGAGCCCGTCCCAATTTGACTATCGAGAGGATCTGCCATGGAGCGCATCGCGAGCTTTTCTGTTGACCATCTGCTGCTTGAGCCCGGCGTGTATGTGAGCCGCATCGACCGCGATCCGGCGACCGGCGCCGCCGTCACCACGTTTGACCTGCGCCTGACCACGCCCAACAAGGAGCCGGTCATGAACACGGCCGAGTGCCACACCATCGAGCACCTGGGCGCGACGTTCCTTCGCAACCATGCCGAGTGGTCGAGCCGCATTGTCTACTTTGGACCCATGGGCTGCCGCACGGGCTTTTACCTCGTCGTGTTTGGTGAGGTGACGAGCGAGGAGATTCTGTCGCTCGTGCGTGAGCTGTTCGAGTTTGTCGCCGGCTTTGAGGGCGATGTCCCCGGTGCCGCTCCCGAGGAGTGCGGTAACTATCTGGACCAGAACCTCCCCATGGCAAACTGGCTCGCACGCCGCTACCTCGACCGCGACCTGGCCGATATCGACGAGAAGCACCTGCATTATCAGCAGGCGTAAGGGCTTTATCGCCTAAAACGCACGGATTGGGCGCCTTCGCTTATGCGGGGGCGCCTTTTTGTTGAGTGGTCAGGACGAGCGTTCAAAATCGCTCATGTTTGTTCTAGAATGTTCGTATAGTCACATTTACGAACAGGAGTGAACATGCATATCTATTCTGTCAACGATCCCGAGTTCAAATCCTATGGCAACGTTTGGGATGACGTTCCGTCCGAGCTCACGTTGCTCGTGCTCGAGGCGCTCTCTGCCACGCCCATCCCCGAGGGCAGCAAATACGTGGCCTCCGCGCCCGAGCTCGAGCAGGTTGAGGGCGCCGACACGCTCGGCCTGCTCATGTACGGCGGCCGCCCCTTCCAGCTCGGCTGGTGCAACGGCCACAACACACGACTCAACTGTCTGGAGTATCACCGCGCGAGTGAGTTTAACCTGGGCGCCCGCGACTTTATCCTGCTCGTGGCGCATCGCTGGGAGATCGAGGACGGAAAGCTCGATACCGCGTTCGTCAAGGCGTTCCGCGTGCCGGCGGGCAAGGTTGTCGAGGTCTTCAACACCACGCTCCACTACACGCCGTGCATGGTCGATGAAAGCGGCTTCCAGGTGATGGTGGCGCTGCCCGCCGGTACCAACGGTCCGCGCCCCGAGGCCGCAACCGACATGCCTGCCGCCGGTGACAGCTACTGCTACTGGAAGGCCGACAAGTGGGTCCTCTGCCACGCTGACAGCCCCAAGGCAGCCGAAGGCGGCTACGTGGGCCTCATCGGAAAGAACCTCGACATCACCGTGGACTAGAATCTTCTGTCTCAATCTGTAACACCTAGCGGGCTAGATCGTCTCTACCTGTTACAGATTTAGACAAACTGCAGGGGACAGGCCGAACAATCTCAATCTGTAACACCAGGCCCGGTTTTGGCGGCCTAACTGTTACAGATCGAGACAAACGGGCCCCAGCCACCACAAAGGTGCCCGTCCCCTTTGTGGTGGTTGGTGGTTTGGGCAGGCGGGTATCAAAAAGTGTCAGACGGGGCGGCTGCCGAGCACCCGCGCGTGAAAAGAAGTATCGGCCTGCGTCGTTGCCGTTGAGCGACGCGTTGTTTGTAGGGATACTGAGCCTATGACAACAGCGTATGAAAGGATCGATGCATGGCTTTCCGTAATGACTTCCTGTGGGGCGGCGCGACGGCTGCTAACCAGTGCGAGGGCGCCTACGACGTGGAGGGCCGCGGCTTGGCCAACGTGGATGTGGCTCCGCACGGCTCCGAGCGCTACGCGGTGGTCTCCGGCCAGCGCAAGATGCTCGACTTCGAGGACGGCTATTACTATCCCGCGCAGACTGGCATCGATTTCTACCACCACTACAAGGAAGACATCGCCCTCTTTGCCGAGATGGGCTTTAAGACCTTCCGCATGAGCCTGGCGTGGACCCGCATCTTCCCCAACGGTGACGAGACCGAGCCCAACGAGGCCGGCCTGGCCTTCTATGGGGACGTGTTCCGCGAGTGCCAGGCGCACGGCATCGAGCCGCTCGTGACCATCACGCACTTCGACTGCCCGATTCGCCTCATCAAGGAGTACGGCGGCTGGCGCAACCGCAAGCTCATCGACTTCTACAAGAACCTCGCGGCCACGATCTTTACCCGCTACAAGGGCCTGGTGAAGTACTGGCTTACCTTCAACGAGATCAATATGATCTTGCACCTGCCGTTTATGGGTGCCGGTCTGGTCTTTGAGGAGGGCGAGAACAAGGAGGCCGTCGAGTACCTGGCCGCCCACAACGAGCTCGTCGCCAGCGCTTGGGCAACCAAGATCGCCCACGAGATCGACCCCGAGGTCAAGATCGGCTGCATGCTCGCCGCAGGTAGCTACTACCCCTACAGCTGCCGTCCGGGCGACGTGCGCCAGGCGCAGCTCGACAACCAGGACAACTACTTCTTCGTCGACGTCCAGAGCCGCGGCTACTACCCGGCCTATGCCGTCAAGAAGCTCGAGCGCTTGGGCATCGATGTGGGCATGACGGACGAGGACCGCGAGATCCTGGCTGCCAACACCGTCGACTTCATCAGCTTTAGCTACTACAGCACCCGCTGCTCTGCCGGTGCCGATAACCCCGATGTCGAGCGCACCCAGGGCAACGCCTTCGCCGGCGCCAAGAACCCCTACCTGCAGGAGAGCCAGTGGGGTTGGGCCATCGATCCGCTAGGCTTCCGCATTACGCTCAACGACCTGTACGACCGTTATCAGAAGCCGCTGTTTGTGGTTGAGAACGGCCTGGGCGCCAAGGATGTTGTCGAGGAGGATGGCTCCATCAACGACGACTACCGTATCGACTACCTGCGCCAGCATATCGCCGCGATGCGCGATGCGGTGACCGAGGACGGCGTTGACCTGCTGGGCTACACCACCTGGGGCCCGATCGACCTGGTGTCTGCCGGCACGGGCGAGATGTCCAAGCGCTACGGCTTTATCTATGTGGACCGCGACGACGCCGGCAACGGTACCCTCAAGCGTTCCAAAAAGAAGAGCTTCGACTGGTACAAGCATGTCATTGAAACGAATGGTGAGGACCTATCCTAAGGAAGCTGAGACACTCAACTTCATAGCCTCCTAGCCAAGGCGCCCGGCGAGTATGCGCTCTCCGGGCGCCTTGCCGTCTGCGGATTTTGGGACATGCGGCCCGCTTTTTCGACCCATCTGTCGGTACACTAAAAGCACTATGGGTACCCGCGAGCGACATATCGGCAACGCGGCCGCCCGATCCGCACCCGTGGCGGATCCCAGGGGCGGCAGGCTCTTCGCCATGCCGCGATTCCTTGTTGGCATAACACATCAGGTGTACCGCCACCGCGTCTTTGCTATCGCCGGTGTCATCACCGCGATGTTCCTCATGCTTTTGGCAGTCTTGCCGGCGCTGTTCGCCTTCGACCCCAAACTTTCTAACGCCGTGCCCGCCTATAGCGAGGTGTCCGAAGAGGTCGTGGATGCGCTCGTCTATTCGAGTTCTCTGCCGTTGCTTGTTGCCGCAATTGCATTTTCGATCTGGGGCGTATCGGTCTATCTGCGCTGTTTGGACTATGTGTTGCGCCGCCGTCTTGTTGCCATCGCCACCATCTGCGCCCTGTGGATGATCGAAGTCATTCTCAAGTACAAGTCGTTCACGCCGTTCTATGCCACCGTGCTGTGGTACCTATACTACGTGCCCATGACACTCATTCCGCTGCTCTACCAGTTGTGTGGTTTGCGCCTTGCGGGCCTGGAGCAACACCGCCTGGGTCGCCGCTACTGCGCTGCGCTGTGGATTGTGGCTATCCTGCTTATCGGATTTGTGCTCACCAACGATTTTCACCAGCAGGTCTTCCACTTTGACCGTACAAGCGACACCTGGAGCAACGATTACACCTACGGCTGGGGTTATTTCGCCGTCCTCGTGTGGACGGCCTTTAACTTTGTGGCCTTTTTTATCCTGGTGGGCCGGTCCTCGTCCTTTCGCATTCAACGTTTCTCGGGCACGGCGGCGCTCGTGCTGCTGGGCGGCGCGTTCTTTGCCATCTCATATGCGTTGCGTGTGCCCTGGGCATGGAGGCTCAACTTCTCGCTCATCTATTGCGTCTTGTGCGTGGCGGCGATGGAAATCTGTCTCGATTGCGGTGTCATTCCGTCATATCACGACATCGCCGGCATTTTCGACACCTTGCCGCTTGACCTCAAAGTTCTAACGCGCGACCTGCAGGAAGTCTATGCCACGCCAGTGTCAAAGCCAATGCCGGTAGGCGTGCGCGAGGAGTTGCGGACCCAGGCGCACGGCCGCGCCCATGCCTTTGCCGTGGCGTCCGATCCCGATGTGATGTACCGTGCCTTTCCACTGCTGGGCGGATCGGCCCTGCTTGCCCAAGACGTGTCGGATCTCAACGAGCTTAACCGTGAATTGGCACATCGTCGCATGGAGCTGCAGCGTCAAAACGAGCTGCTCGCTGCCGACTACGACCTTAAGACGCACCTGGCAGATCAAGAGGCCGAGACCTTGCTGGTCCAAGACGTGGACCAGGCGCTTGCCCGCGCGCTCGAAGGAATGTACGACCTGCTGAGCTCGCTGCCGCCGTTGACGGACGAGGCGTCTTCGCACGAGCGTTACCGCATGCTGCAGCGCGCCAAGATGCTCGTCGCCTATTGCAAGCGCAAAGGGTCGCTCACGTTGGCACAGCACGGGGAGAGCGGTTTTGATCGCGACCGCATTCAGCTCATTGCTAACGAGCTCGCAAGCGACCTGCGCACCATCGATATCGATTGTGCCTCGATTATCGCCATACGGCGCCCGATGCACGCCAGTACGGTAAGCGTCCTGTACGACTGCGTGTATGACTTTGCGTTTTTTGCCTACACCACCGACCGTCCGGCGCTTATGTATCACTTGGGCGATCATGACCGATGCAGTGTCGAGCTGCGTGCCGCGCTTTTTTCCAACGATGATGCAGATCTTTCGCAGACACCTGCCGCGCAAGAGCTCGAAAGCGCTCTGCAAGAGCGCAACGTGGCATACCGCCTTGAGGGCGAGCCCGGCCAGCTGCGCATGATCGTCTTGATGCCGAGGGCGGGTGAGTGACGATGCAGATTTCGCTCATCCTTCCCCAAATCGTTGCGCTCGATGTTGTCTTTGCCCTGGCTGCGTGTCTGCAGACGATCCACGTCCCGCTCATCGCATCGCGCCGCTTGTCCTATAACCGTAAGGTGATTTGTGCCTACGAGGCGAGCCTTGTGCTTCACCTAGTTATTTCGGCGCTCATCTTGTTCGCGTCATCTGGCTCGTATCTGGTGGCGCCGCTTGACGTTTGCGCCAAAGCAATGGGCGGAGCGTTGTGGCTCAATGCCGCAATCTTTGCCTATGGCGTGGTACTTATGGTGCACTATCGTCGCCTCGTCATGCTGGCCGAACTGTTGCTCGTTGCCGCCGTGACACCGCCGGTGGTGCTTGCCATGGGCTCGGCGTGGACCACGGTCCTTATCGCAGAGGGAGCGTTTTTCCTGTTCCGCTCCATTGCGGCGCTCTTGATGGATGTCCGCAACCGCCAGGAGGATATCACCGCGTTCTCGACGATCGAAACCATCAACGTGATTCCCGTGGGCATCCTGTATCTGGACCCGAGGGGCCGTCCGCTGCTCATGAACCGCTGCATGCGAAAAAACCTGGTGGAGCTTCATATGCCCACCGACCTAGGCGATATGAGCGGTACATGGAACGACTTGCGCAAACTCAGCATGCAAATACCCGAAAGCAGCAGGAACCGTGTGCGGATTAACTTGGACCGTTTTGGTGAGGCTCGCGCGGTGATCGAGATTTCTCCCGCCGAGATTCGCCTATTTGTGCACGACGAGGTTATGGTTTCGGGCCGCCTCTTTGAGCGCATTATCGGACTGGACGTGACGGAATACGCACACGCCTACGACCGCTTGGCGCAAGCAAACCACCTGCTTGAGCTTGCGGGCCAAGAGCTCCAGTCCCAGATCGAAGAAGTTAAAAAGGTTGCCGACAATGCGGCCTACCTACGTATGCGAGCCCGCGTTCACGATGTGATCGGGCAGCGCCTGTCCATTCTTCATCGCTATTTGGAGGAGGGGCGTCTGGACGATGCGTCGCTCGAGCAGATCGACCCGTTGCTACGCTCAATTGCCGCCGATTTGCGCAGTGGTGGTGCCAGCGAGCCTGCAGAGCAGCTGGGTGATATCGTCCATGCTTTTGGCCTGGTGAGCGTGCAGATCGATGTTGAGGGCGAGCTGCCAAGCGACGCGCGTGTCGCCGCCGCATTTTTACAGATTATCCGCGAGGCCTCGACCAATGCCACCAAGCATGCGCAGGCGCATCGGGTCCACGTGCGTCTGTGGCAGGAGACGTCGGAAGACGGCACTGTTGCGCGGATGACCGTTTCTAACGACGGCGCGCCTGCACCCGTATCGTATCGCGAGGGAACGGGTATCCCTGGTATGAGGCATGTCGCACAGAATCTGGGCGGCAGCTTGGAAGTCCACACCGCCCCGCCCTTCACGCTTACGGTGTCCATCCCGCTCTCCTCCAACGCCACGGTCCAAAGGAGAAGTTCATGATCCGCGTCCTTATAGTCGAAGACCAGGCCATCCTGCGCGAGAGCCTGGCGCGCTCCGTTGGCGACCAGCCCGATATGACCGTTGTTTCCGCCATTGCCGATGCTTCCGAGGCCTTGGGTGTCGCGCTCAAGGAGCGCCCGGACATGATACTGATGGACGTGTGCACCGAGCACGATTCCAACGGCATCGTGGCGGCGGCGCGCATCAAAGAACAACTGCCCGAGTGCCGCGTCATTATCATGACGGGTATGCCCGAAATCACCTTTGTGGACCAGGCGCGCGAGGCGGGCGTCGACAGCTTTGTGTACAAGAACGTCGGTATCGACGAGCTATTCGCCGTGATGCGCTCCACGCTGGCGGGTTACTGCACGTTTCCCAAGCCGCCCGAGAGCATCTTCTCGGGCACGGCGGCCCTCGACGATGTCGAGCTGTCGATCTTGCGCCTTGCCTGCGAGGGTAAGAGCCGCCGCGAGATCGCGGCCGAGCTGTTTATGAGCGAGGGCACCATCAAACGCCGCATCTCGGAGATTCTCAATAAGACCGGCTACGACAACATCATGCGCCTAGCCGTGCGCGCAGTAACGGAGGGCAGCATCGTTCCCAACATGGAGCGCTAACGCTCGTTATGCATCGGCATAAAGCGGCGGGGCCGCAGGATCAACTCCTGCGGCCCCGCCTGGTGTGAGCGGATGTGCCCGCCAATCCGCGGCTGATGTTACGTGCCGTTACGCGATGGTTGCGCTGTAGGAGGCGACGTCTTCGTAGGAATCGGTCAGGTAGGCATCGATGCCGATGGTCGTATTGACCAGGTCGTCAAGGCTGTCAAGCTCGCCGCTCGAGAACGTGAATTCCTCGGTGGCGCTGGTGCCGGGCATCAGGTTAGCCGAGAACCAGGGTTCCTTCATAGTGCCGTTGACGTTGGTCTTGCCGGAAGGAGCGTAGAAGGTCAGGTCCTTGTCGCTCTTGTTGGTGATGTTGACGACAAAGCCGATGTCGCCCCAGTCGTCCTTGAATTTCTCGGTGATGGTGATGGTGCACAGATCGTCATCGGCGACGGTGACGGCGGGGGAGATTTCGACACTCTGGACGTCGTCGTCTTCGACGGCCTCATCGATCTCCTCTTCCTTCTCGGCCGCCTCGCGATCCTTCTTCACCGTGCCGGACAGATCCTTGTCGGACTTGGTAAAGACAAGATTGCCGTCATCTTCTTCGAGGATGAGTTTGCCGTCCTTGAGCTTCATGTCATGCGACTCGTCTTCGGCGGTGATGGTTACGGTGGTGGCGTCCTTTGCCTCCCATTTAAGGTCCATGACTTCAAGGAACAGGTCGAGGGCACCTGTACCGTCCTCATCGAGAATCAGAACACAGTGGACACCCCAATCCTCGAGCATCTTCATGTACTCATCGGTCAGCTCTTCGCCATCCACGGTTCCACCCGAGAGTTCCCAGCTGCCAACGAAGTTGGCCTTGGGGTCTTTGCCGCCGCCGCTGCAGCCCGTCAGGGCAAAGGCGAGCGCCAGGACGCATGTCAGAAATGCGAGTACGGACTTTTTGAACGTTGTCTTCATGGTGTCCTCCTTTATCGAACGAAACCCACAGAAGCAAATGCGGGGGTGGCGGATCCCCCGCCAATTACCAGATAGAGGGGCTAGGGCCTGGGCGTTCCGCAGTTGCTGCAGAACTTGCCGCCGTTTTCGTTGCCGCAGTTGGGACAGAACCACTTGGTCGGTGCCGGGACGGGCGCGGGGCTGCCGCACTCGGAGCAGAACTTGCCGGTGTTGGTGGCGCCGCAGCTGCAGGTCCATGTGCCGGCCGCAGGTGCGGCGGGAGCCGGTGCGGGAGCGGGTGCCGGAGCCGGCTGCGGGGCGGCCTGCTGCTGCGCCTGGCCGGCGGCGAACAGCTGGCTGGCGTTCATACCGCCCATGCCGCCTGCCATGCCCATGCCCATAAAGCCCGCCATCGCGCCGTTGGGGTTGGCGGCTGCCGCGCGCATCGCGTCGCTCTGGGCGCTGGCAATGTTGGCTGTCGCCATAGTGGGATCGCGCATGACCGCGGCTTTCTGCAGGTCCTTGATCATCTGCTCGTCCTCTTGCGAGGCGGCGATGGAGTTGACGCCAAAGCTCACGATCTCGACGCCACGCAGGTCGCGCCAGTCGGCAGAGAGGACCTCGTTGAGCGCACGGGCGAGCTCGGTGGTGTGGCCGGGGATGGCGCTGTAGCGGATGCCCATCTCCGAAATCTTGGCAAAGGCGGGCTGCAGGGCGGTGAGCAGCTCGGACTTAAGCTGGCTGTCGATCTTGTCGCGCGTATAGCTATCGGTCACGTTGCCGCACACGTTGGTGTAGAACAGCAACGGGTTGGTGATGCGGTACGAATACTCGCCGTTGCAGCGCACGGAGATGTCGACGTCCAGGCCAATGTTGTTATCGACCACGCGGAAGGGCACGGGCGAGGCGGTGCCGTACTTGTTGCCGATGATCTCCTTGGTGTTGATGAAGTAGACACGCTGGTCCTTGCCCGTGTCGCCGCCAAAGGTAAAGCGGCTGCCGATATTGGCGAAGGTCTCCTTGATGGAATCGCCCAGGTTGCCGCTAAAGACGCTCGGCTCGCTGCCGGTGTCAAAGACAAACTCGCCAGGCTCCAGCGCGACTTCGATGATCTTGCCGTTTTGCACCACGAGCATGCCCTGGCCGTCGTTGACGGCGATGACCGAGCCGTTGGAGATGACGTTGTCCTCGCCGCGCGTGTTGGAGCTGCGGCCACCGGTGCGTTTGCTGCCCTTGCAGGCCAAGACGTCAGCAGGCATCGATTCGCAGTAGATAAATTCCTTCCACTGGTCGGCCATGACGCCGCCGGCAGCTCCCAATCCAGCTTTCAAGAGTCCCATGGTGATCTTCCTTTCTCGTCAAAGGCCGGGTGGTATTGGTTGGATTGCTTAGTCGTCCTTGTCGTCTTTCATGACAACGGTGGTCTCGGTGTGGCTGAAGGTGTCGTGCTTCTCGGTCAGGTCGAGCTCGCCACAATACTCATCGGCACAGGTTGCTTCGTTGGCCGTCTTGAGCTGGCCTACCAGTAGCACGTCTCCGATAATCACGATGATCAGCGGCGCGATGATGTTGATGAGGATACCCTCGATATCAAAGGTGAGGTAATCCGGATCGAAGGCGTATTCCCCCATAAAGAGAATCTGGGAGAGGATAAATCCGATCATAAAGAACAGCACCGAGGCGATGGCGAGCTTGGGCTTGGAGCAGGGGAGCTCGCCGACCATGCGACCGGTCTGGCCGTTCATGGCAAACAGGTAGCTCTTGCCGTTCCACGAGGTGGAGAGCATCCAGACGGGGAACAGGGCGTAGTCGCTGTCTTCCCAGGTGTAGTCGAGCTGCTTGCTTTCGACCGTGGCATCGTCATATTCGTCGACAACAGTCTCGCGCAGGGCCGAGATCGTGCTCTCCTCCATACGACGCTCGGCGCGCGCCTTGCAGGTTTCGCAATCCTCGTCGTAGCGGTTGGCGATGTAGCCGGGCATATACGCGACCGAAAACGGGCGCAGCGCGTCGTAGTCAAACGGCTCGATGGCGTCCATATGGCCGTCGGGCATCTTGGACGATCCGTCGACGGGCACGCGCTCAAACGAGATATTGCCCTTACGGTAGGCGTCGTAGTGGTCGGTGGTCGTGACGGTGCGATCGGATTCCTCAGTCACGGTCTCGTTGGTCGCATCAAAGCACACTTCGCCGTCAACGCGGGCGCCGTAGAGCCAAAACGGCACGTAGACACCTTGGACCTCGTCGATGTGGTTGCCGGTGACAAAGCTCTTGGGCAGCAAGATCTTGCCCTTGTAGTGTTCCTTGAGTGCGGCCGTGACGTCATCGCGCCCGAGCTTAAACGGAATCACCAGGTCGGGCGAGAAGTCGCCAGAGAGCTGGCCGGGCGCCACGGCGGAGTTGCCGCAGTACGGGCAGGTGGTGACGGCGACGGTGCCGTCGGACACGAGTTCGGCACCGCACGACGAGCAGATGTAGCCGGCGTTTTGAGCCAGCTCCTGCACGGCATCGTCGACAGCAGGCTTGGGGGCCGCGGCTGCGGCATCGGCTTTGGCATCGGCCTTGTCCTGGCGCTCGCGATAGAGGGCCTCGACTTCTTCGACTTCAAAACGCGAATCGCAGTAGTCGCAGACGAGCTTTTGCTCGGCACTGGCAAAGTGAAGGGGGCCGCCACATGCGGGGCACTGATAGTTGACACTCTCGAAGGCCATGATCGGTCCTTTCCGTGCCGGAGACTATGCGCCGATGGCGCCGCCGCAGTATTCGCAGCGCCCACTGGCATCGGGAATGGTGGTGGCTCCGCAGAAGGGGCAGGTCACCGCGGTCTTGGGGGCCTTGGCGGCCACGACGCTGTCGCGTGTCTCCTGACGCAGCTGCACCAGCGCATCGCGGACTTCGGTTGCCTGGCGCTTGGCCTCGCGATATTCGATGGAGCCGCGCTGATCGATGGTGGAGTCGTTCACGCGCAGGTTGATCTCGGTAAAGTACGGCGTGTTGACGTGGATGGTCAGATTAAAGTCGTAATCCAGGTCGTAGCGCGGCGGGTTGTAGCTCTCGCGCTCGCCGTCCTTGGTCTCGCGATAGATCTCGGTGCGATGCTCGTCGATATCCATATCGCAGCCGAGTACCTGCGAGAACTCGATGATGTCGGGATTGGCGTCGCGCCAGCGGCTCTGCGAAGTGATGATCAACAGGCCCGCGTCCTCATCGAGCATAATATTGGTGCGCCCGGCAGAAAGCGTGCGCGTGGGGTTGAACGAAGACAGGCGTTCGGCGTTGGCCTCGCGGTAGGCGAGTTGCTCACGGATGTCGTCCGCGGTGCTGGAGCGATAGCCGTGAAAGTAGGGGGAGAGCTTGCCGGCGCACTCTTTGCACAGGTAGCCTTCATTGATTTTTGTCTTACCTAGAAGTCCCAGCTCGGTACCGCAAATCGCGCACTCTTTCTTCTCGAACATCTTGTCAAAGAAGCCCATGGCTGCCTCCCATCAACTGGTAGCATGTGTCACTTTTGATGATGGGGGAGTGCGCGATCCTTCGCGATACCCAGACGGCTCAAGGAGTCTCCACAACTGGGACACATGGCCCATTTTTCCTACTCATTGGGGACGTACTTAAATGAGTGAAACTACTCATTTAAGTACGTCCCCAATGAGTGCTCGCAGAACGAGAGTGGATAATCTCCCGTTTTTGGCCTGTTTGTGGGCTCAAAGTGGGAGATTATCCACTCTCGTCATTTGGGTGTCCAAAAATCCCCGCTCGTTTGACGCCTGGGGACACTCTTTGTCGAATGCGGCGGCTGCCGAATGTGGGCGTCGCCCTTGCTATGCCACAGTCACGGCGACCTGGGTGTAGCGGGTGCAGGGGCACTCGGCGCGCGTCTGCACGGTGAGGGTGAGCACAAAGCGGTCGCCGGGTCGTGCGTCGGCGGGCACGATGAAAGTGGCATCCTCCGTGCATTCTTGCCACAGCGACAGATCCTGGACGCCTGCATAGCTCGACGGGTCTACGGCGACATCCCAATGCGCATCGAAGCCCCTGCCGTCAGGGTCGACGATGGTCGCCGCAAGGTCGATGCGCTCGCCGGCTGCGGCGCTGCGGTCGGCCGTGACCTCGACAACATGCGCCGGATGCGAGCAGATGGCCGGATCATGGGCGCACCATTGCGCGCGGGCGGCAAAGTCTTCCTGATAGGCACGCAGATAGGGATTGAGATTGTCGTCTGGGGGCGTGCCGAGGGCGGCAAAACCGGTGGGCGCGTTCGCATCGGGGTGTCCATCAAGAAACATGCGGCCGAGCAGCGTATCGAAGTCGCGGTCGTCGATACCGCGCAGGCCAAACGGAAGCAGCGGAATATAGGTCATGCTGTCGCCTTCGGCCATAAAGTCGCCGCGCTCAAACTGTACCGCGGGCATGCCTTCCAGGCCCCAATCCAGGCGGGCATGCTTGCCAAACTGAAAGCGCTCAGGCTCGTTTTCGTAGACCTTACCATCGCCATAGAGCATATAGCGTGCCATGAGGGGTCCGTTGCCCTGCGTGAGATTCCGCTCAGGCCAAGGAGCCTTAAACAGCGGCAGCGTATCGGGCTGAGCTGTTTTGGCGTCGAAATAGTTGCCATACATATAGGGCGTACGCCAAAAGATGAGCTCGGGAAAGAGCTCGCGCCCATGGTCGAGCCACGAGTTATCCTGCCCCACACTATCGGCAACGCCCATCACGCGCACCTTCTGATAGACCCGCCGCTGTACGGCGGGCCACTCGGGTGTGGCGCGATAACGCTCGGCAATACTCATGAGGGCGCGAACGATCGTATTCATACCACCCCAGCTGAGCAGCCACAGCGTGCGCGGGTCATCGTCCATGATGGCATCGGCGATGACGTGAGACCCTTCAGTCTCCTCGCACACATCACCCTCAAAAGCAACATTTCCCACAAACGTACGCTCGATCATCTGGGCAGGCGTGGGAAACGGCGGTTCACCGGCGGCGTCCGCATTTGCCTGCAACTGCGGCCAAGCCTGGGTATATTCATTACTCCAGAGACTCTCAATCCAATGCTCGGGAAACGGCCGATACTCACGAAGCTCGCCAGCCAGCGGATCGGGCTCATGAGGCACAACAGCCCACTCATAAGAGCGCCGCCCTTTGGTCCGCCAATGCGAATTCACCTCGCCGAGCGTATGAACCCCATCCCCAAGAAAGTGATACTGCGAAGCCGTATACACCACAGCCTGAACATCAAGCAAGTTGAGATACAGAGCCAAATGAACAAGCGAGTTCATATCATCGACTTCCATATCAGTGGTAACAATCACCCGAGTCAACTTCTGGGACATAGGAACAGCTCCAATCAAAATCAATTCAGCCAGTTACGCGCAAGGCAAGACGGGACCCATACCCCCATCGCCACCGACCCGGCGGCCCGCTAGAAGCGGCCGGCCAGGGTCACAGCAACGTCAACGCAGCGGAGACCGGGGTTTAGTCTTGCAAACATTCCGCAGGGGGCATGGGCAGGCGCAGCGCGAAGCGCAAAGCGCCAGCCCATGCATGCCCGAGGACGTTTGCAAGACTAAACCCCGGTCCCCGCGATGGGAGGGCTTAGCGGTCGACCCTGGCCGACCACTCCCAGCAGCCCACCGGCTCGCCGTCGATGAGTACGTTGCCCCCGTCGAAGTCTTGATAACACAGGTCGTTGAATTGGTGGATCCACACGCCGTGGTTGAACGTCTTCTTGGCCGAGCCGTCGGCCTCGCGATACACGCCGGTCAGGTCCTCGACATGGCTAAAGTAGGTGAGATGCACGTTGGCGCCGGCATCGCGCAGGCGCGCGAACAGCGGCAGCACGGTCTGTTGCGGGTGCACGAGCTCGTCGCCCTTGGAGTGCGTAAACCACAGCGGCGTCTTGGCGAGCGCGGCTACGTCCTCGTCCGTGGCGTTGTACCACGGGGCGCAGCAGGGAAGGCCCGCGGCGAAGAAATCGGGGTAGTCGGCGCACAGGCGCAGGGTCATAAAGCCGCCGTTGGAAAGACCGGCGACCACGATGCGGTCGGTGTCGATGCGGTCGGCATGCTCGGCGACAAACTCATCGATAAGTGCCTTGAGCACGGGGGAGTAGATGCTCTGGTTGGAGTGACCAAGCTGCTCGACGCCGTTGTCCATCCAAAACGTGGGCGACTGCGGCACGAGCACCCAGGCAAAGCCGCCAAAGTAGCGCTGGATCTGCGCCTGGCTGATGGCCGTCACGCGGTTGCCGATATAGGCGCGCGTGGCGCCTTCGCCCTGCGTGGCGCCCTTGCCCTCGCCGGCGCCGTGCAGATACACCACGAGCGGTGCCTTTTGGGGCATGGCCGTGGCCTCGGGCGCAAAGGGGTTGAAGCATGCCGAGTCCTCGGCCTTAAAGCTGGGCTCAAAGAAGCCGTATTCGAGCGCGATACCGTCGACGGCGGTCTTTTGCGTGGCGTTGCTCCAGCCTTTGAGCGCGGGGCAGATATCGCCACGGCAGGTGTCGAAGACCAGGCCGCAGGTGGGATCGTCGCCGTCGTTGCCGGGAAGAGCTGTGAGCTGCGTGATGCGCAGCTGGTCATCGAGCATGCGCGAGCCCATGACGCCGCCTTCGATGGTCTTGGTCAGGCGCTGCTCGGCGACCTCGAGTGCCACATGGGTGCCCACGGCGAGCTTACGTCCGTTCTCGTCGCACGGATATGCGGCGAGAATGTCGATGTAACCCACGGAGGGCGCGGCATGGTCGGCGCCGCGCTCCTTGCGCATCAGAACCTCGCCCGAGCGCTCGTGACGCTCTACATATATATGGAAGGTGTTCGTGTCGATGTCGTTGGCGCGCACGGTGCAGGGCAGGTCGAGTACGACCTTGCTGATCCAGGGGCCAAAGTCGCCCAAGGTGGTGACGGTTGCGTAGGTACACAATTTGAGTTCCATGAGCTGCCTCCCTTGCGCCGCGAATGCCTGGCATCTGCGGCAATACAAACTAAACATGTTTAGTGTAATCTAGAATTGAAGAATAACCAGATGAACTCGGTAAACGGCAAAATTGAACACGTCGTGAACTACTAAACGTATGTTTACTAGCTTCTAGCAGGGATTCTGTTGATGAGTTAACAGATCAGTGAGGTGTTCATCAAAATAAAATCCCACGTAAATGGCTATATATCAATAGAGGGTCAAAGAGACCATCTCCCGCCATTCAAATACGCTCACCCCCGATTTCCTACCGTTCACCGGACTGTAGACGGCAAAATTGCCATAAATTCGGCGCTCCGTGTAAACTAAAGCCCGTAAACGTTCAGTAAACACCTTGTTTACAAAAGCGTATCCAAGGGTTCGGTAACCGTAAGGGGTTATAGTCGCCGGGCCAAAGGCGTGCCTACGCCCAAGCGGGTAGGCACACGAAGATATGGGGAGGGGTCCCATGGCAGTAGATAACAAACAGATTGCCACCGATGTCCTCGAGCTCGTGGGCGGCGCGGAGAACGTTACCGTCGCCACCAACTGCATGACGCGCCTGCGTCTGACGCTCAAGGATAACAGCAAGGCCGACGTGGAGAAGATCAAGAAGGTGAAGGGTGTTCTGGGTTGCCAGTTCGCCGGCAGCCAGCTCCAGGTCATCATCGGCCAGAACGTGCCCAAGGTACTCGCCGAGTTCGTCGCCATTTCCGGCGTCAAGCAGGGTGAGGCCGTTGACGAGAACCTCGATGCTCCCAAGGAGAAGTTCGAGCTCAAGAACCTGCCTAACATCATCCTCGACTATCTGTCCGGCTCCATGACCCAGCTCATCCCGCTGCTCATGGCTGGCGGTCTGTTCCGCACCATCGCGGCCGTCCTCGGCCCCACCATGCTCGGTGTGCTCTCGGCCGACGACCCGACCTATACGTTCCTCTACACCACGCTGTACGAGGCAACGTTTACCTTTATCCCCATCTACCTGGGCTATGCCGCCGCTAAGAAGCTCGGCGCCTCTCCGGTTCTGGGCATGCTCCTCGGCGGCGCTCTCATGGCCCCGTCCGTCGTGAGTGTCGCGACTCAGGAGGGTGGCGGCATCATCTCCGTCTACGGCATCCAGATCGCCGCTGCCAACTATCAGCAGTCCGTCCTGCCGATTATCCTTTCGGTGCCTGTCCTCTACTTCGTCGAGAAGTTCTTTAAGAAGGTCATGCCCGACGTGCTCTCCACGGTCTTCACGCCGTTCTGCACCATGATCGTTACCATCCCCATCGCCTTCATCGTCCTCGCCCCCATCGGCAACGAGATCGGTACGCTGATCGCTAACGCGCTCTTCGGCCTTGCTGACCTTGGCGGCATCGGTATCCTGATCGTCATGGCCGTCCTCGGCGCCTTCTGGCAGCTCTTCGTGGTCTGCGGCATGCACATGCCCGTCATCCTGCTCGCTCAGGTTCAGATCATCGCTGCCGGCTACGATCCCTTCGTCTTCGTTTCCACCAACTGCGCTATGGCCGCTGTCTGGGGCTGCGCCTTCGGTGCCTTCCTCAAGATGAAGAACCCCGACGAGAAGTCCCTTGCCATCGGCTACGTCATCTCCGCTATCGCCGGCGGCGTCACCGAGCCCGCGCTCTTCGGTATCCTCATGCGCTTCCGTCGTACCATGTTCGGCATGTTCATCGGCGGTGCCATCGGCGCTGTGTTCTCCGGCCTCATGGGCGTCACCTACTACCTCGCAGGCGGTGCTTCCAACTTCCTGGTCTTCACCAACTACCTGCAGGGTGGCCAGATGAACACCGTCTGGGCTATCGTTGGTATGGCAATCTCCTTTGTCATCGCCGCTGCCGTCGTCTTTGTCTCCGGCTTCTCCAAGGAGGAGCTCGCCGAGATGGAGGCCTAAGGCCAAGCCATTCGGTCACATATGACCTCACCTACACGACAGGGCCCCGTCAGGCGTAAGCCCGGCGGGGCCCTTCTTGCAAGGTAGACTGATGGGGCGGGTGAGCTTCGCCCGCGAGGGTTTGCCAAGCGGCGGAGGCTTTCGCGCGGGGTTATCGCGAAAGCCCCCGGCGGTTCGCAAATCCTTTATCAAACGAAAGGACACGCAGATGAGTTTGGGAAAGCTGACCGTCAACGGTCGTGAGGACGGGTTTCTCTGCGACGGCAAGCCGTTCTTTTGGTTTGCCGACACGTGCTGGAGCGCATTCACGAGTATCACCGAGGCGGACTGGGACTACTATCTGACCCGCCGCGCCGAGCAGGGCATGAACGTGCTGCAGGTCAATACCCTGCCGCAGTGGGACCGCTGCCTGCCCGACCTGGGCATCTGGCCCTACGCGAGCGAGGACGGCGTGCACTTTGACTGGAGCGCGCCCAACCAGGAATACTGGGACCGCGCCCGCCGCATGTGCCAGGCGGCCGTGGAGCACGGCATTCGCCCGGCGCTCGTGCTTATGTGGTGCAACTACGTGCCCGGTACCTGGGGTGCCAAGATCGCCGAGCGTTGCGGCGCCGAGGTTATGCCGCGTGAGGAGGTCCGTGCCCACGTTGCCCGCGTCGTCGAGAACCTGGGCGAGTTCGACCCCGTCTACGTAGTGACGGGCGATACCGACTTTGCCGGTGACGAGGCGATCGTCTATTACGAGGACGCGCTCGACGAGGTCGTCAAGCGCGCGCCCGAGGCACTGCGCACCATGCATATCAACCGCGGCAATCGTACCATTCCGGCGCAGTATCTGGGCCGTCTGGACTTTTACATGTTCCAGCCCGGCCACAACTACGAGGGCCAGCCCGAGGCATGGCGTCTGCCGCAGGACTTTATCGCCAACTATCCCAAAAAGCCGATGGTCAACTCCGAGCCTTGCTACGAGCAGATGGGTGCGTCGCGCAACGTCTACTGGCGTTTTACCGCGCAGGATTGCCGCGCGAGCGTATGGTCGTCGATTCTTGCCGGCGCCAGTGCCGGCGTGACCTATGGCGCGCACGGCGTTTGGAACTGGCAGACATCGCGCAGCCAGGGTTCGGTCCTGGGCGAGGGCTTTGACATGCCCTTCCGCTGGCAAGAGTGCCTGCAGTTTGCGGGTGTGTGGGACTTTGGCGCGATCGAGCATGTGCTTGCCAGCCTAGGCGCTACTGCCGGTGACGATGCCCTTGCCGTGGTCCCGGCGCAGGAGCTGCTCGATGACGCGCGCGAGGCCATCCGTGTGGCGCGCGTTGGCGATCGCGTCGTCACGTACCTGCCGCGCACCACGGCGCTCAAGTTTAAGCTCGACGGCGCGCGTGGCTGGACGGCGACGGTCCTCGACATGGAGGACAAGCGCATCGCAAAACTGCCCGTCCGTGACAACGGTGACGGCACCGTGCGCGTGGCGCAGCATCCCTTTGAGCACGACGCTCTGGTGATCCTGACACCCGAGCGCTAACGGCTCTTCTCCAACATTTACAACCCAGTCCCTTTCATAAGGCTGCGACGGAATGGTTCCTGCATGACGGCTTTAAGCTGTCAAGGGGAGCCATTCCGCCGCACTCATTGGGGACGTACTTAAATGAGTGGTTTAACTTGAGACGGGACTTTTTGACCGCCTGATGGGTCGCGCGCCACGATTCGGGCGTCACAGCAGCTCGCCGTGGCGGGCAATGTAGCGGCGCTTTGCCAGCTGAGTGAGCGCGATGTAGGCGGTGACGATGCCGATGAGCAGCGCGAAGAAGCTCGCCGGCAGCGGCAAGAGGCCGAGCGCATCGGCGATGGGGCTTGCCGGCAGCCAGGTGACGAGCGCCAGGCCCAGTACGGTGAGAACGCACAGCGCGGGCGCGGCGTGGTCGCGCGGGCTCGGCAGGCGCGGGGAGCGCAGCATGTGGATCACGAGCGTCTGCGACCACATGGACTCGACAAACCAGCCGCTCTGGAAGAGCGCCACAAAGGCCGCCATGCCTGCGGCGTTGCCCGTCCCGGCGAGCTCGGACCAGCTTGCGCCTACGGTGGCAGGGCACACCACAAAGAAGAGCGCGGCGAAGGTTACGATGTCAAACAGCGAGCTCACGGGACCCAACTCGAGCATAAAGCCCTTAATGGACGCGGCGTCCCAGGCGCGCGGACGGGCGGTCCAGGCGTCATCGACGGTGTCCCACGGCAGCGCGATACACACGATCTCGTAGACCAGCGACAGCAACACCAGCTGCAGGGCGCTCATGGGCAAAAACGGCAGGAACAGGCTCGCGACGGTCACGGACAGTACGTTGCCAAAGTTGGAGCTCACCGTGGTCTTGAGGTACTTGAGCAGGTTGCCGTAGGTGCGGCGGCCTTCGATGATGCCGCGCTCGAGCACACCCAGGTCCTTCTGAAGCAAGATGATATCGGCGGATTCCTTGGCGATGTCGACGGCCGAATCGACCGAGATGCCGCAGTCGCTCGCGCGCATGGCGGCGGCGTCGTTGATGCCGTCGCCCATAAAGCCCACGGTGTGGCCGAGCAGCTCGCGCATGACGCGCACCAGACGCGCCTTCTGCAGCGGCGAGAGCTTGGCGAAGAGGTGGGTGTGCTCGGCGCGCTCGGCAAGCTCGGCGTCATCGAGCGCATCGATCTCGGAGCCCAGCAAGACATTGCTCGCGTCGATACCGATCTGCTCGCAGACGGTGGCGGCGACGCGATCGTTGTCGCCGGTCAGGACCTTGACCGCCACGCCCTTGGCCTCGAGGGTGGCGACGGCGCCCGCGGCACTCGCCTTGGGCGGATCGAGGAAGGCCAAAAAGCCCATCAGCACCATGTCGCACTCGTCGGCGATGCCAAACTCGCCCACGCAGCGCGGATTGGTCTTCTGCGCCACGGCAATCACGCGCAGGCCCTCGGCGTTAAGTCCGGCGACCTGCTTTCGAATCTGGGCGAGCCTCTCGTCGGTGAGCGGCTGAGCGATGCCATCGACCTCGACAAAGGAGCAGATCTCGAGCATTTCCTCGGCAGCGCCCTTGGTAACCATCTGGGTTTTGCCTTGGGCGTCGGCGACAACTACGCTCAGGCGACGGCGCGAGAAATCGAAGGGCACCTCGTCGACCTTGGTATAGCGGTCGCGCAGGCTCTGGCCCAGCATGGAATCGGGCACGACGGTCGAGGGCGTCACATCGGCACGGTCGATGACGGCCAGGTCGATAAGGTTTTTGAGGCCGGTCTGGAAGAAGCTGTTCAAAAACGCATGGCGCAGCACGCGTGCATCCTCGTTGCCGTCGGTGTTGAGGTAGCGCTCGAGCACGATGCGGTCCTCGGTGAGGGTGCCGGTCTTGTCGCAGCACAGGACGTCCATCGCGCCGAGGTTTTGGATCGCCGGCAGTTCCTTGACGATAACCTGGCGACGGGCGAGGTCCTTGGCGCCCTGCGACAGGCTCGTGGTCACGATGACGGGAAGCATCTGCGGCGTGATGCCCACGGCCACGCTCGTGGCGAACAACAGCGCATCGATGACGTTGCCCTTGGTGGCGGCGTTGATGGCAAAGACCGCCGGCGCCATAACGAGCATGAGGCGCACGAGCAGCATGGAGACGCTCGAGACGCCGCGGTCAAACGCGCTCTTCTCGCCGCGCCCGTTGAGCATCTTGGCGATGCCGCCCAGGTATGTGTCCGAGCCGGTGGCAACGACGAGTGCCATGGCGGTGCCGTTTTGCACGGAGGTGCCGGTAAAGACGATGTTCTTGCAGGCAGACAGCGGCAACGCGGAGCTGTCGGCGCCCTCAATGACAGCTGCGGCAGAGGTCTTCTCGACGGCCTCGCTCTCGCCCGTGAGCGCGGACTCGATCACAAACAGGTCGCGCGCGGTGATGATGCGGGCATCGGCCGGCACCATATCGCCGGCAGAGAGACGGATCACATCGCCGGGGACGAGCTCGTCGAAGGGGATTTCGAGGCGCTCGTCGTCGCGCAGGGCGCAGCAGGTGTTAGAGACCAGGTCCTTGAGGGCCTCGGCCGCATTGCCGCTGCGGGCTTCCTGGATAAACTTCATGCCGCCCGATACCAGCAACATGATGCCGATGACGATGACCGTGGAGGGGTCGCGCTGCGGCTCGGGCACGGCGAGCACGTCGATGTAGAGCGAGACCAGCGCGAGCGCGGCGAGGATGCCGGCGAAGGGGTCAACGAATGCGTCGGCGATGCGGCGCA
Source organism: uncultured Collinsella sp. (assembly GCA_900549575.1). GTDB lineage: Bacteria > Actinomycetota > Coriobacteriia > Coriobacteriales > Coriobacteriaceae > Collinsella. The sequence continues at coordinate 29,402 of URPB01000006.1, forward strand.
CAAGCGTCTTGGTCGGCGCCTCGATGGTGTTGGGGCCGACGGCGTTCAGGCGCTCGGCGGCATGCTCGGCAGTGAGTCCGTCGGCCGTGGCGTCGAGCAGCACGAGGGCGTCCTCGGCGCTATGGGTGGCGGCGAATATGATGTTCTTGGACATGCCGGCGCGAGCGGCGGGGCGCGCCGTGCGGCGGCGCTTGGAGATGGCTTCGAGTACCGTGGCGGTTTTGAGCATCAGCATAGGGTCCTCCTTGTTGAAGGGAGTTAGCGTACGTGTCGTATTTGCTTCAAAAAACCTAGATGTCGCTCACGTCATGCTTTCAAACCACCACAAAGGGACAGGCACCTTTGTGGTGGTTTTGACGATCGGTTAGTGGCGCTTATGCGTGCGCGGAATCCTCGCGGCGTGCCGAGGGCGACATGCAGGTTTTTCGACTATGGCTGCCTTCCATGGCACACCCCCTTAAGGCCGGGCGCGGCGCGCTTTGGGTATCTCGTACCCGTTTTAATCCGCCCGTATTTTTGATGAGGGGGTTTGCCGTGTCAACCCCTTTGTTTGGAAAACCATTGCCCCTGACAAAGCCTTTACAGAATGCTGAGGCCCCAAAGCGCGCCCGCAACGCGCCTTGCCTGCGCTAAACTGGAAGACACGTACGCGATTACGAGAGGAGCCCGCATGGAGGCTTACAAGCAAGAGTTCATCAAGTTTATGGTCGAGTCCGATGTTCTTAAGTTCGGCAGCTTTACGCTCAAGAGCGGCCGTCAGTCCCCGTTCTTTATGAACGCCGGCGCTTACGTGACGGGCTATCAGCTCAAGAAGCTGGGCGAGTATTACGCCCAGGCCATTCACGATAACTTTGGCGACGACTTCGACGTGCTGTTTGGACCGGCCTACAAGGGCATTCCGCTGGCCGTCGTGACCGCCATTGCCTACCACGAGCTGTACGGCAAGGAGGTCAAGTACTGCTGTGACCGCAAGGAGGCCAAGGACCACGGTGCCGACAAGGGCAACCTTTTGGGCTATGAGCCCCAGGACGGCGACCGCGTGATTATGGTCGAGGATGTCACCACCTCCGGCAAGTCCATCGACGAGACCTACCCCAAGGTCAAGGCTGCTGCCGATGTCGAGATCAAGGGCCTTATCGTTTCCCTCAACCGCATGGAGGTCGGCAAGGGTGGCGTGACCACCGCGCAGAAGGAGATCGAGGCCAAGTACGGTTTCCCCGTCGCGAGCATCGTCTCCATGGCCGAGGTCGTCGAGACCCTCTACAACCACGAGATCGACGGCAAGGTCGTCATCGATGACGAGCTCAAGGCCGCTATCGACGCCTACTACGAGCAGTACGGAGTTAAGTAGGTTACGGCGTTTTACCAAACGCCGTAACCGGCCGACGCTGCGCGGGCCGCATTTGGACAATCTGACGTTCAACTTCAAGGGCGCGACCAGAAGGTCAGCGCCCTTTCGTTTCACGTCACCTTGTCTCAAATGCGGCCCGCTCGCTGTCGTTGCCAAGACATCGGCACTCCCGTTGCTGGCGATGCGGCATCTGGGGACACTCCTGATGTAGTCATTGGGGACGTTCTTAAATGACTACTTAGGATGAGCGTCCAAAATCCGCGCTCGTTCGATTGGCGCATGTCTACGCAGCGTAGGTTGTCGAGCCTGGCCTTCAAATGGATACTGACTGTCGAACCGGTTCACTCCATTTCTTCAATTTGATTGGACAGCCCATGAACCAGACACGGCAAACCAATGCCTCCCATACTTTTTTGGCAGCGCATGCCATTAAGCAGCTGCGCGAAGAGCGCGGCCTCACCCAGCGCGCCCTGGCGGAAAGCCTTGGTGTGACCGATAAAGCCGTCAGCAAGTGGGAATCCGGCCGCGGCCTTCCCGACATTTCCCTCGTTGAGCCTTTGGCCCAGAGACTCGGCATAAGCGTGGCTGAGCTTTTGGCTGGTGACATTCGGGCCAACGCCAACCGTGCAGGCAATATGCTCAAAGGCGTCTTTTACGTTTGCCCTATCTGCGGAAACGTTGTGCACGCGCTCGGAGAAGGCAGCTTTAGCTGCTGTGGCTCCACGATGTTTCCCCAGGAGGCCGAAGAGCCGGACGCGGACCACGCCTTTTCCATCGAGCGCATCGAGGACGATTGGTACGTCACGCTCGATCATCCCATGACCAAGGATCACTACATTAGCTTTGTGGCATATGCGACTATGGACGGCGTCTGCTTTAAGAAGCTCTATCCAGAGCAATCGGTGCAGCCGCGCTTCCATATTACCGGGCGCGGCAGGATATATCTTTACTGCAACCAACACGGGCTCTTTACGTCGCTGACGCCTCGCAAATAACGGCTGTCTATCCGCCCTCCTCATGCGTTTCCCAGGGGACCCAAAATGAGCGTGGATAATCTCCCGGTTTTGGCCTGTGTGCGGGCTCAAAGTGGGAGATTATCCACGCTCGTTATCTGAGTGTCCAAAAATCCACGCTCGTCGTTACTTGAGCCCGGGCAGGCGGGTGTAGGGAAACGACCGCTCGAGGAACTCGGAACAGCGGGCGTAATCTTTGGCAAAGTAGCTGCTGTAGAGCGAATCGAGCACGTATTGCACGGCGATGTGGCTGGCGAACTGCGTGATGCGGTGCGTCATACTCTCGTGGTCGCTCACCATGAGATAGGCGGCAAAGCCGGGGTGAATGCGGGCGCAGTACGGTGTGCCGATGACGATGACCGGGACGCGTCGACTGCTGAGGATCGGCAAGATCTCCCTGAGGTTGGGGGCAAGGCCGCTGTAGGAGATGACAATCGCCACATGGTCGGGGCCCGAGGCGAGCGCCGTACGCACCTGCGCCTCGACGCTGCCGTAGCACGTCGCGCTTTTACCGGCGGAAAGCAAGCGATCGCGGAACATTCCCGCTGGATACAGGTTATGCGAGCCCGTGTAGATGTCCACGGTGTCGGCGCGCATGACGAGCTTGGCGGCGTAGTCGAGCTGTGCGGGGTCGAGCAGTTCCTGCGTTTCGGCCAAGGTGGTCTGGTAGAGCCCCTCCATGCGCTCCATTACCTGTGCGGGGGTGGAGGTGGCATCGAAGGGAAAGTTGATGTCCACGTCGCGCCGATTGCCCGCCTCGGTCGCCTGGCGGATGAGCTCGACCTTGAGGTCTTTGAATCCCTCGAGGCCGAGCTTTTTGCAAAAGCGGTGCACGCTCGCGACCGAAACGTTGGCGCACGCGGCAAATTCCTTAATGGAAAGCCCGCGCACATCCTCGCCCATGGCGAGGGCCGTTTGCCCAAGTTGTTGCTCGGTGGGGGTGAGGCTTTTGCCCTGCGTGATCTTTCGCCTGATATCCATATGGCTCCTATGCGTTTGCGTCGCGATAAACCAATCATAACGATAAATAAAACGTTCGGCTTGGCTGGGAGTTTTGGTCCGCCGGTCTATGAACGACGGACCGCTCGACGCCGTGCGGGCTCAACATGGGGGCACTGTCCTTGTTGGGCCGTTTGCGCCCGGGGCGTTACCCGAGCACACGTACGGGCCCCAAGAGGCCGCTGGGCTCGGAGGGCTCGGTCATGCCGAATATGTCGGGGACGGCGTGATCGAGGGTGTTGATGATGTCGATCGTAAGCGCGTGCTCACCGGCCAAAAGCGCGCCGACCTCAAAGCGGTAAGGCGGACAGATACGGGTGCCGAGGGATTTGCCGTCGAGGGCGACGGTTGCGGTCTCAAAGACCTCGCCAAGGTCGATGACGGTGCTGGTGACCGCTTCGCCCAGGACAAAGGAGGCCTGGTAGCGGAATGTGCCGGCCTTGCCGGGGAACTCGGCCGAGGAAAGGTCGTGCAGGTCTGCAAGCTCAACAGGCTCGCCAAAGGCATCGGTGCCAGGGGCAGAGAAGGCAACCGCCCAGGGCCCGTCGATGCATGCGGCTTCGTCTCCAACGGTTGCCGCGCCGGCGGAACCTGTAGCCCCAAGGACCACGATGCAGCTCTCGTAGGGAGCCAACTCGAGCGTGCCGTCAAAGGCGGCGGGCTCGGTGCCGTTGAGCAGGTCGAGGCGCGCGCCTGCAACGGGTGTGCCGTCGGCAAGCGCAACCTGAGTGGAGATACCCTGCTTGGGATGCTCGTTGACGAGCATCAGATAGCTCTCGCCCGCCCGCTCGTAGCGCAGTGCGCGCAGCCAGGGCTGGGGCTCGGCGCAAACCACGGTCTGCATGCCGGTATTGGCAAGTGTGCCTGCGAGCCCGGTGGTCGCCAGGAGTTTGATGCCGGCGAGCGCGGTTGCATCCAGGGAGGCAAAGCCCTCGCGGCCTGCAGTGTCGCCGTCGTAGCGCTTGTTCGGCAACTTATCCAGCGCGTACACGGCAACGCCCGCGGCTGCGGCGCGCGCGGCAAAGTCGAGCACGGCTCCGCCGACAAACTCGGCTCCGGGCATCACCAGGCAGCGGTATGCCTGGCCGTTCACGCTAAAGCCGCTACCGTCTGCGGCAATTTCAACGGCATAGCGCCCTGCGTCCTCAAATGCCTCTGCTGGCACGATGTCAAAGTCGACCTGCGCGCGCATAAGCTCGGAGGCGGCATGCTGCATAAAGTTCGCCTCGCCTGCCCACTCGGCGTCCGCATGGTAGAGAAGCGCCGCCGGGGTCGTTGCACGCCCGCCGCTCAGCAGACTCGCCGTACGGTTCATGTAGCTCATGAGCTGCCCAAAGTGTGCAAACTGGGGGTTTTGGCCATGCGCATAGAAATGCGGCGGGCAGTCCCAGTCGGGGAAGGCGGCCATGCTAAAGGCATGCGGCACAAACCAATTGACGCCGCGCACCAAAAAATGATCGGCGATCCACTTCATCTCGCGCAGGCCTTCGTGCCATCCAAATGCGCCAAAGACCTCGGCCATGCAGCGCCCCTGCTTTTTGGGGTCGAGGTGTGCTGCCGAGGAGCCCAGCTTGGGCAGCACGTAGTTATAGAACTCGAGGTCCCATACGCCGCGTCCGTAGCTGTGAAGGCCGCGGTCCATGCCGGGTACCAGCTGGTTGATCACGATGTCGACGCCCGCCATGTCCTGACCGCCCACGGCGCGGAAGTAGTGCCCGGCGCCCACGCCCAGGCGCGCGTGGCAGTCCTTGTCCTCGATAACGTGGCCGATGTACTGCACGCCGCGCGCGCGGCACCAGTCTCCGAGCTGGTCGCAGAAGCACTCCTTATAGAGGGTGCTCGCGATGTCCATATAGACGTGGCGTACGTGCGCGCCGGCCGGCTCGCGGTCCCACAGGTGCGGGAGCTCGGCCAGGTAGCGCTCGCCCAGTGCAGCGCGTAGGCGACGCTCAAGCTCGGCCGACCAGGGTAGGGGCGCGGTGGCCTTGCCGATGAGCGTGTCCGAGATGCCATCGGGGCCCGTGGTGCCCTTCTCGTTGGCAAATCCGGGCTCATCGGAGAAAAAGCCCAGGATCGTCTTGCCAAACTCATCGCCCAGATGCTCAAAATGCGGCTCGTAGACAGCATCGATGAGCTGCGCCACCGAGGCGCGGTCGACCATATTGATGTAGTCCTCGTTGTAGGAGGTCTTGCCGCTCGTGAACATCACGCATGCCTGCGTGAGGCCCGCAGGTGCATCGAAGACCAGGCGGCTGGGGTTGCCGTCTGCATCGTCGATTACTCGGTAAGCGACGTCGACGGGGCTGCCGTCCTGCATAAATGTCACGCCGTAGAAGCGCTCCGTTTTGTCGAGCATGTTGGCGAGCGCGATGCTCGCGGCGGACGTGGGGCCCACGATGTCGAACGTGCGGTGCGTGAGCACGATCTTGCGGAGCTCGGGCACGGCCTCCTCGACGGCGCCGTTGGCAAAGCCCGTGGGGAAGTGCGCATCGTCCAAGATCCAGAGCTTAAGGCCCAGCTGCTTGCACTCGTCAATGACAAAGCGCAAGTCGCGCCACCAGCCCTCGCCGCAAAAATCGGGGTGTGGGCGGCTTTCGAGACAGACCTCGTGGATGTCGGCGCCGGCGATCTTTTCCAGATACTCGGCAATGGTCTTATGGCTCTCGCCCTTCATCCACAAAAACGGAAGCACGTGGTTGTCGTATGTGCCCTCGAGCACCTGCTGATAGTACGCGGTCATGGATCCTCCTTGGCTCGATCGGTCTGCTGCATAGCACAGATTATGGACGCGTCGGCGCGTTCTGCTAATATCTGAATCACGACGAACTATGACCAAATCAACGATTGGCAAGCCATGGAGATCGACGAGCTCGAGCGTAGGCTCAGCGAACTGAGCACCAGTGAGATCGCTTATAAAGACGGCATGGCATTTGATTGGTCGATTATGACCGAGCATGTCGAAATCGACGGATGCCCAGTGCGCAAGATTGGGCAGCCAGGGTTTGCCTATGCCCAGCCCGGCATGCCGCGTGGCCTGACGATAAGGAAAAACTCGCGCTTTAATGCAGTTCCCGAGCACGTGCATGATTACGTGGAGATGAGCTATGTGTATCGCGGGCGCTGCCCGCAGACGGTGGCGGGGGAGAGGCTCGAGTTGCGCCGCAACGAGGTGCTTTTGCTCGACGCCCTTTGCCCTCATGCCGTGGCGGCGCTCGGCGAGGACGACATCATGCTGAGCATGACCGTTTCACGCTCTTTTTTGCGCCGGAGTCTCGAGTCGAGCCTCTCGCGCGAGAGCGCGGTCTCGCGGTTTTTGTTCAACGCGCTCAACAGCGAGACGGACCATCGGGGCCATGTCCGTTTTCATTGCGGCGAGAGCCGTCGGATTCGGCGCTACATGCAGGAGATGCTCTGCGAGCTGTACGACCCGAGCCCCAACGGTTCCGAGATCGTCCTGCGTCTGTTTCAGCTGTTTTTGGCCGAGCTCATGGATTGCTACGAGCGCGAGCTGGTGCGCGGCGCGGCGGACGGCGCGGCGGGGCCCACTGCCCTGGTGACGGGAATGCTTGGCTATATCGATCGCGAATTCGCTGCATGCTCCCTCGAGGGGATGGCGGCGGAGTTTGGCTTGAGCCCTAATTATGCGACGGCGCTCCTCAAGCGACATGTGGGCAAGACCTTTAGGCAACTTGTGCAGGAGCGACGCCTGGTGCGTGCGGCCGAGCTTCTGCGCGGTGGCGCCACGGCCGGGGCGGCTGCGCATGCGGTGGGCTATGAAAACATGAGCTTCTTCTACCGTAAGTTTCACGACAAGTATGGCTGTACCCCCGCGGCATACCGCCGGTAAGCGCGGGGCGGATCGTCTTCGCTCCTTCGGTGTCAAAAAGTTTCAGCTGCAGCGCTGTTGCAGCGCGCGTCTGCGAAAAGAAGTGTCCAAATCGGCGCCTTCGCCCTGGCCTGGAGCGACTCGGCGGCATACTCGTTTCATCAGCAACACGCATGAGCGAGGAGACACTTATGGGATTCCCCGAGGGCTTCTATTGGGGTGGCGCCACCGCCGCCAACCAGTTTGAGGGCGCTTGGAACGTGGACGGCCGCGGTCCTTCCGTCGACGACCACTTCCTGGGCGGCAGCTACAAGGAGCCGCGCCAGATCACGATCGACATCGACCCCGATCGTTTCTACCCCAACCATGACGGCATCGATTTCTACCATCACTACGAGGAGGACATCGCGCTGTTCGCCGAGATGGGTTTCAACATGTTCCGCATGTCCATCTCTTGGAGCCGCATCTTCCCCAACGGCGACGATGCTGAGCCCAACGAGGCCGGCCTCGCCTTCTACGACCGCGTCTTCGACTGCTTGCGCGCCCACAACATCGAGCCGCTCGTGACCCTCTCGCACTACGAGATGCCCTATCACCTGGTCGAGAAGTACAACGGCTGGGCGAGCCGCGAGCTCATCGGCTTCTTTGAGAAGTATTGCCAAACCGTCTTCGACCGTTACCAGGACAAGGTCAAGTTCTGGCTCACCTTCAACGAGATCAACTGCGGCACTCAGGACATGGGCAACCTCTTTGAGACCAGCATGATTCAGGGCTTTGAGGGCCCGGCTTCGGCGGTCCACACCACGCCGCAGGCCCGCATGCAGGCGCTGCATCACCAGTTTGTCGCCAGCGGCCGCGTCGTGCGCTATGCCCACGAGCATTACCCGCAGTTCAAGATGGGCAACATGGATTGCTTCATCCTCTCCTATGCCGCCACGTGCGATCCGGCCGACGTGTTTGCTACGCAGCAGGAGATGAACGCCATGAACTGGTACTGCTCCGACGTGCAGGTGCGCGGAAAGTACCCGTTCTATGCCAAGCGCTTCTGGGCCGAGAACGATGTTGAGCTTGTGATGGAGGACGGCGACCTGCAGGATATCGCCGACGGCAAGGTCGACTTCTACTCCTTTAGCTACTACATGTCCGGCACCGTGGGCACCCACAAGGATCACGAGATGACCGAGGGCAACATGACCTTCGGCGGCAAGAATCCCTATCTGGAGTCCACCGACTGGGGTTGGCAGATCGATCCGCTGGGCCTGCGCATCGCCCTTAACGAGATCTATGCTCGCTACGAGATTCCGCTGATGGTGGTCGAGAACGGCATGGGCGCTTACGACGAGGTCGAGGAGGACGGCTCCATCCATGACCCGTATCGCATCGCCTACTTGCGCAGCCACATCAAGGCCATGGGCGAGGCCATTGCCGACGGCGTTGACCTGATTGCCTACACCTGGTGGGGTCCCATCGACCTGGTTTCCGCTGGCACCGGCGAGATGCGCAAGCGCTACGGCTTTATCCATGTCGATAAGTACGACGACGGCACCGGCACCTACAAGCGTCGCCGCAAGGACAGCTTCTTCGCATATCAGAAGATCATCAAGTCCAACGGCGCTGAGGGCCTGGAGTAATTGAGTTCCGGCGTTCTGCCGAACGCCGGACCGGCAGCCGATTGCGTGACCGCCGACGTCAATGACGACGGCATCTGGAGTGCTTTTGTTCACCCGGGGCTTATCGAGGATTAATCGACAATATGAGCGCCACTGGGGAAAGGTTTTGGGAAGGGCTTGGAAGGGCTCTCGATTCGAGCCCTCACCTTAGCAATTTGATCATTTGGCACTATAATCACCATAGGGATGCGCATAACGTTGCGCTTAATCAAGAGGAGAAAACGTATGGGTCTGTTTGACATGTTCAAGAAGAAGGCTGAGCCTGCCGCTGCTGCAGCTCCCGCTTCCATCTCTGCTTCTGCCGGCGCCGACGTGCTGTGCTCGCCCGTCAAGGGCAAGGTCATCAAGATGGCCGACGTGCCCGATCCCGTCTTTGGCGGCGAGGTCCTGGGCAAGGGCTGCGCCGTGTGGCCCGAGGACGATCTGGTCTACGCTCCCTGCGACGGCAAGGTGACCGTCACCATGGGTCACGCCGTGGGCCTGCAGTCCGATAGCGGCATCGAGGTCCTGGTGCACGTTGGTGTCGATACCGTCAACATGAACGGTGACGGCTTCGAGGGCTTCGTCAAGGCTGACGATGTCGTGAAGGCCGGCCAGCCCTTGCTCAAGATCGACCGCGCCAAGATCGCCGCTGCCGGCTACAAGGACTGCGTCGTCGTGGCTGTGTCCAACACCGCTGAGTTCGCCGACGTCGAGCTCGCCGTCGAGGCTGACTCCGCTGTCGCCGCCGGCGATGTCATCGTCAAGGTCGTCCGCAAGTAGACTGCGACATCCAAAGGATGTGCAAGGGTGGTCGGGTTATCCGGCCACCCTTTTTATTACAATGCGGCGGAACGTTTTATTGCGCGTTGGGCGGACCGGTAAACCGTTCGGACGTTAAATCGAGCCGACTGCGCCTTTGCTTTGCCGGGGGTGTTCGTTAGCGGCTAGTATGGCCTTATTGTTACGACGTGCACCGCGTCGGGAAGCGCGGTGCCGCTTGTTGGGAGGAATGTCATGAAGAATAAGCTGCTGCTTGCGCCCCTGATGGCTGTTCTGGTCGCATGCGTGGTTGTGCTTTCCGGCTGCGGAGGTCCTTCGGTTGAGGAGCTTATCACCGAGGATCTTACGACGCAGTTTGACGAGGTCAAGAACGGTGGCGACGATTTCCTCGCCGGCCTGGAAGAGGCCTCGGGCGACGAGTTCGAGCAGCTGGGCATCGATCCCAAGGAGTACGCCAAGAGCTATCTCGAGGGCTTTGACTACAAGATCGGCGACGTGACGGTCGACGAGGACAAGGGCACCGCAACTGCCGAGGTCACCATTACCTGCAAGTCCATGAACCAGATCGTTAAGGATTTTGCCACTCAGTACCAGGAGAAGGTCGCCGCGCTCGATTCGATGCCTTCCGATGACGAGCTGTACAAGATGGCCGGTCAGGTTATGGTCGATGTGACCAAGGCTGCTAAGACCAAGGACACCAAGGTCACCTTCAAGTACTCCTGCAATGACGACGGCGAGTGGTCTGCTGACGATTCCGCAACCAACGAGATGATGAATGCCATGATGAGCTAGGGGAGTTACGCGGTTCTACGAACCGCGTAACCAGTTGACGCTGCAAACGCCCCTAAGCGGCAATCTGACGTTCAATTTCAAGGGCGCGACC